>NZ_JBLGTY010000010.1:0-113986 GCF_047470845.1 Candidatus Enterococcus avicola | reverse complement strand
TGTGAATGTGTTGTGGTAACTCTATTCTACAGAAGGGACTTCCTTTTTTCTATTTACACAAAATATTTTACACTCTCAAAAGTTATGATAAAATACATTTGCGATACAAATAATATTAAACCAATAATTATTTTAAAAGAATATCGTAAATGGAGTTTCTTAAAATTTTTTACAAATAAATCATAGGAAATAAGTAAGCTAATTACTATAATTGAATACAATATTACATAAAGCAAATGTAAAAGTCCCATAGACATTTCTCCATTTCTTTTTTACTGTATACCAAGACTATAAGTATGAGATTTTACCTTTTCATTCCAACTATATAAATTTATTTTGCATATCTTTTTGTTTCTCTTATTTTATCTAGAATAAAACTTGTTTGACTATAATCAGTTAGTTCACGTATTACTTTTTTCACCGTACGATCAACTGCGCAAATACCAAACATATCAGAATAGAAGTCAGTTATTGATTTGATTGGACTAAACAATTTTTCTGATAATTCAGTTTTTTTTGAGTAATTCATTTCTAAGTACCCTTTGTCTACTAGCCGATCAATAACTAAATAAGCTGTATTCAGCTTAAATTCTGGGTATTTTTTTACAAAGTTACGTTTTGTTATCCCTCCCTCGCATTCATATAATGAAATCAAAACTCGGTATTCAATTTTAGTTAAATCTACCATCTTCAATTTCACCTCTAGTAGTCCATAATATATAAAAAAATGAAGCTTGAAAAAAATACAAATGTTACATCAAACCTCAAAATAAGTTTCTTCCTAATTATTCCAATATTTGTAATTCTATCATAATTTTTGTATCGTTTCACAAACTTCTTGATAGTTTTTATTTCCTCCGGATAAATTATAAACTTGTTTAAATCCTTTGTTCAGTAAAATATTTTGTGCTGCATTTCCAGTAACGCCTTTATTACAATAAGTTACTGTCACACATTCTTTATCCAATTCCTCATATCGATCTCTTAACTCAGCTAAAGGTATGTGAATTGCTCCCTCAACTTTCGAAGTTTCAAACTGTTTTCTTGATCTGGTATCAATAATTTGTAATTTCTCGCCGCTATCAATTCTTCTCAATAGCTCTATAGGGGTCATTAACGGGGTATCATTATTTATATCGTTGTTCAAAGCCATCCCAGTATAATGAATGGGATCTTTTGTTGTAGAAAAAGGTGGAGCATATGCTAAATCCAAGTGAAATAAATCTTCAGCAGCTGCGCCAAATGAAATAGCAGTAGCAAGCACATCGATCCGCTTATCTACCCCATCATAACCTATGATTTGAGCCCCAAGTATCTTCCCATTTTCTTTATTTGCGATTGCTTTGATCACCATTTCTTTACCATTCATATAGTCCGGCTTATTAGGTTTAATATTATATAAAGTAGTAATAGCTATATTATTTGCTAAAGCATCTTTTTCTGTGAGACCAGTTTGAGCAATTGTTAAATCAAAGAATCGTAAAATACCAGTTCCTAAGATTCCCTTGTGTCGTAGATTGCCACCTGTAATAACATCTCCTGCGATCCTTCCCATTTTATTGGCTGTTGAAGCTAAAGGTCGATAAATTGGTCGCCTAGTTATGCGATCAAAACTTTCTGCAACATCACCTACAGCATAAACATTTGGAAAATTGGTTTCTAACTTATCGTTTACTTCTATAGCTCCGGTAATTCCTAATTTAATTCCCATGGATTTTGCTAATGCGGTGTTCGGCTTTACTCCGGTAGCTAATACAAAAATATCTGCCGAAAAGATAGTTCCTTTAGCCGTTTCAATAGACTTCAGACTACCATCACCGTTAACTTTTCTGACGGTTTCTTCAGGGAAAAAGGCAGTGTTTTTCCTTTTCATTTCATTAATGATTCTTGAAGACATGTCCCAGTCTAAATGGGACATGGGATATTTACTTCGTTGAAGTAACGAGACCTCAAGACCTAGTCTCTGTAACTGCTCGGCCATTTCTAAACCAATATATCCAGCACCAATGACAACTGCTTTTTTTGGCTCGTTTTCATCTACAAACTTCTTGATACTTTTCCCACTCGAAATATTTTTCACCTGAAAAACATTCTCAAAATGTCTATTAACAAATATTTCTGGGGTATTATAAACCGATCCTGTGGCCAACACTAAAACATCAAAATTATTGGTAAATGATTTTTTTGTAATTAGATTGATTCCGTGCACCAATTTTTTATCATAGTCAACCTGAGTTATTTCATGAGAGGTATGAATATCTACGTCGTACCTTTTTTTAAACCATTCAGCATTACGAGGCGTCAGTTCATCAAAGTTTTCCACTTCTCCCCCCACTGCATATGGAATCCCACAAACTGCGTAAGACACATCCATATCTTTATCATACAAAACAATCTCTGCATCTTCCGTATTTCTTCTTGCTTTTGCAGCGACACTTGTTCCAGCAGCGACAGATCCAATAATGATGATTTTCATTTCTCCACACCTATCCTTTATACGTTCTTGATTTCACTCAAAGATTCCGGATTTATGAACCAGTCTTTTGTTTTATTAGAAACCTTAACTAAAAGTAACATAACTGGCACTTCCACAAGTACGCCTACGACTGTTGCTAAAGTTGCTCCCGACTGTAATCCAAAAAGTGATATTGATACCGCTACTGCCAACTCAAAAAAGTTACTTGCTCCTATCATTCCAGCAGGAGAAGCAATATTATGTGGCAACTTCCAAAATCTTGCCCAACTATAAGCAATTGTAAATATTAAAATCGTTTGAATCGTTAAAGGAATTGCAATCAATAAAATATGCAATGGATTAGCAATGATTCTTTCACCTTGGAAGGAGAAGATAATGATCAGAGTTAGTAATAAACCAATAATCGTCACTGAATCAAATTTCTTCAAGAAGACATTTTCAAAATAGGTTAAACCTCTTTTTTTTATGATCAACACTCGAGTAATGAAGCCTAAAAACAATGGAACAACTACAAAAAGAACAGTAGACAGTAATAAAGTAGCTAAGGGGACACTTACATTATCAACACCTAACAAGAAAGCAACAATAGGTGCAAATAATACTAGGATAATTAAATCGTTGATTGCGACTTGAACCAAAGTATAGGCAGAGTCACCTTTTGTTAGGTAGCTCCACACAAAAACCATCGCTGTACATGGTGCTGCTCCTAGAATAACTGCACCAGCGACGTATTCTTTTGCTAGTTCTATTGGAATCAATTGTTGGAAAATCACATAAAAAAAGAGTGCTGAAATGCCATACATCGTAAACGGTTTAATAAGCCAATTAGTAACGCACGTGATAACTAATCCCTTAGGTTTTTTAGCAGCACGAACAATACTGGTAAAATCAATTTTTAACATCATAGGATAAATCATCAACCATATCAAAATAGCCGTTGGAATTGAGACCTGAAAATACTCAAATTGACTTAATGTATCAGGAATAGCTGGAGCAAACTGTCCAATCAATACTCCGATTATCATACACAAGATTACCCATAGAGTTAAATACTTTTCAAAAAAGCCTAACCCTTCAGCTTTACCTTTTGATTTCATTTTTACTTTCCTCCTACTTAGATCCTTCTTTTACTTTGCATACACAGTTGTCTTCATTATTTACAAGTAATTGTTGAATAGATTCCATAAATTCTACAACAAATTCTTCCCTCAATGAATAATGGTGCCATTGCCCTTTTTTACTTACACAAACGACACCCGCTTTTTCAAGTACTTTCATATGATGAGAAAGTGTAGGCTGCGTAAAATCAAAATATTCAAGTAAATCACATGCACACAAACTACCGCAAGAAAGCACATCTACTATTTTCATACGATTTGGATCCGCTAGAGATTTTAATACTAATGAAAGAGATTCATAATTCATTCTTCGACCCTCCTTATATAGATGGTTGTCTATATATGTAATATAGACAACCATCTATATAAGGTCAAGTTGTTTACTCATAATTTCTAAGTAAATAGGAATTAATAGCATAGTTAGTACTCTCACTATAGGTTAATTTAGCATAGAAGAACTGTTAAAGAATATTCTATCTTGAACTCTTTTATAGTTATAGCAATCAAAGAGAGCTCATAAACCCTTAAGTTTTTGACCACATCCAAGATTTGTCCTAATACTCATAAACCTAAATTTTAATTGAACAATGATTTAGCTACGAGTTTATGAACACAAAAATAGAGTGATACACATAAATTACAGTATCTAAAAAGAGTGTCCAGAAATTAGTCATTTTCTGAACACTCTTACTCAAAATAACTCATTATGAATTTTTTATGATTCGAGAAAGCTTTTTGCACAATCTACATGGACACTATTAATGATTTAAAAATCTGTTTAAAGGAGTGTCCAACAGAGTATACTCTGCTGGCCTTTGAATCCCCTAACTAAACGATGTGCTGAAAAAAGAAAATATCTATATAAATATAGTATGATTAATTATTTAACTGATGACTAGATTTATAAAATAATTTAAAAAAGTAATCAGCTTCAAATTCCAACAAGATATTTTTTTTTAAGAGGAGTAGATGAAAAGGATTTTGAGTTTCGTATTTTCTGAAAAACAATATCTATAAAAATATTTACGATAGCTAAGATTGAAATAGAAATTGAAGAAAGAGGAGATATAAATGAATAGAATCATAGTTACAAGAAAACAATATTGCCATTCCATTAAATAGTGAAAGAACCTCAAGATTCAAATATAAACCATCATTGGTACAGGTAATCTTGTAGTTTGTTTGATAATAGGGCGCCATTTGATGGAAGAGTAGGGGTCGAACTATCATGTTGCTTAAGAGATCGAGATTTTTAGTTAACATAAACATTTACATGTTTTTAATTATATTGATTTATAGCTTTTTAAAAGAGACAACTTTGTATAAAATCTATGTTATGTAAACTGAAATTATTCATACATCATTTTTCAAATATAATTAGCATTTTATACTTTTTTGAATTAAAATAGACTTAAGATTTAGTAGTAGTGCCAAAAATAAAAAAAGAAATACTATTATTAGGAGGAAGCATTATGGCAAACATAAAATATGTTGGTAATGACACAAAGAAATCTGAAAACGGAAAAATTCATAGAAAAGAAGGTAATTATACTGGTTGTGGAGCAAGAATTGATGACAATCCACAAGATTGGCAGTCTACGACTTCTTCTATCACTTGTGAAAAAAAAGGCTGTAAATAGAACCACCTCAAAGTATTAATTTAAAAATTAATCGGATAAGCAATATAGCACAGCTTTGGCAACACTATAAAATCTAAATATGAAACCGCTATCTTGGTTTGTATGTATTTTAGTTATCACTTACTACTTAGTGATAGCTAATAGATTGTTCCATATCAATTCTGAATAAGAACCATACATTGTTTCATTGTTAATACACAGATAAACAAAAATTTTTTAATATTTTATGCCGAAGATGCAGTATTGATACATAAAATCTGCGATATCATAAAAATGAGTCCTATCAACAGAATTATAATATTTAGACAAAGGAAATCAAGCATATATCATAATTGATTTCCTCATATAATTTGATTAAAAAGAGACATCAATATTTGAAAGCGGATGATACAGTTGATTCATTAATTCCGTGTCGCTTTTACGTCCACGATTAGAGAGCAGAATCACACTAGTTTTATTATCTTTAGAAAACAACCCAAACGATTCGAATCCTCCTTTACCACCATGAGCACGGAAATAAGTCCCTTTGTCATAAAAACCTGCTGCATAGAATCCGCCAGCGGCTGGTTGCCACATTTGCTCCAGCGAAGCTTTATCTAACAGTTTCCCATTCAATAATAAATCATAATAGCGATACAAATCGCCAACTGACATATAGAGATTTCCAGTTCCTACCTCAGCTGCCAAGTTAGCTGAGGAAATATCGTTAGGGTTCCCATAAGGATCTGTTTCACCATCCGTTTTGTAATTGACCGTAGGATGATCCTGCTGCAAAAAAACTTTATATAAGAAAGAGTGTTTCAACCCATTCTTATTGATAAAATAATCCGTTAACAGCATATCATAACTTTTTCCTGTTACTTTTGTCAAAATGCCTGCTAGTAAATTGTAGTTGATGGGACTGTATTTGAATGTTCCTTGGGTTCCGGATAAGACAGCATGTGCAGCATCCCAGTCGAGGATCTGTTGCACGTCTTCCAGTCCTTGGGGGTTTTCTGAAAGCTTGAGTCCGGAAGCCATCTGCAGCATTTGCTGAATCGTAATATTAGCAGCACCAGGAATATAGGGATAAAAGCGGGCTAACGTATCTGTCAAGGATAATTTCCCGTCCCTAACTGCTCGCATAATCAAGACAGCTGTTAGACCTTTTTGTATCGAGCCAATATTGAATAATGTTGTCGGAGTATTTTTAATATCAGCTGCCTTGTCCGCATATCCGTACCCTTTATGCAGCAGGACTTTCCCATTTTTTACAACCAATGCACTTCCGATAAAGCCACTGGAAATAATTTTCTGATCGTAGATAGCTCCTTCAGGTGTGATGACTTCTTGATTACTAATGAGATTGTCATAGTTTCCCGCATCCAACAAGTCCTGTTTCTTGTTGGATGCGGGCTGCTCATTTTTGGAAGAGTAGCTGCTGGCAGTACTGGAATGTACAACTTGCTCACTGAAATGATCAGAAGCATCCGTTGGTTCCGTTGGTAAAAACAAGTAGTAGAGGCCAATGAGACCACAAATAATCACAAGGATATCAATCCCAAGCACTAGTTTATGAACGTTTCTTTTTGCATGTTTTTTCGTATGTCTACTCATTGAATAAAGCCTCCAGCATTTCTATTCTCCAACAGTCCTCCTTTTTCATTCCCCCTGAATATCTTTTGGTGCTTCTTGCTGCCAATTTTTGGATAGGAAATAATGGTTGATTTCATAAGATGGTTTCTCTTTGCCCTTAGAATCCAAGAATGGCTGAATGTATTCATCTGCTGCTAGCCAGCCACGCCAGCCTAAGTGAATCGTATCTTCCATAAAATAGGGTTGATTGCCTTTCGTTGATAAATCAGCGATATTCATAAAGCCTTGACTTCTTAACTGGTAGCGGATCTTTTTGTCAAAACCAGTCAACACCTCTTGCGGTAAGCCAGTATAATCCATCCACTTCTGATTGATAGGCGGAATCACAAATAAGACATCCACATTGTTGCGAGCAAATTCTGTCAGTACTAGTTGAAAGTCACTATATTCTGGTCCAAAACGATAATCCCATTTCTTTTGAGAGCCTTTCATTTTATCTATGCGGCTTTGCAGATTATGTTGGTAAAAAGAATTCTTGATCCCTAAAGAATTATTAGTCGTTTCTGCTTTTCCTTCATTATCGGCTACTTGTTCTATTTGAGCGAGATTATAGGTAGAAGGTAATTTCTTTGCAGCAGCAGTGATTTTGTCAGTCGAGTTATGCCCCAACCCAAGACCACTAAAAAGCTCATCTTCCCGTTTCAAAATAGATCGTTGCAGATCAATCTGTTTTTTCTGCCAATCAGTTGGTATCTTACCGGATTTCACTTCATTCAAGACTTGTTCCGTCAAGCGATTTTCTCTCACTTTCGAATAGTCTAAGAGACGTTCGGCATAGTATTGATCGGTGTCAGAGATTTTCTTTAACGAAGAGAGCCAATCGTACACATGCTGTTCGGAATAATGATGGTTGAAATAGTCTCCTTTCAACCCTTTAGGAACGAACCATTGAGGGGAAACGATGAAGACTGCTTTTTTCCCTGCTAATTCTTTCGCCATTGATTGAATGATGGCGTACTGGGTCAGCGACTGGGTGCCAGGTGCACCAATCAAAAATGGCGTATAAGAACGGTGATATTTCTGCACCAATACGGAAGGATGTGTGACACTCACACGGTTTAGTTCGGATGAGCCAAAAAATGGGACATATTTTCCTGTTGCTATTGCCTCATTTTTGATATGATCCCCACGAAACACCGCATCATTCATTGCCGTCGCCGCTTGAGCGATGACTTTCGGATCGTGGCTATTGATCTTCCAAGGGCCAAGGAAGAGTCCCCCGACAAGAATCACCGCACAAAGAAGCGGTCCAAAAGCCGTGAATAGTCGTTTTTTCATCATCGGCTTTGCAGCGTGTCGACTTTCTCAATGATTTTTGCTGGTGTATTCCACTCTGCCCGGTCAAATTCTGATACAGGAAACTCAATTCCTAACCGCCCTTCTAGTTCAACCAGCAATTGAACAGATCCTAATGAATCTAATAATCCTCCATCAAAAAGATCGATTGTTTCGTTTTCTTTTACTTCGTCACTTCCTGTAACTGATACTAAAATGTCTAATACTGCTTCTTTGGTTGTCATATTCTTTTCTCCTTTTATTTAACGAATAATTTGTCTAAGATTCCTGAGAAAATCAGGAAACTAAAGCAAACTGCTTGGAAGGTCAATACAGTGGACACCGCTTTGGTTAGTTTGTTCGAAGGTAGATTTCCTTGTTTTTTCTTCCAACGGATCCACGCATCATTTCCGCAAATCAGTGTCGCATGATATACCCCGTATAAAATGTAATACCAGGTAAGACCGTGCCAAATGCCCATTAATAGAAACAGGGCGAAATAACCGACATTAGATGCTACTATACGACTTTTGAAAACTTTCTTTTTGATCAGGGTGAACATCAATCGCATGTATACGTAGTCTCGGAACCAAAAAGACAGACTCATGTGCCAACGATTCCAGAATTCTTTGATATTGGGCGCCAGAAAAGGTTTATTGAAGTTAGCTGGTGTATCATAACCCATGAAGTTGCTGATACCAATTGCAAATAAACTATAACCAGCAAAATCAAAGAACAGATACATACTATAGACATACATATACCCTAGCATTCCCCAAGAGAACAGTCCATTTTGCAGGGCTTCTTTGGTCACGATCGGTAGTAATACTTGACCGAGATAATAACCAAGAATGAACTTATACAGGAGCCCTAGCATTATTTTGGCGACTCCTTTGTTTAAATAGTCGAGATACACTTCTTTTGTCGGTGGATTCAGCAGATCTTTCTCAAAGCGACGATAACGATCGATCGGTCCCGAAGAAATCGTTGGAAAGTATAGTAAAAACTGGATATAACGCCAAGGATGGTATTCTTTGATCAGGCCATCCCGTATCTCCATGATCATTTGCACCGATTTGAAGGTCAGATAAGAGATGCCCAAGAAATAAATCAGTGAGGCATGCCCAACAAAGAAAGGGGTGACTTTACTCAATGCCAATGGTAAGATCGCTGCTACCACTGCACCATAAAAGACGCCTGAAGTATTTGCTCGTTGACGATGCTGATAATAGCCATAGACGAGTAATGTCTGATACACGACGTACCCGATCAGCGCCAGACCCTGCTGCCAATATTCACCACCAAAACTTACGTACAATACCGCTAGTGTGAGTAACGTTTGATACCATTGCCAACGCTTTTGTTTGAACAGCAGCACAAGCATCATCGGAAGCAATCCTACCATTAGCCAAATGAAATAGGTGGGATTTGCATAAGGAATCATATGCTGCAGGTTCATGAAGGATTCACCTCATTTGTCAGCCGTTTGCGGTCGATTTTGCCATTTGCCGTATGGGGCAGATGCTCAACATAGATAAATCGCTGCGGGATCATATACTCCATCACCGTTTCACTCAGTGAAGATTTGATGGCTTTTGTCAGTTGAAACTCTTTCTCGAAGGGGTGCGTTTCGGGAACGACATAAGCAATCAACTGTTCCACTTTCTTTTCTTGATATTTAGGGACTACGACGGCTTGTTTGACCCACGAACTATTGCTTAAATGATGGTCAATCTCTTCTAGTTCCATTCGATACCCATGGAACTTCACTTGAAAATCAAGACGCCCTTCATAATGCAACAAACCATCTTCCGTCATTCTGCCGCTATCGCCGGTTCGATACGCTGGTTGCCCTTCATGGACAAAAAATGCCTCTTTTGTTTTTTCGGGATTGTTCAGATATCCTTTTGAAACGCTAGGACCACTAATGATAATCTCACCTACTTGCCCTTTAGGAACTAGTTGATCTTCTTCCATAAAGAAAACCGTCGAATCTTCTTTCACATACCCAATTGGCACCCGATCATATTGCTCCAGTAATTCTTCAGTGATTTGCACGCCGGATACGGCAACAGTCGCTTCAGTAGGTCCATAAGTATTGTAGATTTTTGCATTCGGAAAACGTTCCAGTAGCTCTTGAGCGGTTTTTTTCGGTAGTTCTTCCCCACAGAATAAGAAACGCTCCAACTGAGGAACGTGCATCCCGTCAAAGGTCTCTTCCATCAAACATAGTTTCATAAATGAAGGTGTCGAGATCCAAACATTGATAGCCAATTGCGGCAAAATCGCAAATAATGTTTTGAAGTCATTAATGACAACCTTTTTTAAAGGTACCAAGCAGCCGCCAGAAGTTAATGCTGGGTACACCCCCATGACAGAGAGATCAAAGGAATACGGTGCCTGCGCCAAATAATACATCCCGTCGCGTAAGGAAAAATCTTTCAATGTCCATTGCACGAAACTCAATAAATTCCCGTGACTAATCTGGACTCCCTTAGGGATGCCGGTCGTTCCTGATGTAAAGATGATGTAATAAATATCATCTTTTCCGAGCGTTTTTGCGTTACCTAAATTGCGCCCGCTTTGATAAATTTTTTCCAATTGATTTATTTCTAGCATTGGAATCATTGTTTCCGGACCTTGCCAGTCAGCTACACTAATGATCAAATCTGGTGTAGCCACAGAAAGGATCAATTCAACACGCTCTTTTGGTGTGGTACTTTCAATGGGGATATATGCCCGACCAGTTTTGGAAGCTGCCAAAAAAGCTGTCAGCATGTCAAATTCTAACTCGCCATAAACAACAATCGGTCCGCGAGTTTCCAACGTTTCCTCGAAATAGGCAGCTAATTGATTGGATCGAGCTGCTAATTGTCCATAAGTATATACTTGGTGATCTTCCCGGTAGGCAATCCTCTCTGAATCTTTTTTTGCCCACTCTTCAATGGCTTGCACAATATTCACCACGTTCATGAACATTCCTCCTAAAATTCATTATAGATAAAGGTGCCACCTTGCACGTTTTTATAGTGATAAAGATAAATTATCATAACGATAACAAAAAAATATAAAATAGTTTTCCACACAAAAGTAAGTACATGACTCTCAGGTCTATTATTCATAAATTTTTTCACAAAATTTCACCTCATGATAATATTCTGGAACCATTTTAATATAATTCAATAATACGAGACATTGATTTGTAGACTATAATCCTTACAATTTGGTAAGATTATTCTATGTTATTTAAACTTAATAAGGTTATGGTTATCCTATTAATATATAATGTATCTGGTCTATGAAAAATTGAATATTTTGTTTCTATTACTTACATCAAACGAATCGCTTCATGTGATTAATTAATCAATATAAATTATATGAAAAATCTCAATTATATTAAGATCTTATGGATTTTCCATAATAAAATCGAATTGAAAAAACACAGTTTGCGATTTTTTTACAAAGGTTAAAATTTTTTAATTACTTAATTCAATATTTCTCTCAATTTCCTTAAGTTTCTCTTTCAAAACTACTTTATCAGACAAACGCTTAATTTTATTAACCAATTTATTTATTTCTTCATATTTTTTTCGATATGTTCTGCTTTACTTTATCTCCGCTATAGCAATCATTTATAACTTCCTCTGTATGATTAATTAATTTTATTTGATATTTTACTTCTCTTAATAAACCTTTTATCACTCGTTTCCAATTATCTTCTTCAAATATGTCTATATTTATAGAATCTATTGTTTTAATATCAACATTGTATTCTATCACAATATCTTTCCGAACAGTTGAACCATTAATAGCCGGAGGGGGGATTGAAAGATTTCATTTACTGAATTTTGTACAATTAGTTTTTGTTGAATAATATTACATTGTTTACTTATTGCTTCAAATTGATCTGTTTTCAACTTTTCTCTGGGATACTTTTTCTTAAAGCTATGTATTTGTTCATTTAACTTTAGCAATAACTGGTTAATCGAAGATACCCTTTGATAATTTAAACTTTTTGATAAAAATCCTAAGTCATCTGAAAAGCTATCAATGACTTTTCCAATAGATCCTGAACTTTCTAAACTTAACAATTTTTGCTCAATTTCATTCCTTTCATTTTTGTATTTATTTTCTATGTAAGCTCCTAATCCACCAAGCAGAACTACCATAAAAAAAACAATACACCCACTAAACCCATTGTTGCCAAAAGTCAATGTATATCCGTTTCCTTGAACAAGCAGCGGACGATCGATCCTTAGTATATTTATAGTAGCCGCTGTCAGATTGGCTTGAACAGAAATAATCCCAATATCAGGATTGGCAACTGCTTCTATAAATTCTGCCATTGTAGTGACATCTGCTGTTTGTCCATCAAAGACGGTAGAGTCGATGGTTACGTAGTAGCGTATCCACAAGACGCGTAACTTAAGACGATTGCTCGTTTGTGTTTATATTTGGGACCTCTTTACATTTGCTTTGATAAAAAACTTTATATTCAGGAAGATACTTTTTTATAGAGTTGGTAGCTTTAACTAAGTAGTATCCAAAATAGCGATTCCCTTGTTTTGTCAGAGGTGTATTTTATGACTGACAGTTACCAGATTGTTTGACTTTCGAATATAAGCCTGCATATTTTGCCAATTTTGTTTGATTTTCCAATCGTTCAATTTGACCGATTTCAACGATTAATTAAGTGGAGTACACCTTTCCAATACCTGGAACACCGGGCAAATATTGATATTCTCGAATGCCGACAAATAATTGCTTGATTGCTTTTCCAAGTCTTTGATGTTCTTTTCAAGCGCACGAATTTCACGTACAAGAACACTTAGAACGACATTGATGGATTCTTGTGCAAGTCTACCTAAACGATAACTCATGGTAATTGCACGTTGAATGATTTGGCAATTTTTTCTGGATCTTTAAAGCAACCTTTTCCTTCTTCTTGTAGTAAGTCACAGAACGCCTCTAAGGCTTCTTTAGCTATAGTCGCAGCATCCGCAATATTTCCATAGTTAATGCAATTCCTTTTACGGTATCTTCACCCATGACAACCATTCTAAAAATTTTCGCTAACTCGTCCATTCCAGCTGGAAAAGAATCCCAAAAATCAATATCATAATTACCATTTTAATGATTTGTATTCAAAAATCAGATGAATTGTTTGACGTGGCAATTAATAATAATACTTTAGCAATCAACAAGATGATTGACGGTATGTGGTTAAAGAAGAAAAATAGCTAGGAGATTTTTGAGAGATGACTGGTAAATTTAAAGATGAATTATTAACTGTTGTTGCAGATAATGATTTAAAAAATATTATTCAGTTAAGAAGATACTTTGAAAATCATAGTGATGAATTTACGTTCAAAAATATCACTCGTTTTCATCAAACCATTAATAATAATGTCGATGTTTTTGGTCTATATTTTGAGGGTAATCTTCAAAATTAAATGCACTTAAATATAAAAGCCCCCTGACGAAAGTCGAAGGGGGTTTTTATTTTGGTTTGAGGTTTGCATACCTACCGAAAAGGTAGAGTAGCAAAACGTCAAACAGGTATCAGCTAAATGCCACCATAAGGGTGCGCTGATACTCGGCTCAAAAGAGCCGACAGAGCCGTCTGCAAGACCCCTCGGAGAGCCCACACTTTACCTTGTAAAGTATAGTGGGTTATACTTTACAAGGAAGTAGTCACCGAATTCCAGTTAGAAATTACTTTGTAACTACGTTTTGAGGAGGAGTAAAATGCTTTCCTACGTTCGACATTACCCATTAGCGATAGCTAAATTAATGTGTCTGTGCTCTCCTAAAATCTGCTGATTTATTACTGACTAATACTGGAGGTTTTTTTATGGGACAGACAATCATATCTGCTATTGGTGTTTATATTTCCACCAGTATCGATTATTTAATTATTTTAATTATTTTATTTGCACAGCTATCACAGAATAAACAGAAATGGCATATTTATGCGGGGCAATATCTAGGAACTGGCTTACTTGTAGGGGCGAGTTTAGTTGCTGCTTATGTCGTCAATTTCGTGCCTGAAGCATGGATGGTTGGATTGCTTGGTTTAATCCCTATCTATTTAGGGATTCGCTTTGCAATTGTTGGAGAAGGTGAGGAAGAAGAAGAGGAAGAAATTATTGAAAGATTAGAACAAAGCAAGGCAAATCAACTGTTTTGGACAGTCACATTGCTGACAATTGCGTCTGGCGGAGATAATTTAGGTATCTATATACCTTATTTTGCTTCGTTAGATTGGTCACAGACCCTCGTGGCGTTGCTTGTGTTTGCAATCGGCATAATTATCTTTTGCGAGCTTAGTCGGGTGCTATCTTCTATTCCGTTAATATCCGAGACAATTGAAAAATACGAGCGAATCATCGTGCCCTTAGTATTCATTCCACTTGGACTATACATCATGTATGAAAGTGGCACGATTGAGACTTTTCTGAACTTTATTTTATAGATAAAAAAGCCCCTTAAATGGGGCTTTCAGACTGTAGACAAAGTACTAGTTTTTAGTGCTTTGTCTTTTTTTATCCGTTAAAATAAGAGTATCAATTGGAGGTGTATCCAGATGCTCTCAAAACAAGATATGAGTAAACGCGCACAAATCGGTTTCTTTTCTCTTGAAGACTTGGTCCCACAGGACCATTTATTGCGGCAAATAGATCAATGTATTGATTTCTCCTTTATTTATGAATTGGTTAAAGAGAAATACGATGAAATCCAAGGACGTCCTAGCTTGGATCCTATTCTTCTAATTAAATTACCAATGATTCAATATCTATTTGGTATTAAAAGTATGAGACAAACAATAAAAGAAATAGAAGTGAATATCGCTTATCGCTGGTTTTTAGGTTTGAGTTTAGAATATCCTGTTCCTCATTTTTCAACATTTGGTAAAAATAGTGTTGCTGACCAATACTATTTGACACAGAACCATTTAACTTAACTTGATGCAAATAATAACTTATCTAAATCAAATATCTCAACATATTTTTGAGTATGCTGTTTAATTAAACCTCTCTCTTCCAATGATGAGAACTTACGACTTATTGTTTCTGGGGTTGTACCCAAGTACGAGGCTAGATCTTTTTTCGACATTGGTAAAGTCACATAAGTATGGTTTTCTTCATCTTCAACGTATTCTGATAGAAAATCAATAATACGAGACTCTACTTGCTCCATACCAACCTGCATCGTTTGCTTTTCTGATACCTGTAAACGTTTCGTAACATCTGATAGTATTCTTCTCATAATTTCTGGGTAAGCGCCTAAATAGTCATCCATATCCTTTTTATGAATTCTACATATGCTCACTTCTGATATTGCTTCAGCATAATTAGAATGGTAACTTTCAGTTTGAAAAATAGCCACTTCTCCCATAAAATCACCAGGATTTAATATGCGTACAGTTTGTTCACGACCAGATTCATTTAAGTTATAAACACGTACACGCCCATTATTTATAATATAAAGTGTGTCATCTTTATCACCATTTCCAAATAACAACGCATTCTTTGCATAATGTACTTCTTGCGCTGATTGCGCAATTAAACTCATTTGTTCTTCATTTAGGTGATTAAAAATCGGAACTAAACGTATACAATCTATATGACTATGGTGGTGATGGTGTGCCATACAGCTTTCCTCCTAATTAATCGTTATCTATATAGTCATCATCTTCTAACGCATCCTTGTTAACAAAGGCTTGAAGTTGCCAAATATTTATATCTAAGTAATCTTTATAACTAATTAGTAAATCTTCTAATGCATCATCTGCTTCTTCTTGTGCTAAACGCATTGCACGAACGGTAAATTCACGATTAGTCCTAAAATCTTCTACTAACTGTATGACCATTTCTTCAGCAGAATAATATTTTTCAGACGGATCTTCAGAAATTATTGTAAATTCCTGAAATTCAGTAGTTGTTGAAGCTGGCTTAAATCCTGAAGCTAGTAAACGTTCTGCAATCTTATCAAACCATGTCTCATTCTCATTGTATAAATTCTCAAAAACACTATGCAATGAATAGAAATTTGTGCCTTTCACATACAAATGATATTGATGTAATTTTACATGTAAGGTATGGATATTAGCAAGTATATGATCTGTGACAGCTACAGCATTAATCTTAGTATGATGAATGTGTTCTTTATATGCTTTTTCAGCAGCTAATTTTTCTTGTCTTTCATTTGCTGTTGTCATTTTATACACCTTCCTTTACTTTTGAACTAATAACTGAATATCCTAGGTTTTCAATAGCTCTTTCAATTGTACTCAAATTGACTTGTTCTTCATCAAAATCTACTTTTACCTTACTTGCATTGAACAGTACTTTTACAGAATCTTTTTCTACACCAGCTGTCTGTTTTAAACCACTTTCAATTTTTTGTAAACACGATGGACAAGTTAATGTTTCTAATTTTAATGTTGCTTTAGTCATATCTATCACTCCTTTAAATAAATTATACAGGACATTTCTTTTAAGATAATTGACATAGATCAATTATCTTAATTGATATCTTCTTAATCTCATTGCATTTAAAATAACTACTAAAATACTTGCCTCATGAACTAACATACCTATCGACATAGACATCCATTCACTAAATATTAAACTAACCAATAATATTATCACCACACCAACAGCAATTAGAATATTTTGTCTCATATTCGCATATGTCCCTTTAGCTAAACCTAAAGCATGGGGGAGACGATTAAAATTGGAATTCATTAGAACAATATCTGAACTTTCAATAGCCACATCTGTCCCATTTCCCATAGCAATCCCTACTTCTGCAGTAGCTAGAGAAGGGCTATCGTTCACACCATCACCAATAAAAGCAATAATTTCACCAGTAGACTGTCTTTCTTTTAGAAACGCTTGCTTGTCCTCAGGTAACATATCGCCATGAGCCTCGGTTAATCCTAGCTCCTTTTTAACTAAATTAACTATGCCTTGATTATCCCCTGATAATACAGTGAGATTTTTAACACCAAGTGATTTTAATTTTTGTAGGTCTTGTTTAACACCTGCTCGAACTTGGTCACGGATTCCCATTAAAATAATTAACTTACGATCAACTGCCGTTAATACAATACTCTTCTTTTTTTTCAAGAACTCAAAAAAGCGGAAAATCCCAGATTTAAAAATCTGAGTTTCCGCTTTTGTCATTTCAAGGATGGACTATTGTCTCAGCCTCTTCTAATTTATTCTTAAGATATTTTTACTTTCTCTGCAGGTGCTGATACTTCTTTTTGTTCTTTTCGACCTTTCAACTTATACTTCATTAATCTCATGCCATTGAAAATTACCACCAAGATACTACCTTCATGAACCAACATTCCGATAGACATATTCATCCATTCGCTGAAGAAGACGCTGGTCAACAAGACCAACACTACTCCAATTGAAATCACGATATTTTGTTTCATATTATTTGCGGTGGCTTTTACTAATCCTAATGCGTGAGGCAAGTTGCTGAAGTTCGAGTTCATTAAAACGACATCGGATGTTTCAATCGCTACGTCCGTTCCGCTTCCCATTGCGATTCCAATGTCTGCTAAAGCTAAGGACGGACTATCGTTAACGCCATCTCCAACAAAGGCTACAATTTGACCACGTTGTTGAAGTTTTCCGATATAAGCCGATTTGTCTTCCGGCAACATGTGGCCGTGAGCTTCGGTCAAACCAAGTTCGCCGGCGACCACATCAACGGTTCCTTGGTTATCTCCTGAAAGAACGACTAGATTTTTCACGCCCAAGTCTTTTAATTCCTGCAAATTAGCTTTCACACCCGGACGGACTTGATCGCGAATGCCCATCAGTACTTTTAATTCACCGTCGACCGCTGTCAAAACGAGAGAGTTCCCTTGTTGTTCAAACCGTTTGACATCTTTTTGCACTTTTTTGCTGAGAGTGACATTTTCTTTTTCCATCAAGGCCACATTCCCAACAGCCACTCTATGTCCAGCTACACTTGAAACGATTCCGCCGCCTTTCACGACTTCAGTTCCTTCAACAGGATAAAAATTTGTTTCTCCAATTTGATTTAAGACCGCTTTTGCTAATGGATGATCTGATTCCCGTTCCACACTGGCCAGATAGCCAAGCGTTTCAGCAGAATCTTTTTCATACAGTTCAGTCGCTGCAACGGTTGGGTTTCCGACAGTTAAAGTACCTGTCTTATCAAATACAATTGTATCCACATTGCTGAAGTCTTGAATGACTTCACTCCCTTTTAAAAGAACACCGTTACGAGCACCATTCCCGATACCGGCAACGTTTGAGACAGGCACTCCGATAACTAATGCGCCTGGGCAACCTAGAACCAAGATGGTGATTGCTAACTCAATATTTTGACTGAACGCCCATACAACAATTGCCAGAACCAAGACAGCTGGTGTGTAGTATTTAGAAAAGCGATCAATGAACCGTTCCGCTTCGGATTTAGAATCTTGTGCTTCTTCCACGAGTTCAATAATTTTTCCAAATGTGGTGTCCTCACCAACTCGGTCAGCTCTGATTTGAATCGTTCCGTTTTCTAAAATGGTTCCTGCAAAAACTTCTGCATCAGCTAGCTTGTTGACCGGAACAGCTTCCCCTGTAATGCTAGCTTCATTGATATGCCCTTCGCCCGTAAGGACTGTGCCATCCACTGGAACTTTCGCACCCGTTTTAACGAGCAAGATATCCCCTTCATCTACATCATCCACTTCTACTTCTTCAAATTCGCCATTATCCATTTGTTTCAAGGCGCTTTCGGGTGCCATTTCAGTCAATTCTTTGATAGCAGATCGCGTTTGGTTCAATGTTCGTTGTTCCAAGTAGTGTCCGAATAAGAATAAGAACGTGACAATAGCCGATTCTTCATAATTTTGAATAAAAAGCGCACCAATCGCTGCAATACTGACTAAGACATCAATACTGATGACTTTGACTTTCATTGCTTGAAACGCTTGAATGGCAATTGGCGTAATCCCAAAGACAGAGGCGATGATCAAAGACCACTCTGAAAGTCCTACGTTTTCTAAAACAAAGTGACTGAAGAAACCGAGTGCGATTAACAATCCACTGATGACGGTGATAACATTT
This sequence comes from Candidatus Enterococcus avicola, assembly GCF_047470845.1. Taxonomy (NCBI): domain Bacteria; kingdom Bacillati; phylum Bacillota; class Bacilli; order Lactobacillales; family Enterococcaceae; genus Enterococcus; species Candidatus Enterococcus avicola. The sequence goes on along the minus strand of NZ_JBLGTY010000010.1, from coordinate 94,731 downwards.
TTCTTGCTTAATATATATTGTTGCATGCTTTTTCCCTCCAAATTTAATTTCTCTTTTATTGATAAACACAGTATAAGATAATTGCCTAAGTAATTAATTGACTGACATCAAGTTTTGAAAAAATACGTGTCCCTTCTCACTATTTTTTTGATCTAACAGCCTCAATGACACTTATTCCTCTTTACAGTTATAACGATACCCTCTTTTTATCGAATAAAAATTTACGGCTATCAAGTTTAGAAAGTTCTCTTTTATCGTTTCTAAGCACCTCGAATCGGATTGCAACAAAAAAGCAATCCCGGAAAAATAGCTTTTCTTCCAGAATTGCCTAGTTCATTTAATCTGTTAAGCGGCCTTGACTTTTGCTTTAAGGACCGGATAGCCTACGTTTTCGATAGCTTTTTGAATCTCTTCAATCGAAGTGACAGCTGAATCAAAATTGGTTTTGACTTTGCTGGAGTTGAATAATACTTTAATGCTGTCTTTATCAATACCGTTAACTGATTTCAAGGCACCTTCAATTTTTTGCATACAACTTGGACAAGACAACGTTTCTAATTGCAATATAGCTTTTTCCATAATTCCTATCTCCTTTATGTGTTTTTATTTTATCCGCAGCAGATTAATGAACACTGCCTTTTCCTCTTTACAACTGTAGTATATCTCACTTTTAGCAAACGAAAATTGACGCATATCAAGTTTTGCACTTCTTTTTATCTTTTTGCTCAATTCACCATCTTAATAGTCTTTTTCTACCCCTTATTGCCATCAGAATAATAATAAATTGGTGGATAGTCTTGTCTGCGTATAAACCATACTACAATCGCGCCAATAAACAGGGCCAGAGACAAGGCTTGTGAAACGCGGATCTACTCGCCAATCCATAAACTGTCCGTTCGCATACCTTCAATGAAGAACCGACCCACTGAGTACCACAAAACGTAACTCAAAGCGACTTCTCCTTGACGCAAAAGCTGTTTTCGGTTCCGTATAGTGACGATGAGGACAAAGCCCAACAAACTCCACAATGACTCGTATAAAAAAGTCGGATGGTAGTAGGTACCATTGATATTCATTTGTTCAATGATAAATTCAGGTAAATAAAGATTTTCCAAGAATTGACGAGTAACCGGTCCACCATGAGCTTCCTGATTCATAAAATTGCCCCAACGACCAATGGACTGGGCTAACAATACATTGGGCGCTAAAATATCAAGAACGAGTGCCAAAGAAGTACCTTTTTTCTTTGCATACCAATATAGCGTACCCCCTCCTGCAATCAATCCCCCATAAATCGCAATGCCGCCATTCAAAATCGCAAGGATTTGTCCTGGATTTTGCAGATAATAACCAAGTTCAAATAACACATAATAAAGCCGAGCGCCGAGGAGTCCAATCGGAATTGCCCATAAGGCCATATCGATAATGGTATCCTCTTCCAGTCCTTTTTTCTTTGCTTCCTTGGTGCTCAACTGGAGAGCCGCTAATATGCCCGCTGCAATAATGACTCCATACCAATGAATCACAACAGAACCAATCTCCACCGCATGGGGATTCAAAACGACTAATACGAATTCCATTCTATTTGCTCCATTTCTTCAATTTTTCGCGTCATTCTAGTCATGGTGATGCTGAACAAGATTCCGGCTAAGCTCCATGGAAACCAAACAGTGAATACACTTTTATCTCCCTGGTCACTCGCTTCGTAATACGCCACTTTTCCGTGTCCTATTACGCCGGCTCCTTTTACAACTTCCTCTTCTTTTTCCATAGCTAACCTATCTGCCTCAACAACGTTAGACGTTTTTGCTTCGCCGCCAATCGTGTTCTTGGTGAAAGGGACGACAAAGAATGCACCCGCTGCTGACAACGTGATGGCAACTATCACCCAAAAATAATGCACATTCACCCCTACTTATTTTTACGTTTTGTTCGACAACCCTATCTTAAAGAAAAATAAAACAAAAAAACTTGAGGGTTATCATGTTTGTGCTTTTATTTTTCCAATGAATGAAGGTCGTTCTGTCTTAAAAAAGCCAAAAACGGACAGATGGAAGCAAAAGCACTGAGTTCTGTCCCGTTGTTAATGAAGAGCGACAGAACACCAACGTGTAGAAAAAAGTGTGTCCGATTATTCGCTGTAAAGCAATAAATCATCTAAATCCTGAATCTTGATCCTTTTCCCAGACAGCTGTTGAATCAATCCCTCGTCCTCCAATTCTCCAAATTTGCGACTGATGGTCTCAGGTGTCGTTCCTAAATAGGAAGCAATGTCCTTTTTTTCCATCGGCAGGGTGATGGTGGGAGAGTCGCCCATTTCAGGTTCCACATTTTCTGCCAAAAACAAAACTAAACGGGTAATGACACTCTCCAAGGCTACTTGTGTCGTTTGACGTTCTGAACTTTCTAACCGTTTAGACATTTCCGCCAATAGTTTTAAAGAAATAGCTGGGTATTGTTCCAGAAAATCTTGGACATCTTTTTGCTGAATCATACAGACAACGGTATCTCGGGTTGCTTCGGCATATTCCTCGTGTACTGCATCCGGGTTGAACAAGGTCCATTCTCCGGTGAAATCATCAGGGTTCAAGATCCGCACTAGCTGCTCTTTGCCAGAGTCTGCCAATCGATAAATACGGATTTTCCCACGATTGATAATATATAAAGTATCCTCTTTTTCTTGTGAACGAAATAGAAACTCTCCTTTTTGATACTGTTTCGTGTGGGCTTTTTCAGCAATGTAATTCATCGCGCTATCCTCTAAGTGATTGAATATTGGAACCAAGCGGATACAGGCTGCGTGGTCGCCAATTTCATGATGGGTATGTTTAGTCAATTCATTCTTCCCCTTTATTTATTTTGTTTATATTCGCTGCTTTTATTATATAAGTCTCTTACTACAAAAAAATTGATGCACATCAAGAAAATGGAAAAAGGACTGGAAAGAATTCCAATCCCTAAATCAGCTTCTACTTTTACCTTAATCTTCATCCTCATCAAGAGCGTCATCATCTTCTAATGCTTCTTTACCAATGAACGCTTGCAGCATCCAAATGTTCTTGTCTAAGTCATTTTTAAAAGCAATCAATGTATCTTCTAAAGCATCGTCACCCTCGTCTTGAGCTAAACGAATCGCGCGAATAGTTAGGTCACGAGTGCTTCTGAAGTCCTCGATAATATTTTCAACCATGTCTTCTGCTTTAGCGTATTTATTAACTGCATCTTCCGAAAGCATCGAATATTTTTCAAATTCAACCGTTGTCGAAGCAGGTTTATGCCCAGAAGTAATTAGACGCTCCGCAAGTTTGTCGAACCATTTTTCATTTTCGTTATACAACTCTTCAAATTTTTCATGCAACGTAAAGAAATTGGCTCCTTTTACATACCAGTGATATTGGTGCAGTTTCACATGTAATGTATGCATGTTGCCTAAAAGATGATCCGCAATGGCCGCTGCATTAATTTTCGTATGATGAACATGTTCCTTGTGTTCTTGTTCTTCTTGCAATCTTTCTTGGGGTGTTCTTTCTTGAGTAGCTTTATTTTCAGTCATGATTTATTCCTCCTATAATTTTGGTTTGTTTAAAATAGCTTTCTTTGATTCCTCCTTTTTCTTTACTGAATTTAGTATAGGATAGATTTCCGTTAAAAAAATTGACGCTCATCAAGAAAAGTATTTCTTAATAGACGCCAGGCTTTTTTATTAAATTCAACTGAAATAATCAAAGGAATGAAGTCGTTCCCTCCAAACAAAAATTTCATTAAAGTAGGGCCTAAAAAAAGAATAGCAACTATACTTTGTCAAGAGACCTGACTGCTATTTTTTTGCTTGTTATTCTTCAATTACCAAATGTCTTGCCTTGCAGTATATTTAATGCTCTTTCTCACTAGTGTTGCATGCAACACTAGTGAGAAAGAGTATTAATAAGATTAACCTAGAAGAATAACTTTACTTTATTTATGTCATACCATAAATAAAAATTGAAAAGAATTTTTTATTTATTTTTAGTAGATCGATTAATAGGAGTTTTAGCTTGGGAGCGTCAATAATTTTGTGTAAATGCTTCTTTCCTACTGTAGATTGTTTCTAATTCTCCATCGGTTGACTCAGCATTTGTTCGAGCTCGCCTTCGGCCTGTTGGAAACCTTTATGACTGCGACCTAGGAATTTTTGGTTGTGAGTATCAAAAGACGAGACTAAGAAACGTTCCATCGACTCTTCATTTTGGAACTGTTCCTTGCGGTGGCTGTATTTCTTGATTTGCTTATTAAAGGATTCAATCAATCCAGTTGCTGCACTATATAAAAAATTTCATCATAGTTTCGCCCTAGTCGTTCCAAAGATTCGATGACAAAAATATCCTTCTTCCTTAAAAAATGAAGTTCTTTTTGCAATTATTCTCGTGAGGTCTTCTTTTAACTACATAAAATTGTAACCACTGGTTTTAAGAGTAGTGTATCATCCCAAATCATATAATTAATTGACTGCGATTGTTATAAAACTCACGGTAAGCCATATAACTAGCAATAAACGAAGAAATCGCAGTAACTGAAATCAACATAAACATCACAACAATTTGGTAACGAATCGCTTGAACAGGATCAATTCCCGCAAAAATCAACCCTGACATCATACCTGGTAGGCTGACAAGTCCAACCGTTTTTGTTCGGTCAATAGAAGGAGCCATGCCCGTTTTGACGCTTTCTCTTACAATACTCATGGACGCTTGTTTTTTATTGGCTCCCAATGCCAATTTTTCCAATACCTGTTGGCGTTGGTCCGTAAATTTTGAATTCAAAGACCGATAGGTCACTCCAATCGCAGTCATGGCGTTGCTGGCAATCATGCCTGTAATTGGAACGATTTGGGAAGGGGACCAGTCAATGACTCCTGAAAAAACAAGAATGAGTAAGGACAAGGCTGTTCCTACTCCAATAGCCGTCGTTGAAATTTTAAAAGAGCGGTTGATCCCCTCACTGCGTGTATGGGCGTTATAAGAAGCGTTGAACACAATGAACAAAACCATCGCTAAAGTGAGAAAGTTGTTATCCACTCGTAATACGTAGCTCAATACATATCCAATAAGGAATAATTGAACGACAGCGCGAATTCCCGCAATAAAAATGTCGTTTCCTAATCCCAATTTCTCTTTGTAATCAATCAACAAGGCAACTATCAAGAGGACAGAGGATAAAAGCAAAGAAAGATTACTGATTTCCAAATTGTTTGTCATTTCGATTCCTCCATTTTTCCACCTTTGATAGTAATCAGACGAGAAGCTTGGTCGATTTCTTCCTGGTTGTGAGTGACGGCCAACACCGTAGTTTGTTGGTCTTTCATCATGTCTCGGACTAAATCAAGGACAATCGCTCTGTTTTCTTGGTCCAATGAACTGGTAACTTCATCCAGGAGCAACACTTTCGGTTGATACATCAAATTTCGGACCAATGCAACCCGTTGTTTTTCCCCTCCTGATAGTTCCTTGACCTCTTTCGATAAGTAAGTTTCAGGTATTTGAACTCGTTCTAACAATTTTTTTGCACGTTCCCGATCAAATCCTTCTTCTCTTATGCGGGCAGGAAAAGACAAGTTCTCTTGAACTGTCTCATCGAATAGAGAAGCGTTTTGAAAGAAATAAGAGACTTCTTTTCTATACTCCACAGGATCGATTTTTTGCAGATCCGTACCTCGATAATAAATTTTTCCGGAAGTTGGGGAAAGCAGCGTACCAATTAATTTCAAAAGGGTACTTTTTCCACTTCCAGAAGGACCAGAAAAAACAATCACTTCCCCTTTGTTTACTGTAAAAGAGATATCTTGAAGGATTTGGTTTCCGTTTGCCTGAAAACCAACCTTCTCTAATTGAAACAATGAATCACTCATACCACATCTCTCCTTTATAAAAAAGCCCTGCACCAGTGGACCATCCATACGGGTGCAGGGCTTTTGTTTCATCCTAGTGTACCTCAGTGTTCGTTTGGATCGTTTTTGGCGTCTTCATGAGTAGGGTGAACCGTTCCTTCAAGGTGATCTGGACCAGCATAAATGGTATACAGTCTGAGCGGCTTATCACCGGTGTTTTCGATGTTGTGCCACATGTCCGCCGGAACAAATACGGCGTCATCATCCATCACTTTTTGTTGAACATGTAAGTTATCTTTAGAAGGCCCCATTTTACACACGCCTTCTCCTTCTTCAATACGGATAAATTGGTCAATGCCTTCGTGCACTTCCAAACCGATGTCATCGCCCGGTTGAATGGACATTACGGTGACTTGCAGTTTACTGCCTGTCCAAATGGTCGTCCGGTAATTATCATTTCCTGTGGTGGCGTCTTCAATATTAATGATATACGGCTTCTTCCCATGATCCTTGTAGTCTATTTCCATCTTCCATTCCTCCTAGTCTTTTTACTAAAACAATGATACCTACTTCTTATTTATAATAATTCTAATAAATGGTACCACATCTAAAATTCTATGCAAAAAATTGGCTTTTTGGAGAGCGATTCTAAACAAAGACCATATAACGCGCAATTACAATTGGTATCCCTTAATCCTCAGCACATAAAGGAAAAAATATGGAATCAAAAAATAACCGATATGTACTCTGGTTATGACTTGAATCAGGGAGAATTTCAGAGACGACACATCATACTTTTTTAGTTTGCACTTGTAAACTAACTAGCGTATATTAAGTTTATGCTCACTATCAAGCGTTGTCAATCCTTTAGAATCTTATCAATTTCGAAAGAAAGTAGCAAGGTTATTGATTGTGACTGTAAAAGTGGGGTGTTCCTATAAGCACATTAAACTATCTTCTCTAATTTATCATGCTATTTAAATTCTGTTTTTTCATGAGAATTTTTGTCCAAAACTTGTTAAAATGATTTTAAAAAATACTTACATACACAATCCCCAAAAAACACTAATGTCATTTCAGTCAAAAAAGATACCGCAGAAAATTTCCACCTGAGATTCGATACGATATTACTCTCTTGACAGCCAGCTTAATTCCTTAGTTGAATAGATTATTAAAGTGCACAAAAAAACAATGCGGCGTTTGTTATATTTTCTGGTATAAGCGACGGTGCTATAAACTTTTTTGCAGATTAAAAATCATATGAATTTAACTCCAGTAATAAGAGTTTAAGTGCCAATGCATGTTTGATTTCTTCGTTGCGTTGGTAAATCAAGAACAAAGTCGGGGTTTGGACGCGTCCAACGCTAAACACGCCTCTCATGCCGTTTTTCTGCATATAAAGCGTGTAAAGACGGGTGAGATTGATTCCTACCAGCCAATCAGCGATTTGTCGGGTTTCTGCTTCTTTGTAAGTGGAATAAAACGCCTGTCCGTCCTTCAGATTTTGAAATCCTTTTTTGATTTCGCTAGTTTCAAGCGAGTTGATCCATAAACGTTTAATGGTTTTCCGGCTATTTCCCGAAAGGTTGATAATCAAGCGGGCGATTGCTTCACCTTCTCGGTCGCTGTCGGTCGCAATCACGATTGTTTCCGCTTCATCTAAATGCTTTTTGACGATCTTGTATATATTGATGTAAGAATAGACACTGTTACGATAAAATACTTTGTAAAAATATACCCTACTTCCCCGATACTCATAACCATTCCTTCTCTTCTAGTACATTTGGTGTTCATTTTGATGATGCTCTTCTACTTCGGCTCATGTTTAGCAGCTTATTGATTTTTGCTTTATTGCTTCAGCCAACCTTTATTTACGGCATCATCTATAAGTTTTCTAACATAGTCCCAAACTTCTGGCATAATTTCTTTGATGACCTCGTTTCGTTTTAATTCGCGTTCAACATCAATGTTATTTTCTAACCAGGTATTCCCGTCACAGTAGTATATCTGCAAGACAGGCTGTAACCTATCGATTGCCGCTGCATATTTTGCTTCTACGGTTGCCATCTCCTCAAACTCTTCCCACAAATCCATAAATTCATCATATTGTTCTCTCGGTAATGTAGAAAATAAACTTGTAGCTGCTTCCCGTTCTCGCTGTACTTTATCCAGGTACCCAGCTTCATCATAACAATAGGTATCACCTGCTTCGATTTCTACCATATCATGAATAATTAACATTTTGAGTACTCGCAACAAATCCACTTGCCCTTCGGTTGCGACATGTTCTGCAAGCAATAGTGCACATAATGTCAAATGCCAGGTGTGCTCTGCATCATTTTCCCGTTGGTTTCTATCATAGATCAGTGTCGATTGTCTAAGGATGGCTTTAAGCTTGTCAGCTTCGACAATAAACTGGATCCTCTTTTCTATTGCATTCATCTGTGACCTCCAATTATTTGTTGAATGAATTTATATCAAAGGTACAGCTTTTTTCCACAATGCCTCCAAAGTTGCATAAAAAAACTGCAGCCTTTTCTTTTGGTAAAACAATTACTCCTGCACAAACCTTAATGAAAGGCTCCTTTCAAACTTCCTATAACACTTTTTCCTCACGAATGATCGTTGTTGTTACTTCAACTACTCCACGGAAAAATGCAATGAATGGGGCGTAGGCGCGATCAATGTCAGCCCACATCTTTCTTTAAAATAGGTTTTTCTATCTTGTTTCGCCACTTGCAAAATTTCTGCCTCAGCAAAAGGGACCACATTGTCACTCCCCCGCAATTCACTGCATTCCAAAATAATCAAAATCTCTGCTTCTAATGTATTGATTCTCGCATACTGTTCAAAAAAGTTTTCGTGATTGATTTCTTGGATCGCTCGTTTGATTTCGAAGCAATTGGCAAGAATCTTTTCTTTGAGTTCTGGAAACTCTTCCTTGAAAAAAAGCCGCTCCGTTTCTTCCATGTAGAAGTTTAAATATTCTTCCATTGAATGGATCTTAAATGCTGACTCCATCTTTAGTCCTCCTGTTCTATTGATTGGTGAATCTTATGTAAAATCCTGTTTATGTGTTTATCGTTGGAACGAATACGTCGATGCGTACTCTATGGAAATATTGAAAGGAAATCGACCTTTAGGCTGAAATCACTAGCATTACGTTAAATAGAGGATTCGAACACTCTTTCTTACCTTCGCTTTTTCGTAAAACGTTTCTGTTGACCGAGATCTTTATGCCTGCATTATTACATGTTTTTTTAGGAAAGGAGACGCCAATCATTTGTTTGTTAGAAGCAAATAAAGTCCTGTTAGATACCTTCGGGTTGGATCGTATCAATTTTAGTTTCATAAAAGTAAACAAGCCCAATAGCCGATTGAGCGATTGACAAACTACATAGGAAATCTGAGAAACGCTGTGCAAAACTTTTCGCTTCCTACTAAAAAAAGGGAGGATTCTCTGGTTTTGAGAATCCTCCTTTTTTTCATACTGTGAAATCCACAGTTTTACGTATGTTTTTGACTAAACTCATTCTGGAACTTTTCAACTGCTTCAATCAGTTCAAGCCAGCGATCCCCCGTTGGAAAACTATTCCATTTAAAAAATTGGACGTTGGGATTTTGGTCAATAAAAGCTTGCCGATTGACGGGATAATCTGTCACGACAAAATCGGGATTTTCGGAAACAAATGAAAGTGTGTACCCAAACCAGCGCTTCAATCGTTCCTTTTGTCTGATTTCTTGGATTTTTCCGAATTTTGATTCGTGAAAAATACGAACCGTAGAACGATCAATTTTCGCTACCAGAGAAAGAAGCATACTATATTGAAAAAGCAAGCGATTGTTCGCTTCATACATGGTTGAAAAAATTGGTGATTGTTGCGCTAACGATTCGTACATCTCCTGAACAAACGGAAAAATCTTAGGAAAGACACGGCGATAATCTTTGTCCGTGGTGCTTTTTCCAAAGGCATCGATCTTATTTTTCGATGCAAAAAGAAGCGAAACCGAATGAATATTCAAGGCATTGACCAACAGATAATCAATATTGCTTTCAGAAACGAGAAAAACTTTCTGAGCGTTTTCCGCAAATAGCCTTGCTGCAGCGATTGCTCGTGGAGAAAAATGATCCCCAATTGTTAACTGACTAGGAATCTCTTCAGGTAAGTACGTCGTCATGACAGAAAACATATAATACAAGAAGAGAAATTCTGTTTCTGGAAGCCCATTTAGAATCAAATTGTCTCTTAGCAATGGCTTGATCAGCTCTTCTTTAAATTCTTCAAAGGAAATCGTCAGATGCCTCATCTCCCTCATCTCTTGAGGAATCTCTTTTACAGGAAAGCCTCTTTTAAAACGATAAATACTTAACGCCAACAATTGAACAAATTTCTCCTGATCAATCCCGCGATAAAAACTGGGATAACTTGTCAACTTTTTCTTCAATGTACTGACACTTTGTTTCGTCAATCCACTATAACGCACGTTCGTTGCATCATAGATCTGCCAATACATGATGTGGAAAAAATGCCGAATGCGGTATTCTTCGCCCACAAAAAGCGGTTTTCTTTTTAGGTTCAATCGAATGTGATAATTTTCAAGAATCGTTTCTACTTCCTTTAGTTTTCTTTGAACCGTGCGATTGCTGACATAATGTTGTTGGGCGGTTTCTTCCAGCGACACATACTTATCACTAAAGAGTCTGTCTAAAATTTGAAATGGCATGCTTTCTTCTAGCATGACCGAATAAAGCTTAGACAAAAGAAAATTCGGCGCAAAATAAAGCGTCATCTCTCTACCTTCATGCAACGCAATCTCAAAATAAGGATACGCCGTTTGCAAATCGAGTGCTCGCTCAAAAACTAAGACGATTCGTCGTTTTGATAAGTTTGTCTTTTCAGCAAGAACATTTAGTTTTTCACGCTCCACAGCCTGCTCAAAAAAATGCGCAAACAATTCATAAACATCTTGGTCTAATTTAGTTAAAAGAAATTTATACATAATAATACCTCTTAACTTTATTTTTAAGGTAATTATACTCCTTTCACGATCTATTTTCATTCAGTGTGTATTCATTGACTACTTATTTCATTTTATAAGAAGCTGTCTCTGAAACTATCACCTTCTGAATCATTTAGGATAAGCAAAATCATGGCTACAACTACTTAGAACTACGAGTTACTACGTCTGGAGAACATTGCTCTTTCTAACAGCTAGTTTAAGACGACAAAACAGTCCAAAGCGCTATTTATCAAAAAATTATTTTATAATAATAAAAGTAAAAAACCGTATATTTTGCTACGATAATAAGAGAGTCGGTTTTTAGGAGTATTTACAATCGAAGAGTTAGGTAGCCTTTGAGCATTTCAACAATTCCAAAAGCTTTTACTTTCTATCAATTACGCTTATATAAAGTTGAAAATTAGTACAGTTATTTTTAAAGTATCTTCGCCATAATCAAGCTAACTTCTTACATTAATTAAAAAGAATGGGGGGACAGGTGTTCATGCTTCGCTGAATGAACTGAAATCAATGAAAATATCAAAAAAAATAGTATGGTCAAGTGTTGCTAGTATTCTCGTTCCGATTTTAATAAGTCTCGCTGTCTTTGTCTCCCCTAGTAATAAACCTGGGATCGTTGTCTCAAATGACTTTGGAAAGATCACAGTTCCGTTGCGAATAAGTAGAATCTATTTACTCAAACAAACACTGTCTTCTATCAGCCTGAAATACGCTCAGCCAAAACAGTTCTGGAGGAGGCGAATTTATTAGGAGAAAGCACACTTTCGATAAAAATCGGTGAGGAAGAAAAAGAAATTGTTTCTTATATTGATGCCAATGTTAAGAACTTCTCTCTAGAACTAAACGTGGAAGACTATGACAAAACAACAGGAAAATTAGTCTTGACTATTGCCTATCGTGATGGCTTGAATGATGAATTCAAGAACGTAACATTCGAAAGATAACTGATAAAAACCTATATTCTCGCTCATATTTAAATAGGGTTAAACAAAGAGTATCCAGAAAACAATCAATTCTGGATACTCTTTCCTCTCTATTGAAAAGCTTTTAATTTTCAGTTTTTCTTTTTCGTCTCAAAATTACTACGAAAGAAAACAGAACAGTGATGACTCCCAAAAAGCCCATGATTCGTTGACCTGTAAGTTGTTCTCCTGTTGCAGGCAACTTATTTTTTGATTTGGTTTGTGTGTTTGTTTGCTTGCTGTTATTTCCTGAGCTATTCCCGTTCTCTTCGTCCGGCGTCTTGTTTTCTGATTCTGGTGTATCTTTTCCTGAATCTTCTCCCGGTTCATTCTCTTTATCAGCACTGTAAACATAAATAACTTCTTGGACGGCATCACTGAAGGTACCTTTTGCATTTTTAGGCGTCTTTGAAACCCGCCAGCCAGATATTTCTTTGGCGTTGCTTTAGACGTCGTGTATAACGCTTGCAAGTTGCTAGCGTATTCTAAACCAGTAAAATCGACTACTGTGTCTTTGACTAAAGAAGAAAAATCTAACTGTTTTAGATTCACCATATCTTCTTGAGTGATCGTATCAACTGTTTTGTTTAGCCCTTTCGCTACCTCATTTTGCAAATTCTTATCCGGCATCCAAGCGTCTAATGAAACGCTTCGATTAGAGAATGCCTCTTTCATTTCCGCTGATGATTCAGTTGCCGAGCTAGCTGTGTCTTTACTTGAATCAGGGAGGTTTTTTTCTGTACTTTCCGTCGAGCCACTTTTCTCATCATCATTAACCACTTCTTGCGATTCTGAGTTACTTGTGGTGTCACCGTTGATTTCTTCTTTTATACGAGAAGAATCGACTGTTTCAGTAGTCTCCTCCACTTTTTCTAATGTTCCTAATGTCGTGATTTCTTTGTTTGATGGAATGGTTTCCTGTTCCTCAGCCATAACTTGTGCCAAAGGTGCCAACACAGGCTGACTTAACAAGATCGCCAATGACAAATAGCCCCAAAATTTACTTTTCATAACATTCTCCTTTTATATTCGTTTAAATACGATACGCTTTCCTATCTTTCACCTATCGACAAACTTCCCCTTCTGATGATGGTGACGACTTGTTAATTACAATCTTTAGACACAGGATACCCCTGTTCATTTTGATAGTATTACATGGTTCATCATTCTGAACACGTCAACATTTGTATCAGAAATGACCAAACTTGTCAGGTTTTAACAAACAGGTTATTCAAGCAAACAGATCGCTCACTTCACCTGCTCCTTCATGCTCCAAGCTTGGCCTCAGTTAGCGTTATAATCACTGATTTAAATTGTTTTTTTTAATTTACACACAAAAAAAGAGACACATAACATGCATCTCTTTGGGCGGCCCATTGTAAGTTCAGCCTATTATTGATTTTTTACTAGTTATCCCGATACTCGATCGTCAATCCTTTTAAAAAGTTGCGGGCATATTTGTCTAAACATGGTTTGTAATTGCGATGGCCTTCTTTTCGTAAAATGGCGCCTAATTCACCTTTTGAAACTTTAACTCCCGCTTGCTCGAAAATGTCCAGCATTTCATCTGTTGTTAGGGAAAGGGCGATTTTTATTTTCTTCAGCATCAAATTATTTACATTGCCATTGTTCAACTCTAGGACAGGTTCTGCAGCATCTGGCTTTGTTCCTCGTTGCGAGCGAATCAAACCATTTAAGAAACGCTCAAAGGCTTCATTGGTACACTCAATCTCGTAGGTCTCAGGATCTTTTTTCTTCAATAATTGTCTTACTTCTTCTTTTGTGAAAGAAGCGCCGCCAAGTTCAAAAATTTTCACCATGTCGGTATCCTTGATATCCAAAGCATAGCGTAAACGCGTCAAGCGATCATTGTGATTCATTCTATACACCATCCATTTCTTAGGTTGATTATAACAAATAAACCTAGACGAGTAATCCCGTTTTCGCTTTTTTACTCTAAGAACCCATTTGTTTTCGTTCAAATGTATATCGCTTCTCTCATTCTACTTCCTCCGCTATACTTGATTTAGGGAGTAAATTTATTCTAACAAAACAATAAACGAAAAAAAGCATCTGTTCCGATGATGTTTTGGATTTCTTTATTGTTTTTATTTTGTACACAAAAAGGAGAGGAAAGAAATGAAGAAATACGGGAAATTTTTGGTAATGATTGGGGTATCGACGGTGATTATGTTTTGTATGATGTATTTCAATGTCTACGCCCTCGATCATATCTTTTTCAGCCAAACCCGCCTATTTATGGCACTAATGATGGGCGCGATGATGGCGATCATCATGCTGTTATTTATGTGGAAGATGTATGACAACAAGAAAATGAATATCGGAATTTTAGTTGTCAGTGTTGTACTCTTTTTTGGTTCACTGTTTATGGTCAGAAGCCAAACCGCCGTGGGAGATACGGCCTGGATGAAAGCCATGATTCCCCATCATTCGATTGCGATTCTAACCAGTAAAAATGCCGATTTGTCTGATCCAAGAGTAAAAGAACTTGCAGAAAAAATCATTGACGCACAGGAAAAAGAAATCAAAGAAATGAAAGAATTGATCGAAGAGTTGGAAAACAAATAGCCAGTTTGTGTGCTCACTCAAAGTACCAGCAGATCAACTTTATCGCCACGGTTGCGAAGCCCTTCAAACAATGGCTGAAGGGCTTCTTTTTTTATCGTCAGTTGCTTTCTTTCTACTGAAAACCCCTGACCGTTATTGCATCCGTTCTTGTTTGACTTTCTTATCCACAACATGACGCTTGGCAAGCTCTTGGCGAATAGCCGCTAAATCAATCCCCATTTCTGCCATTAAAACCAATGTATGATACGCCAAATCAGCAATCTCATAAACGGTTTCTTGGCGGTCTTCCTTCATCGCCCCAATCACGACCTCGGTTGCTTCCTCGCCGATTTTTTTTAAGATTTTCTCACTGCCTTTTTCAAACAAGTAGCTGGTATAGCTGCCTTCTTGCGGCGTATCTTTACGACCTTTTATCAGCTCATACAACGCATCGATGGTCGGAGAGGATTCTGTACCATAAAGCACCTCTGTAAAGCAGCTTTCTGTGCCTGTATGGCAAGCAGGTCCGTCTTTTTTTACTTTGGCGACTAAAGCATCTTGATCGCAATCTGCGGTCAATGATACTAAATGCTGGTAATTGCCGCTGGTTTCTCCTTTGCGCCACAATTCTTGGCGACTGCGGGAATAAAAGGTCATCAATCGGTCTTTCAAGGTCAAGGTCAAACTTTCTTGGTTCATATAAGCCAAGGTCAAAACTTCATTCGTTTCCACATCCTGCACGATCACTGGAACCAATCCTTGTTCATCAAATCGTACTTGCACCATGTTATCCACTCCTTCTATTGCCTATCAAAACGCCAACGCTATACGATTCGTACGGGAATATCGACGGCCTGTAATTGTTTTTTCAGTTCTGGGATTTTTACCTCGCCATAGTGAAAAATCGAGGCCGCTAACCCTGCTTCAATATTTGGCAATTGAAACAGCTCGATAAAATCGGCACTTTTGCCAGCACCACCCGATGCGACGATCGGTAATTTGGTGATTTCGCTGACAGCTTTCAGCAAGTCTAAATCAAACCCCTGCTTCACGCCATCGGTATCCATGCTGTTGATGACTAGTTCACCAGCACCTAACTGCTCAGCTTGGAGAATCCACGCCAATGCTTCTAAGCCTGTATCTTCCCGTCCGCCTTTGGCAAACACATGCCAGTTCTCACCGACACGGCGAACATCAACGGATAAAACAACGCACTGGCTGCCATAGCGTTTCGCGCCTTCTGCAATCAACTCTGGTCTGCGAAGTGCCCCCGAATTGACGCTGACTTTGTCGGCGCCACAGTTTAAGACTCGTTCAAAATCTGCTACTTGATTGATGCCACCGCCCACCGTCAAAGGAATAAACACTTCTGACGCCACGCGCTGCAAAATGTCCGTGAATAAGCCGCGTTCTTCTGCAGAAGCAGTAATGTCATAAAAAACCAGCTCATCGGCGCCTTGTTCATTGTAAAAGCGCGCCAAAGTCACTGGATCATTGACATCTTTTAAGCCAGCAAAATTGACCCCTTTCACGACTCGCCCATCTCGCACATCAAGGCAAGGAATGATTCGTTTGGCGATCATGCTTCTGCCTCCCCTGCTGCTAAGACATCCGCCAATTGGAGACTGCCGTTATATAAGGATTTCCCAACGATCACGCCAGAGATGCCCAACTGTTTTAATCCTTTAATATCTGCCAATGAAGCCACGCCGCCAGAAGCCACGATGTCGCAATCCAATTGATTGAGTTTTTCGTATAGCGGCAGATTGATGCCTTCTCCTGTACCGTCACGTGAGATTTCGGTAAAGATGATCGTTTGCGCGCCCCATTCCACCAATTGTTGGCAAAAAGTAAACGCGTCTGTTGCCGTTTTCTCGAGCCAGCCTTCCACGGCCACTTTTTCTTCCTTGGCATCGACCCCAATCGCGATCTTATTGCCGTATTTCTTAAGCATCGCTTTTGTGAATGCTGGGTCTTTCTGGGCAATCGTGCCGAGGATCACCCGATGAACGCCTGCTGCCAAACAATGCTGGATCGTTTCTTCCTCACGAATCCCGCCGCCAACTTCGACAAACAGATTGGTTTGCTGGACGATTTTTTTTGCGACATCAAAGTAATGGAGTTTGCCAGCTTTGGCACCATCTAAGTCGACGAGGTGCAGATAGTTGGCACCTTCTTCTTCAAATGAACGAGCAAATGCCACTGGATCATCCCCAAACACTTCTTTTTGCTCATAGTCTCCTTGGTACAAACGGACCACTTTTTGATCTAACAGATCAATTGCTGGAAAAATTTTCATAGCGGCACCTCCGTAAATGCTTTTAAAATCTTCAACCCGACAGCCCCACTTTTTTCTGGGTGGAACTGAGTACCGAAGACATTGTCTTTTTGCACGATACCGGGAATTGCTAGACCATAGTCACTGTCTGCTATGACATACTCTTGGCAATCAGTAGCAAAATAACTGTGGACATAGTAGACAAAGTCTTGTTCCCCTAGCCCGCTGACTAGAGGACTTTCCTTTCTGACAGTCAGCCGATTCCAACCAATCTGCGGCACTTTCAGATTCAGTTTGGCTTCTTCAAAGGCGCTTTGCATGGAAACGATCCGTCCTGGAATCAAACCGAGCCCCGCATGTGTGCCAAACTCCTCACTACTATCAAACAACAGCTGCATCCCTAAACAAATGCCTAAAAAGGGTTTGCCAGCTGCTGCCAATTCTTGGATCGGTTCGATCAGCGACAACTCTGCCAACTTTTGGCGGGCATCGCCAAAAGCGCCTACGCCAGGTAAAAGAATGCGGTCGGCAGCTTTTAATTCTGCTAGTGAACGCGTGATTTGGCAGTCAACACCCAAATAATCCAGCGAACGAGACAAGCTGAACAAATTGCCGACCCCATAGTCGATGATTGCTAACATAATACACCCCTTTCCTTATCTCATCCATCTGTGTGGAAGATACGTAATCATTTTTCCCTCATGAATCACTGGATCGTCCCTTTGGTTGAAGGGATCTCATCTGGGGCTGCTTGATTGATCGCTACTGCTTCACCTAAGGCACGCCCAAAGCCTTTAAAACAAGCTTCCACAATGTGGTGGCTGTTTTTCCCAGCGATTTGATGGAGATGGATCGTAGCACCTAATTCACGGGCAAAAGCAATGAAAAATTCTTCAACCAATTCTGTATCAAACTGCTGCCCGATTTTTTCGCTCGGTATCGCCAACTCTACGACTGCCATGCCACGACCGCTAATATCGATCGCTGTCATGACTAAGGCTTCGTCCATCGGCAGCAGCATACTGCCATAGCGTTTGATGCCTCGTCGCTCCCCAAGACTTTCTGAAAACGCTCGGCCAATGGCGATGGCTACGTCTTCTGTTGTGTGATGGGCATCTACTTCTGTATCACCATCACAGACCAACGTCAAATCAAAGCGACCGTGGCGGACAAATAATTCCAGCATGTGGTCTAAAAACCCCACACCAGTCTTGATTGATTGCTGACCAGTACCATCGATCGTCAACTGCAGGTGGATCTTGGTTTCAGTCGTATTGCGGGTAACTTCTGCTTTTCTCATTCCTTCACCTCTTCTATGATCGTTGTTAACACCGTCATCAATCGTTCCATCTGGGCCCTCGTTCCTACCGTGATCCGTAAATACTCTTTGATGCGGGGCTGATTAAACCAGCGGACGAAGATTTTCTGCTCTTTCAGTGCCTGATACAACTCTTCACCAGCAATCGCAGGGTGCCTTGCAAACAAAAAATTTCCTTGGCTGTCGGTCTGCTCAAAGCCGAGTTTCGCTAGGGCTTGCTTGCTCCACTCACGCACGTGGATCGTTGCTTGGATCTTCTCATCGACATACGCTTGTTCTTGCAAAACGGCTGCACCAGCGGCTTGGGTCAAACTATTGACATTGTAAGGATTCAAGCTAAATTTCAACCGATTCAAGTCTTGGATCAGTCCTTCATTGGCAACCGCAAAGCCTAGGCGTGCCCCTGCCAGCTGCCGAGATTTCGAAAACGTCCCCACGACCAAGAGATTTGGGTATTGATCGATCAAAGAAACCATTGAAGAGCCGCCAAAATCGATATAGGCCTCATCGACAATCACTAAGCGATCGGGATGCCGTTTTAGAAAGGCACAAATTTCGCTTTGTTCTTGATAAACCCCAGTCGGCGCATTGGGATTGGCAAAAATAACGGTCCCTTTGAGCGAATCGTAGTCCGTTAACGCAATCGAGAAATCTTCTTGCAGCGGAACAACGGTGGCAGCGACTTGGTACAAGGCACCATACACTTGATAAAACCCATAGGTCACATCGGGAAAGGCGATGCCGTTTTCCGTGAAGCCTTGAAAGAGATAGGACAAGACTTCGTCACTGCCATTACCGAGAAACAGCTGGGCTGGTTTAACGCCAAGATAGGCAGCCAGAGGGGTTGTCACCACTTCAGCAGCAATATCCGAGTAACGATTCAGCTTGTGGGCGGCATCGGCAACCGCCGCTTGAACACTTGGCGCTGGCGGATAAGGACTTTCATTGGTGTTCAGTTTAATAACGGCTTGCTCGTCTACTTGTTCCCCTGGTGTATAAGGAGTCAGCTTGTGATACTTTTGATGTAAAAAGGTCATTTTTCTCCCTCTCTTCGTACATTGATCGAACGGGCATGGCCGATCAAGTCTTCGGTTTCTGCGAACAACGCTACGGCTGGACCAGCCGCCTTCATGGCTGCTTCTGGGTAATACAAGTAGCTGCTTTTCTTAATAAAATCATCCACTGATAACGGCGAGTAAAAACGGGCGGTCCCTTCTGTTGGTAGGGTATGATTTGGTCCAGCAAAATAATCTCCCAGCACTTCTGGTGTATGATGTCCTAAAAAAACACTACCCGCATTTTCTACTTGTCCCAACAAAGCAAAAGGATCTGCCACTGCTAATTCAAGGTGTTCTGGGGTGATTTGATTGGCAATGGTAAGTGCTTCAGTCAAATCATTGACCAGAATCAGCTTTCCGCTAGATTCAAGCGCTGCAGCAGCAATGTCTTTGCGGGGCAGTTGCTTCAGTTGCAAGTCAAGCTCTACTTGGACTTGTTCAATCAAGGCTGCTTCTGTTGTGACTAAGATGGCTTGCGCTAAGATATCATGCTCGGCTTGTGCCAAAAGATCCGCTGCCAGCCAGCGCGGATTTGCGCTGGCATCGGCGATGATCAGCACATCGCTGGGCCCTGCGATCATATCGATATCAACTTCGCCGTACACCATTTTTTTCGCTGTGGCGACATAAATATTTCCTGGTCCCACGATTTTGTCGACTTTGGGAATCGTTTCTGTCCCATAAGCCAATGCCGCTACGCCATGGGCACCACCGACTTTGTAGATTTCATCCACTCCAGCAACGGAAGCTGCCGCTAAGATAGCAGCTGGAACTTTTCCTTGGCTGTCCGTCGGTGTGATCATAACGATTTTTTTGACCCCGGCGATTTTTGCGGGCAGGACATCCATCAAAACCGTACTAGGATAAGCTGCTGTTCCGCCAGGAACGTAGACCCCGACTTTTGCTAGTGGCAAGACCCGCTGTCCCATCACAACGCCATTTTCCTTCGTCAAGACAAAGCCTTGCTGGACTTGCTTTTGATGAAATGCCAAAATGTTTTCCTTCGCCTGTTCCATCACCTCAAGCAGCTCAGGGGAGACGGCTTGGACAGCCGTTTCAACCTCCTCAAGACTGACGGTTAAGGAAGACAAGGTCACTTGATCGATTTCTTCAATTAATTGAAACAACGCCTGATCTCCTTGCTGCTGAACACGGGCAATGATTTGGGCGACAATGGTTGAAACATCCTTCGTTTCCGACTGTTTCCTTGCCACAATCGTTTCGATCGTATCTTTTTGGGTCGAAAAAATTCTCATAATTGCTCCCTCACCTTCTCAATCACTGTTTGAATGCGTTCTTGCTTGAAACGCCACGTGGCGTGGTTGATCACTAAACGCGCTGAAGACGGCGCGATGTCTTGGATCACTTCTAAATCATTTTCTTTTAGTGTCGTCCCCGTTTCGACGATGTCAACGATCACATCGGATAGACCTAACAAAGGAGCCAATTCAATGGATCCATGCAGTTGGATCAATTCCACCGAGCGACCTAACCCTTGATAAAACTGACGGGTGATCTGCGGATATTTTGTGGAGACCCGCAGCGGGCGGGAGAAATCTTCCTCGAAATCCGTACGCGCCGCTACTGCCAAACGGCAGACCCCCATATGCAAATCAAGAAATTCGATGACTTCTGCCTTGCTTTCCATTAAAATATCTTTGCCTACGACACCGATATCCGCCACTCCGTGCTCCACATAGATCGCCACATCGCTAGGCTTGACTAAGAAAAAGCGCAGCTTGTTTTCTTCATCACAAAAAATTAGTTGGCGATTGTCTTTGAAGACGCCTTGCGCAGCGACTCCAGCTTTCGTGAATAAATCGTAGACGGCATCCCCCATGCGGCCTTTAGGTAGCGCAATGTTCAAATAGCCTGAACTTTCGTTGTCAGTCGGCACCTTTTGCCCTACATGGTTGAGCTTCATACCAAACCCGATCGCCCCTTGCTCTTTGCCTTGCCGACTCATCAAGCGATCATAACGGCCGCCATATAAAATCGTCTCTCTTGCTTCTTCGATGAATCCTTGAAACAGCAAGCCACTGTAATAATCGGCATCATTTAAAATTGAAAAATCCAGCCTTATCCGAATGGAAGCTGACAGTTGTTCTTTTTGCAATGCTTGATACAGTTGTTTTAGTTCTGCTAAACCAGCTTGTGCTTGGGGATACTCTGCCAGCAGCTCTTTGGCCTTTTGATACTTGGTTTCAAAATCACCTGACAAACGTACCAGTTTCGCCAATTTTTCAGCTTCTGTTGCTGACAAGCCAGCTTTTTCAGTCAGTGCATCCATGCCATGGGAACTCTTGTCCCGCAGGCAGTGCAGTACCTTTTGTCGATCCGCTTCGGGGAAGCGTTGGCAGATGCCATCCAAAATCCCCATATGAGACAGATCCAAGGTCCCTTTTCCCACCTGAGCCAAACTTTCCCAAGCCAGTTTTACAACCTCCAGTTGATCTTCCCATGTGATTTGGTCAATGAGCTCCAAACCGATTTGATCGATCTTTTGGTATTCCCCTGCTTGACGATCCTGTCGATAGACATCCTCCACATAATACACTCTGCGCGCTTCTCCAGAAGGTGTATTTTTGGCAATCGACAAGGTGACATCGGGTTTTAGCGCCATCGTCCTGCCATCCGTGCCTGTAAACGTGATGATGGAAGAACCACGCAAGAACTGATCATTTTGCTGATAGTTGCGATACTCTTCAAAATTGTTCGAGTGATAAGGTGAAAAATGATGCTGCGTATACAATTTTCTTAATTTCAGTTCGACTTGTTCGGCTGGTTTTAATACATTCCATAACTCTTCCACACTTATCACTCCTATTTCATGCCACCGATTCGGCTTTCTCACTGTTAAAGGCTCGCTTTATCATCGATTCACCATCAGTTTTTCTAATAATACTAATGGTTTTGCCATAAATAAGCAATGGTATTTTTCGAAATATTCTGGAATTTTTAGTCGATTTCAAGAGAACATAGCGATGTCGTTTCTTTGTTGACGATTATTCCATCGAATCTGGAAGTCAGTTTTCCTTTCTTAATGAAGTAACTTAGTACTTGTGCATCCTCCATCACTTAGTTGCTCAACCATAAAAAAGTCCGAAATATACGACCATCTTGTTTCAGAAACTCGTTATCGATTACTCTATCTTTTGTACCCTACAAAGAATTGGCGCAAATGAAGCGATGATATGAAAATCACCCAAAACGTTCATTGTTGTACTTATCGCTTATATTACGGCACAAAAAGCACACAGCAGAAGAATCAGAGAAAACAGCTAAATAGTACATGCTCTATAGCTTAATAAGGAGAGAAAAGTAAATGAACAAACTTATAGGAAAACAAATCTCATGGAACCACGCTTTACTAGGAACAGTCCTCGCAGGTATCGGTTTGGTCGGTCTTTTGTATGCCCCTGCCATCGTCAGCATCTTCTCATTGTCGATTGCCAGCTATTGGGCATTACGGCTAGTTTACGGTAAAGAAGCAGTCAAGCAGCTCTTTGGGAAACCCATCGCGCCAGTGAAGACGATCAGCAAGTATTTTCTTTTAAACATCCTGATCAGCTTCCTCGTTTCTCTCGTTTTGCAATACGGACTAAAGTGGGATCTTCATGGAAATCCAGTGAACGAAGGCTTTCAATGGTTGACTCTGCTCGTTATTCCAATCATGTTACTTGGAGAAGAACTCTTTTCCATCTTCTTTTTAGCGATTTTTTCTAGTAAATGTACCTTGCCAGTTGCCAGCATCCTTTCCGCGATCATCTTTGCTTTATCTAAGAAGAAAGATCAAAAGGAATTTATTTGCAGTGATTTTCCGATGATTACGCGATCAACCAAAAGAACGAATGGAAATGAATACCTTTATTCAATGCTGTGGCGCCTTCATTCTCACGACAGCACAAAAAACCAATGATCGCTGGTTTCGATCATTGGTCAAAGTTCTCAAATTGCATGTTGTAAAAGGACGATCTGTCCTTTCTTTTTGGATCATGCCAAGATATAAGCGAGGCTAAAACGTCCTCTTACACTGTGAGCACAAAAAAGGATCATGCATATAGAAAATCTAAAATCTCACGTGGCGCATCTACCAAAGCATCTGGGTTTTCTTCAGAAAGCTTTTTCGGATCGTGGCTGCCCCACGTAACGGCGATCGTTTTGACACCCGCGGCTTTTCCCATTTGGATATCAAAAATAGCATCTCCTATCATGATCGTCTTTGTCGGGTCAAATTGATAGTGTGACACGACTTTGTTGATTCCTTCGGGATGAGGTTTGTAGTGGGTCACCGCATCAGAGCCGATGATTTCTTCAAAGAACGCCACAAGGTCCTGAGCAGCTAAGTTTCGTTTGACGACCGCTGTCTTCTTACTTGAAACGACGAAACAAGGTACCTTTCGTTTATTTAAGATTTCTAAGACATGGGGAATTTCTGGAAATACTTTCAAGGTACTTTCTTCATAGGTTTGGTAATAGGCTCGGAAAATCCGAATCAATTCCGCTGCGGTTTCTTGATCTAATGGCTGTTCAGACATTTTAAAAAATGATTCTTCGATTGGTATTCCCATATAATGTTCAATGACTACTTCACTGGGTACTTTGAGTCCCATCTCTTTAAAAGCTGCTTTTGTCGCCTTCACACTACATTCTTTTGAATCCAATAAAGTTCCATCCAAATCAAATAGCACACATTCAACCTGCTTCACGATATTTCCTCCTCCAAAAGGTATTCCATCAATTTTCTACAAATGCTTTTTTCATTTACGCAGTATTTCTTTCCATTACTGATTATCTCTATTTTATCACTAAAAAAAAGCATTATCATATTTTTCCATAACCTTCTTCATTTATTGCTAATATACTTATATAAAAAAACGACTCGCTTTGAAAACAGAGTCGTTTCTACAAGATAGGCAAATTTACCTGAAGGCCTATTTGTCAGGCATAAAAGTTAAACCCATTTTCAGCTTTTTTACTGCAAGATATATCCTTTGCCCCAAGCGGTACGGACGCGTTTTTCAGTATAGTCGTATTCATCTAATTTCTCATTGATTCGTTTCGCCAAAATCGATAGCTGCGATTTTCGGGAATTCGTGCCGCCGTTGCCCCAAATTTTCCAGCAAAGGTCCTCTCGGTTGATAAATTGCTCTTCTGCTAGATTATTGAAAAAGATCTGTTCTTGCAGACTAAGAAATTTAGGGAACGATTCCTTCGTTACTGATGCCTTTTCTAACTTGCGAGTATTTGGTGGCAAAGCCGCCAAAAATTCTCTCAACTCGACAAATGACCGATTAAGATAGGTCGCATTTTCCGCTTTTTCCAGTATCATTTCTTGTTCGTCATTCCCTGGCAAGATTCGAACGATCCGCTGTTGATAATAAGGAGCCAATGTCTGATTGAGCAATAAAAATTCTGGATCAGCAATTGTTTCACTGACAAATAAACAGTCAAATAACTTGGCACTTTCTATCAACCATTCCTCCTCTTCGGTACTTCTGCCCACGAACACTTCATGGCTCAAAATCTGCAGCTCTCGCTGCAAATCAATCTCATATGATATGTTTTTCGTCAATATGATAATTCTCATGACACACCCTACTTTCCTTTCTTATTTATTCAGAAATGAGTTGGAAATGATTTCTGAATACTTTATGTTGACATTATTACTTATTTTTATCAGCTTGAGGTGTCATTTTTTGTTCATAAATGGTGATCTGGTGTCATGTTTTAAAAAATAGATTGACTTTCATTTCATGGTTCATACTCTTCGATAGCCAATAAAAAAGCAACCTGTTAGCCAGATTGCTTTCTTGTCCTCACTACTCCCACTTCAAATCCAACAGCTCCAGCATTTCATGGTAGGCGGTTTCGATCCGCTGGCGCTTTTCTTCAGGGACATTTTTGGCATATTGCCCATCTGGCAGATAATCTGCGGCAAGGTAAACTTGAAAATCAAAGGCCTGCAAGACGCCGTATTCTGGATCATAATAGGTACGATCAGGGATCGGTTCTTTGGAGACCCAAGTCGGATGCAAGGCAATCTTGCTTAAATAGGTCCGCTGCCCTTCTTTGGAGATTTCAACTTCTGGGATGACGCCTCGTTCGGTCCAATAGTTGTTATTGACGGTTTCATAACGTTGATTCGACAATAAGTTTCCCATTGAATAAATGATAAATTTCTTTTCCCCGTCCTTTTCGATGATTTCGGTTGGTTCTGCTACATGCGGATGGCCACCGAAGATAATATCAGCACCAAAATCGATCATCTTCCGATAAACAGTTTGTTGTTCTTCCGTTGGTTCTAAAGAATACTCGACACCAGACTGAGGCATCACGATGGTGATATCCGCCAAGCTTTCCGCTTCTTTGATCTCTGCTTCCACTTTATCTAACGACAAGTCTTTCAAATAGGTGTCATACTCTGCTTGAGTTAAGCTTTCTTCAAGGCCATTGAAGCCATAGGCATAGGCCAAGAGAGCAACTTTAATCCCGTTGACTTCTTTGACCAGGATTCCGCTATTGTCGACCGTGACACCAATCGTTGCCAAGCCTTGGTCGTGAAAAGCAGCCGCCGTTGTTTTGATTCCTTCGATCCCTGTATCTAAAATATGGTTATGGGCAAGATCGATCACATCAAAGCCCGCGTCTTTGATACTGGCAACAGCATCGATAGGGGCGTTGAATAAGGGAAAACCGCCAAGCGGTTTATTAGGATTGATGGTTCCTTCAAAATCACCTAAAGCAAGGTCCGCCGATGCAATCAGCGGTTTGACTTGCTCAAAATCATTGTCAAAATCATAACGCTTCCCATCGTAAGCGCTTAAATAAACAGGTGTATGATAAAGCATATCGCCACTAGCTGTCACTGTGATGGTTTTTACTGCTGGCTTTGTTTCGGTAGAACTACTCGTTTCTTGCATTGGCTTTGTTGCCTTTGTCGTTTCTGCTGTATGACGCTGTTCGGGGATGCTTGTCACTTGAATCACTAGATAAATCACTCCAAGTATGATTGCCAGCAACGCTGTACTTAACCCCACAATGATCCGCTGGTGTTTCTGACGCTCCCGTCTTCGTTGTTGTCTCATGCCCTCACCCTTTCACTCTGCTTTATCAAAAACCTATCTTCGTTTACGTTCTAACGAGATTCCCTGCTCCCTTTCCTGCGAACCTCACTAAATAATATCTTTTTATTAAATAATTATACTATATTTGAGATTCCTTTAATAGGTCGTTTTGTAAAAAATAAAAAAACAGCCCGATCGTGATCGAACTGTTTCTCCACTTCTATGGTAGCTGATTCCCGAATGCATCTTTCTTGTAGAACTGGACTAACCTCAAACGGCATAAATTAGTATCATTAGAGAATTCTTCCGCTGTTAACAGTTCTGAGTAACATCGCTTGCGTTCGGATGAACAGCAGCAAATGATGAAGCAAATGACTCCCCTTCGCACGCTTCTCTCAATAAAGACCAAAGAGTATCTGTTTTATCCTATAAGACTTACAGTATTTTCGAAAAAATTTATACAACAGCAGTACGTAAAATCTCTGCAAACCATTGATAAACTGTTTCCGGATATTCATGGTTTTCTAATTCTCGAAAAAAATCTTTGGATTCAATAAGGGTAATAAACTGAGTCATCGCATTTAGATGCTGCTTGCTGTCTAATGCAGAAAGGGTAAAGATATACTTTACAGGAATCGTTCCCAAGACATATACTTCAGATTCTAACGTTGTCAATCCCATGCCAAGTTTTTTTGCACCTGCTTCAGGAACCGTATGCGGTAAGGCAACTTGATCGAATATCACCATATAAGCGCCTTCTGATCTGGTTTGTTGAATGATCGAATCGATGTAATTTCTAGTGATGATCTTTCTTTCAATCAATGGATTGGCTGCGAGATAAAAGGCCTCTTCCCATGTTCTGGCTTTTTTGTTTAATTGTATCAATTCTGGACGCATCATATCCAACAGCATTGCAGGTTCTTTTGACTTTTTCTCTTTTTGAGACATGATAGATGCCGTTGGCGAGCAGGTCTCTTGTACAAATTTCTCTAAATGATGCCGCAGAGCTGACTCACTAGTAACTGTTGAATATTGTTGAATAACCTGCATCAAGCCGTCGATCGTCACAGTATTGGGCTTGATGCTTGTACTGGTTTCGAATTTGACATCTAAAAACAACTGGGTTCGTTCCTCGTAAGACATGATCGGGTTTACTACAAAAATCGGCTTTTTTAACGGATAAAGTTGAAAGTTGGGTTTTGTCGTAAAAATGATATCGTATGACTGATCAAATGAATGCAGTTCGCTTGTTTCAATCGGTCCCAATAAGATAAAAGAGGGAAAGATTTCCTTTAATTCATTGTAAATGATTGCTGAGCTTCCAATACCATTTGGGCAGACAACGACCCCCACTTTTTGTTGCACCATATATTCTTCAGAATTTCTGATCAAAAGCGCAAAGTGCATGGTTAAAAAGGCTACTTCTTCATCTGGAAGCTTTGAATCAAAGCTATCACTGATTGGTCTCAAGGTTTCTTTTACGATCTGATAAAGGTCATTATATTTTTCAAAAATTTTATCCTGCATAGGGTTGATGATCGGTAATCGAAACAGCATTCGGAAATAGGTCGGTCGAAAATGACTATATAATTGCTTGATGACAGAGTGTTTATCCTTGAAACGAATACCTGAAAGCAATTCAAATCGCTCGACAATTCTTTCTACCAAGTCAATGATGACCAAATTTCCTTGAAGCCATTCCTTTTCATTCCCTAATGCCATTCCCAGTACCCACCCACAGAGATAGTTCTTTTCTATACTATTCATCACCCCTGCGTTTTCTAAAACTTCTTCAGCAAAGCGGTACTCCTTCATTTTTACTAACTCATGATCATTAGAAAAAGGTTTTAGATCAAATTCATTCAAGCCCATTCTTGGGTATAAAAAAATAAGGATATAGTTCAATTCAATCAACCTATTTTCAACTAACTCTATCGCATGTTTTTCTAAAAGAAGAGAAAGATAGGTGTCCTGCTCATCCGCCAATTGTATTCGTTCGTTATGAATAAAGTAACGGTAGATAAAATCATCGTCCTTGCTAGTTACATCTTCCAAAATCATTCGAAATAAAGCGTAACGAATCATCAGTTCATCACCTGCTAAGTGATACCCCTCTTTTCTCGAGTAACTGATTGAAATATCGTACCCCTGCAATTCCGCTTGTAATTTGCGCAGATCACTCATAAAGGTTGTTTTGCCGATTTTTAACGCATCTAAAAAATGGTTGACCGACAGATAGTCTTTCTCGTAGTAAAAGAGCGTCAAAAAGATATATTTTCCTCGTTCTTTTGAACTCATCTCATAATACTTAAACATACGCTCATGTAAAAATGACTCCAACAAATATTCCTTGCTTTTTTCAGGCAGTCGGATCACACTTTCCTTATTCACGCTAAGTGGTAGTTTTTGGGCAGATAGAAACTGGTTGATTTTATCAATGGTATACTCTATTTGAGTGCGGTTCATAGAATAATTCCGCTGAAGATAATCGTAACTGATGGTCGGTTTTTCAATCAGAGCCATCATCATCTTTCTCGTCCTATAGTCAATTTTCACCATCAATGTTCCCCCATTTCTGCAGCCTACTGTTCTACTTTCAATGTAAATCCTTCCGCTTGTACATATTTTTGAAGCACTTGATCCACCTGCTGCTTTTCTTCTTTCGTAAGATCTAGAACAGGCAGTTTCGGTACCCCAACATCCTGTCCGATTGCCCGCAAACAGTATTTCAGCCCAGACGGAATCGTTGAGCATTTACAGGCTTCTCTAAAATCATCAATACTTGCTTGTGCTTGCCGCGCTTGTTCTATGTTTCCAGCTACAAATTGTTCATAGATCGACACATCTGTTTTCGTCACAACATTTGCGGTTGAAGCCACAGAACCATCTGCTCCTAACTGTAATGCTTCTAAAATCTTAGAGTCGCTTCCCATCAGCAAAGAGAAATCCTGTCGATGATTTAATTCAAGATAGCCCTTGAAGTTTTCTAGATCACCGCTTGAATCTTTTATCCCAATGATCGAATCAATTTTGAGTAATTCCGAGAAAACATGACGATTGATGAAATTTCTAGTATTTGGCGGAATATTGTACAAAATGATTGGTAGTGTCGTTTGCTCAGCAATCACACGGTAATGATGAATCAGCTCTTCATCGGTATATTTCAAAAGATATGGTGTAATAATGGAAGCAGCATCAACGCCGATTTTTGCAAACTCATTTACTAACTCAATCACTTTATTCGTTGCGATATCTCCGGCACCTGCAAATACTGGTACTCTGCCCGATACTTCATCGACAACGATTTTTGCAAACTGGATTTTCTCTTCTTTGCTTAAGGTATGAAATTCGCCATTGGTTCCTAAAATAAACAACCCGTGGACACCACCAGCAATCAAATGCCTGACAAGCTTTCTAGTGCCCTCTTCATTGATGCCGTTCTCATTTAATGGTGTGACCATTGCTGGTATAATTCCTCTGATTTTCATTGTGTAAGCTCCTTTTTTGTCGTTGCTCCTAAGCTTCCCCCTGGATGCCATTTAAGGTAATCTTCTAAATTGATTTCTTTTGCTTCTTGCAGCAACACCGACAGAACCTGCAGCTGGATCATTTGGGCGATCACAGAGGAACGTGGCGGTTTATTCAATGAGTCCCCTTCTTGGGAAACATAAGAAGACAATGTGACTTCAGCACAGGAAGCTAGGGAAGAATCTTCATTTCCTGTTACGGCTAAAATTACGGCGCCATTGGCTTTTAAGGCAGCAAGTGCATATTCTAATTCTTTGGTGTTCCCACTATTACTTATCGCAATCACTACATCGCCAGCCACGACTTGTCCTGCCGATCCGTGCACAGTTTCGGTTGTGTCTAAAAAATAGGCTGGCGTACCGACAGATGAGAAAAGTGAAGCTGTATAGCCTGCTACATAGGAACATTTTCCCACGCCTGTTACATGAACGCGCTTATGATTTTTTTCTGCATGGAGAATAAGTTCTTTGGCCTTCACCATCTGTTGATAGACTTCTTCTTCTTCAAGCCGATAAAATTGAGCATCGCTTTGGGCTTTTAAATTCGTACTATATGCAAACAAAACGTTTTTTTCATTCAATACAGATTTTCCTTCCTTATAGCAAGGAGAAATTGTATCCATCCTTCTCCTTGCTAATCATACTGTTTAACTAAATAGTTTTAAGATTTTGTCTAGTAAAATTCCGATAATATTGTAGTCGATTTGAGGAAATCCAGCGTCTGTGATGCCTAATTCAGAAAAAGCTGGGAAAAGCACCAAAGGCAATGCAGTCAGCAAAATACCGCCTAAGAAGGATGCGATGATCGCCCCTTTCAACCCGCCTCTTATTGAACCAAAGACACCCATAGTTCCACCCGAGAAAAAAGCAATCCCAGCTGCTGGCAAAAGCACAACGGGAGAACCCATAGCAGCCATGGCAAACGTCGCTGTTAACCCACCTATAAACGAGGTAATAAAACCGACAGGAACCATGGTTGGCGCATATTGGAAAAACACAGGAACATCTACTGCCGGCATTGATCCTGGGATATATTTTTCTGAGATCGCCACGAAGGCAGCCGTTAATTCAGCAATAAATTGACGCACACCATAAATCAGTACAGACATCCCCGCAGCAAATTGCAACCCTTGAATCAACGGATACAAGAACCATAAGTCGTTGCCAGCCATTTCTTGAACGACATCCATATGGCCACTTAAAACTGCTGCGATCGTTGCAATGTAGAAAAGAATAATCATGAAAAATGCAACAGAGAAGACAAAATCTCGGAATACGGAGAAGAAATCTGGGAGCTCGCGATTGGCTGCTTTCTCTTTCTTTGCTTGCCAATTTTTCCCTCCAATGACACTGCCGATGACACCTGAGAACCAGTAAAAAATCAAGTTAAAGTGACCTAGTGCAACCCCTGCATTACCTGTCAGCTCATCTGTATATTTCTGAGCCAATTTGGGCAGCCCTGCTCCTGCAAAACCTAGCACCAAAGAACCAAAGATAACTGTTACCCAAGTGGGCATACCATTCGAAATAAAAATCAACCCAATGACAGCAGCAAAGAAAAGATAATGCTGACCGGTTAAGAAAATTGATTTTAAAGGCGTCAATTTCGCAATAACTAATCCGAATATGAACCCTAAGCCCATAATCATTGATATTTCAAAACCATATACATCCATGGCTAACGCTGTAGCAGGCTCTACTGCCAGAACCGTCCCTTGAACACCAAATGCGGTCTGAAACAACGTGGCAAAATTTGCAGCAATCGTTCCTACATGACCACCACCAATATTAAAAATCATAAACCCAATGCCCACTTTGAGGACACCGCTCAGGGTCTCCTTCGCAGGCTTTCTTTGTGCAAGTAACCCAATCAAAGCCAAAATCATTAGCAACACAGCAGTATTTCTGAATTGGTTCATTACTAAAATTGCCATTCAATTTATTCCTCGCTCCATCAATTTATTTTGTTTGCATCGTTTCAAGAAATGTTTCTAGTTTTCCTTGGATCTCTTCTTTACTCATAATATTTTGAATACCTATGACTTCATAAGGTTTGTTTTGAAAATCAGGTTCCGCTGCGATATCTGCCATACTCATAAAGGCATCGCCCGTAAAACCAATGAGGACGTCTAGATTTCCATGAATCGTTTCAATGGGATAGCCGTTTTCTTCAATCACTGATTTTACTTTTATGTGAAGCAGCGTTGAACTCCCCATCCCCGCACGGCATGCAACCGCTATCAAATATTTCTTGCCATTACTTGTCTTAGGTTTTGCATCAGCTTGGATCGATACATCATTTTTCTTTTTTTGAAAGAATCCCATCTTAACTCCTCGTTTCTTCTAATAGTTTTATAAATGCTTCTGGTGTCTGCACATTTGCTAAACGATCAATGATATTGTCCCTTGCTAAAACTTCTGCTAACTCACCCATCAGTTCCAAATGACTGGTCGGGTCTATCGCTGCCAAACAGAAAATGACTTTCACTGGATCATTGGGCGAACCAAATGAGATGGGGGTATTTAATGTCATCGCACTTAGTCCTAAACGACAAACCCCATCTTCTGATCGGGCATGGGCCAAAGCAAACCCAGGCATAAGCACGATATACGGCCCGGCATCTAAGACAGATTGAACCATCGCTTCGACATACTGTTTTGTAACGCTGCCATTCTTCAATAACGGCTGGGCTGCTTTTTTGATTGCTTCTTGCCAACTGGTACTGTCTTGCTGAAGTAAAATGTTTTCTTTTGTTAATAATGTAGTTTGCAAACGACGATTTCCTTTCTAAAAAAATTTCTTTAGGTTTTAGTAAAGAATTTCTCGAGATCATTCCTATACACACACTATAAGTGAAAAGTTCTGGCCTGAATAGACGATTTGAGACCACATATTTGTACGCGCTTCCAGATTAAGTGAACTGCTCTTTTCAAAAAGACCAGGTATACTGGCTATTTTTTTTATTAGCCTCCAGTTTTTCTCGATAAACTTCTTGAGCAGTTCACAAAACTTATTCTCTCAAGGAAAAAGTGAACCAAAAATGGACAGATCTTTTGCTTGCACCCACAATAAAAAAAGAAGCTCTTAAATAAACTAAGAACTTCTTAAAGCAAACAATCTATTCATGGCTAAGATCTACCGTTTCAATTGTATTTCTACCCGTAGGTATTTTCACACAAATTTTTACTTACAACTGCTATTTTCTACTTTGCTTCCTCATGCTTCACGGGACAACTGCTATGACAATCAGAACAATGATCCTTTTTCACCATGCGGTACACTACACGGGTGCCATAGCCAAAAATCAGGCCGCTTAGAATTATTGTAGCAATCATTTTTCGCCTCCTACGACTTGGATCAAGGGTGCACTCCCTCGGAATGGTTTCTTCAACAGAGCAAATACCAATAGCCCAGCAATAAGGATTGCCGCGAAAACACCGAGCGTGAGGTGTCCGCCTTCAAAGACGACGTGCCCGAATTGGTAGACCAACAAACTAGCGCAGTATGCCAAGCCGCATTGATAGCCAATGGCTAACCACGTCCACTTGCTGTCCCCCATTTCACGGTGGATCGCACCGATAGCAGCAAAACAAGGGGCACATAGTAAATTAAAGACGAGAAAAGAGTATGCCGCCACAGCAGTGTAATCGCCGCGCAACACTTGCCAAATCTCCGTCCCGCTTTCTGACAACTCCCCAGTTTGTCCGTAGAGGATCCCAAAGGTGCCGATCACATTTTCTTTGGCGACCAGGCCAGTGATCGTCGCCACGGCGCCTCGCCAGGTTCCCCAGCCTAGGGGAGCAAAAAGCGGCGCCAAAAGTCGTCCGAAAAAGGCCAAAATGCTTTGGTCTTCTGTGACCCGCTGCAAGGCAAAGCTGTAGCTGGAGGTAAACCAGACAAAGATACAAGCCACAAAAATTATCGTCCCGGCTTTTTTCACAAAAGCAATGGCTCGATCACAGGCACTTTTCAAAATCGTTGTGAGCTGCGGCAAGTGATACGCTGGCAGTTCCATAATAAATGGTGCCAGATCACCTGCAAATAAAGGCGTTTTTTTCAAGACGATCCCTGAAAAAATCACAGCACCCATGCCGACAAAATAGGCCGATGGGGCGACCCAACTATACTGAGGGAAAAAGGCTCCTGAAATCAATGCGATGATCGGCAATTTGGCAGAACATGGCATGAAGGTCGTGACCATCACCGTCAACCGACGATCCTTTTCATTTTCAATCGTTCGGCTTGCCATCACCCCCGGCACCCCGCAACCGGTAGCGATCAACATGGGGATAAACGACTTGCCAGATAGACCAAACTTGCGAAACAGGCGGTCCATGACAAATGCTACCCGTGCCATGTATCCGCAGTCCTCCAAGATAGCCAAACAAAAAAACAGCACGAAGATCTGCGGCAAAAAGCCTAAGACCGCACCGACCCCTGCCACGATGCCATCTAAAATCAGTTCTTGCAGCCACTGGGCGACTTGCAGCTGTTCTAGCCAGTGCGCTGCTGTTTCGGGAATCCAGCTGCCAAATAATACATCATTGACCCAATCAGTACCGATCGTACCAATCGTCTGAATCGATAAATAGTAGATTCCCCACATAATGAAGGCAAAAATCGGTAGTGCCAATACGCGATGGGTCAACACACGGTCGATTTTGTCGCTGAAGGCTAAGTGCTGATCTGTTTCCTTGATGACTGCCAGCGCCAACAATTCTTCAATGAAGCCATAGCGCTCATTGACGAGAATGGCGTCACTGCTGTCTTTAAAGATCAGCTCTAAAATCGAAATCGTCTCCTTAATGACTGCCTGCTGGGAATCAGTTAGTTTACACATCGTCTGAATCGCTTCATCTTTTTCAAAGAGTTTTATGGCAAACCAGCGTTTTTGCTGCTGAGGGATCGTCTCTGGCAAAATCGCCATGATCTCGGTCAAGCCAGCTTCTAGACGAGCATCGTAGCGGGGAGGAAGCGGTTGTGTATTGGCTACATGCTTCGCTGCCTCGATCATTTTGGTTAAGCCGCGTTGCTTCAAAGCACTGATCCCTACTACGGGAACCCCTAGACCGTAAGCCAGCTTTTCGAAATTGATCTGCAAGCCTTTTTTCTTTAATAGGTCGATCATGTTGATGGCTGCCACAGTCGGGACATTCATTTCTAATAATTGCAATGTTAGATACAGGTTGCGCTCCAGGTTGGTTCCATCGATAATATTGATCACCGCATCCAATGATGCTTCCATCAAATAATTGCGAGAAATCAGTTCTTCTGGTGTGTACGGCGACAAGGAATAGATCCCTGGTAGATCTTGGATCAATACTTGTCGGTCTTTTCGCAGTCGCCCCGCTTTTCGTTCCACGGTAACGCCTGGCCAATTCCCCACTGTTTGTTTGGCACCGGTCAATTGATTGAAGGTACTCGTTTTCCCGCTATTGGGATTTCCTGCTAATGCAAAGTGATAGGTCATTACGCTTCGACTCCTTTTTCGACAAAAACCAACGCTGCTTCTTGCTTTCTCAAAGACAATTCATAGCCGCGGAGCCGAATCTCCATCGGATCACCCAAAGGAGCCAGCTTCACCACTTCCAAATGGACGTTTTTCGTAAGCCCCATATCCATCAATCGACGGCGCACCGCACCTTTGGCGGCGATCTGATTGACCTTTCCGCTTTCACCGACTTGCAGCTGATCCAAAGAGGTAATGATGGTTTGCTGCTGGGTTTCTGTGACTTCGATTTGTTCCATGACCCGTTCATCTAAAGCAATCCGCGTCCCTTGGTGTAAAATGATGCCGCCTTTGCGATCTTTTTGTACCACAACGATTTCAACGCCCGTGCGAATACCAAGATCATTTAAATGAGCCGTGATTTCTTTGGTGGTTGCCAACGAGTCGATTTTGTATGTTCCAGAAGCCCGAGTTTGCGCCATTTTCATTGCTTCTTACTCCTTTTGTGAAGTGTTGTTATAATTAACCTACTTTAATTGAGAATGATTATCATTATAATAGAGCCATTTCCATAAGAAGTCAATCTGTTTTGGGTCTCACTTTGAATCTTCCTTCACAATAAGGATTTTTTTTACTCATTTTGATTGCATATCCCCTGTATTAATTACGCAAAAACCTTGTAATTATAAGTATTTTCCGCTTTTTTCCCTTGCATAAAAAACACAGAAACACTATAAATTGTGTATGTCGAATTCACAAGCACAAGATATAGTGTTTTTTCGTTGACTTTCTCCGAGACTTATTTATACTAGGTTTATAACTATTACAACTCGGAGGAAACAATTATGAATATCAAACTATTTTCGAAAAACAACTGCATGCAATGTAAAATGGCGAAACGCTTTTTAAGTGAAAATCAGATTGCATTTGAAGAAATCAATATTGATAATGAGCCTGAAGCATTAGAATTTTTGAAAGAACAAGGATTCCAAAGTGTGCCAGTCATTACCTCTGATGCGCAAACGATCATCGGTTTCCGTCCAGATCAACTACGTCAATTAGCGAGCTAAGATTTTTCTCAATGTGATGCTTTTGAGGGATTTGTCAGTCGTCCAGACCGCAAGTCCTTTTTTATACGAACAAAACAAGAAAAGAGGTTAGCCATTTATGAGCTTGAAAGAAATCAAAGATGTCAGTTATTTCAAATTGAATAATGAGATCAACCGTCCAGTAGATGGTCAAATTCCATTAAATAAAGACAAAGAAGCCTTAGCGGCATTCTTTAAAGAAAACGTTGAACCAAATACCTTAACCTTTGCGACTGCAATGGACAAAATCAATTATTTGATTGAAAATGATTATTTAGAAGAAGAATTTATCAAAAAGTATCGCCCTGCCTTTATTGAGCAATTGTATCAATTCTTAGATGAGCAACACTTTACTTTCAAATCATTTATGGCTGCTTACAAGTTTTATTCACAATACGCATTAAAAACGAATGATGGTACCGCGTATCTAGAACGTTACGAAGATCGGGTGGCTTTCAAC
Organism: Candidatus Enterococcus avicola; assembly: GCF_047470845.1. NCBI lineage: Bacteria > Bacillati > Bacillota > Bacilli > Lactobacillales > Enterococcaceae > Enterococcus > Candidatus Enterococcus avicola. The sequence goes on along the minus strand of NZ_JBLGTY010000010.1, from coordinate 58,070 downwards.
GCCCTTTACTTTGCGGATGGCAATGAAGAGTTAGCAATGAGCTTGGCAGATGAAATGATCTACCAACGTTACCAACCAGCAACCCCTTCTTTCTTGAATGCAGGACGCAAACGTCGCGGTGAGTTGGTTTCTTGTTTCTTGATCCAAATCACTGATGACATGAACGCGATCGGTCGTGGGATCAACTCCGCGCTGCAACTTTCACGAATCGGTGGCGGTGTCGGGATCACGTTATCAAACTTGCGGGAAGCCGGCGCGCCTATCAAAGGCTACGAAGGGGCAGCAAGTGGTGTGATGCCTGTAATGAAATTGTTTGAAGATAGCTTCAGCTACTCAAACCAATTGGGTCAACGGCAAGGGGCTGGCGTGGTCTACTTGAACGTCTTCCACCCAGACATCATCAGCTTTTTATCAGCGAAAAAAGAAAATGCGGATGAAAAAATCCGTGTCAAAACCTTATCATTAGGCGTGATCGTACCTGACAAATTCTACGAATTGACGCGTAAAAATGAAGAGATGTATCTCTTTAGTCCCTACAGTGTCGAAAAAGAATATGGCGTGCCCTTCTCTTATGTCGATATCACCAAGGAATACGACAACTTAGTCATGAACCCACGGATTCGCAAAACCAAAATCAGAGCCCGTGATCTAGAAAACGAAATTTCTAAATTGCAGCAAGAATCTGGTTATCCTTATATCATCAATATCGATACAGCAAACCGCAGCAACCCAATTGATGGCAAGATCATCATGAGTAATCTTTGTTCCGAGATCCTTCAAGTCCAAGCACCATCTGAGATCAACGGCAAACAAGAATACGAAGTTTTAGGAACAGATATCAGCTGTAACTTAGGTTCCACCAATATCGTGAACTTGATGGACAGCCCTGACTTTGGGAAATCTGTTCGAGCAATGACTCGTGCCTTGACCTTTGTTACTGATGCGTCTGACATTGACGTAGTACCATCGATCCAAAATGGGAATGCCTTGAACCACACGATCGGTTTAGGCGCAATGGGCTTGCATACCTATTTTGCAAAAAATCAAATGGAATATGGTTCACCAGAATCCCTTGAATTTACTGATCTTTATTTCATGCTGTTGAACTATTGGACATTGGTTGAAAGCAATGCCATCGCCAAAGAAAAAGGCGAAGTTTTCCATAACTTTGAAAAATCAGCGTATGCAGACGGCAGCTACTTCACCGATTATATCCAAGGTGACTACCAACCAAAATCGGAAAAAGTCAAAGCATTGTTCGAAGGCGTCTTTTTACCAACTGGTGAAGATTGGGCAACCTTGGCACAAACCGTCAAAGAAACCGGCTTGTATCACCAAAACCGCCTAGCCGTTGCACCAAATGGTTCGATCTCTTATATCAATGATACGAGTGCCAGCATCCACCCAATCACTCGGATGATCGAAGAACGCCAAGAAAAGAAAATCGGCAAGATCTACTATCCAGCACCTTACTTGAGCAATGAGACGATCGGCTACTACAAATCAGCCTACGATATGGATATGCGCAAAGTGATCGATGTTTACGCAACTGCTCAAAAACACGTCGATCAAGGTATGAGTATGACCTTGTTTATGCGTTCAGATATTCCAGAAGGTCTTTACGAATGGAAAGAAACGACAAAACAAACCACGCGTGATTTGAACATTTTGCGTCACTACGCTTTCCACAAAGGCATCAAATCGATCTACTATGTACGGACCTTTACAGATGATGCAGAAGAGATCGGCAGCAACCAATGTGAAAGCTGCGTCATCTAATCCAACTTTTGCCTGAAAACGAACCAACCGCCTGCCCCTGCTCTTTCTTGACAGCGGGTCGGCTGTTGTCTTGATACGATTATTGGAGGAACCGACTATGGGTAAGACTTACTATGAAGCAATCAACTGGAATGAGATCGAAGATATCATCGATAAATCCACTTGGGAAAAATTAACAGAACAATTCTGGTTAGATACGCGGATCCCTTTATCAAATGACCTTGATGACTGGCGAACGCTATCTCCATTAGAAAAAACAACGGTGGGCTACGTCTTTGGCGGCTTGACTTTATTAGATACCGTTCAATCAGAAAGCGGTATGGATCAACTGCGTAAAGATGTCCGCACCCCACACGAAGAAGCGGTCTTGAACAACATCCAATTTATGGAATCTGTCCATGCAAAAAGCTATTCATCGATTTTCAGCACCCTGAATACAAAAGCGGAGATCGCTGATATTTTTGAATGGACCAACACCAATCCATATTTGCAAAAGAAAGCCGAACGAATCAATGAGATCTACAAAAATGGCACACCGCTAGAGAAAAAAATCGCCAGTGTATTTCTAGAGACCTTCTTATTCTATTCAGGTTTCTATACACCCCTTTACTACTTAGGCAATAACAAACTAGCGAACGTAGCGGAGATCATCAAATTGATCATTCGTGACGAATCCGTTCACGGCACGTATATCGGCTACAAATTCCAATTAGGTTTCAACGAATTACCAGAAGACGAACAGCAAAAGCTGAAAGACTGGATGTACGACTTGTTGTATGAGTTGTATGAAAATGAAGAGCGTTATACCGAAGAATTATACGATGAGATCGGCTGGACCGAAGAAGTCAAAACCTTCTTGCGTTACAATGCCAATAAGGCTTTGATGAATCTAGGACAAGACCCGCTTTTCCCAGATACCGCCAACGATGTCAATCCAATCGTCATGAACGGTATTTCAACTGGTACCAGCAACCACGACTTCTTCTCACAAGTTGGGAATGGGTATCTGCTTGGTTCTGTAGAAGCGATGAAAGACGATGACTACTTCATCGGACTTGATTGATCTGCTGACAAATAAACACCTTGTTTCTCGCCAATTGAGGGTGAGAAACAAGGTGTTTTTTAGTGAGCCAACTGGTCTTTGATAAAGGTCAACGTTTCTGTCAAACAGGCCTGTGCTTGGGGCAAGCTATAATCAAATTGGTATTCGTGGGTCACCGTTTCCGAATCCCCTTTGTAAAAGCGACTCGTCACGGGAATATCAAGAGCTTGCAGCTGGTTGGCAAAGGCAATGCCTTGGTCTTCAAAGGAATAGGCATTGCCATCCGTGATATACGTTGGTGGAAAATCAGCCGTCAATTTATCCACCAGTGAGATCTCCTGCAGTTGGGGACTATCTTGCCATTCTTTTTTGCCTAATAACGACCAAGCCACCGTTTTGACAAAGAATTTCATAAAGCGATCATCTGAAGAAGTCCCAGCGATCTGCTTCAAATCAAGCGGTCCGCAATAGGAAATAAACCCTTTCAGGGCCGATGCAGGAATGTCTTGATCAAAGGACATTTCCTTCGCATACGCTGGATTGGTTTGCAGCGCCACATATTGCCCAGCGATTTGGGCTCCTGCAGAATCCCCGCCGAAGAAGAGTTGATCGAAATCCAGCATGGGGTATGCTTGGGCATCTGCTTTGATCGAGTCTACCGCTTGGGCTAATTGTTTGACCTGTCCAGGATAATGCAGACTTGGTGCCCATTCATAATTAATCGAAATCACAGCGGCTTTGGTTTCATCGACGACATAGGTCGCAAACTCTTTGACCCCTTCTTTGTCTCCGCCGACATAGCCGCCCCCATGGACCCAAAAAATGACTGGAACAGGGCCTTGTGCCTCTTTGGGATAATATAGATCAAAGGTACTACGTTGATAATCCGATTGATACGTCAAGTCCTGTTTGACCGTCACATTCGGCAAACTTTTTTGATAAGCTGCCTCATCCTTGATGGTCACTTCTTGGTTAAACAGATGACCGATCAAAAAAGCCCCCGGTCGTGGGGAGAGTTGAAAAGCCAGAAAAACGGCAGCTAAGAGTCCGATCAGGACAATCGCCACCCACATGAAAAAGCGCAGAATTTTTTTCAAGTAAAAGCTCCTTCCTTCTTTCTGTTTCAGCTTTTTCATTTAACCATGTTTTTTTAGCAAATTCAATGACAATCGCTAAAGATTAAAAAAGGATGATACCAATAGGCATCATCCTTAAAATAACATCGTTTATAATGGCAACATCATAAACAAACCAGCTGCGATCGCTGCCCCGATCATTGGACCGATGATTGGTACTAACGCATAGCTCCAATCGGAAGTCCCTTTGTTTTTGATTGGCAAGATTTGGTGAGCGATCCGTGGTCCTAAGTCCCGTGCCGGATTGATGGCATAGCCTGTTGGTCCACCAAGCGACAGCCCGATCGCTAAGATCAAGATCCCAACGACGATGGGATTTAATCCATCCGTAAAGGTATTGGCACCAAAAGCCAATAAGCCAAAGACTAAGACAAAGGTACCAATCACTTCAGTGATGGTATTCGATACTAAATTACGAACTGCAGGCCCTGTTGCAAAGGTACCTAAAATCGCGCCTTGGTCTTTTGTTTCATCCCATAATGGCAAGTAGTTGAGCCAAACGAGGATCGCCCCTACGATCGCACCAGCAATTTGTGCCAACATAAACGGTACAGCCAAGCTCCAAGAAAAATTCCCCGTCATCGCCATGCCTAATGTAACGGCTGGATTCAAGTGAGCAGGTCCCATGTACCCTGAAACGTAAACGGCAATCGTTACCGCTGTCGCCCAGCCCATTGCGATCACGATCCAGCCAGAGGCTTCTGCTTTACTCTTTTTCAGATTGACAGCCGCACACACACCATCCCCTAACAAAACCAAAATAGCCGTTCCTAGAAATTCACTAAAGATCTGGGTTGTTTCATTCATCTTTTTTTCCTCCTTTTAAGGCTGTTAAATCTGATTCTGCGATCACTTGGTTCAATTCTGCTACATGGGCTGCTTTTTCTTCCTCGCTCCAGCCAAAGAAGTCGGTCATAGCTGCAACGACACCGGCTTTGACTTCATCTAAGGTGTCTCGCATAAATAGGATATGGTTGGTCCGACGCAATAGATAATCGACAGGCGTCAGAACCATTTCTTCATGCAAGGAATAGTTCAAGGCCGTACTTTCTTTTTCATCTAAGCCCTCAAACTTCGTCTTGTAGTTCAACACTTGGGGAAGATTCGACCCATAAAGATGAGCCAAATACGTCGCAGCGGCTTCATCGAATCCAGCGGCTTGCGCTTGGTCAGCCAGCTTCGCTAAGTCTTCCTCTACATTGGCTGCATCAAGCTCACCACCAGAAACTGGGTACGTGGTTGAATCCACCAACTCGAAGGATGCACCGCTTTCTTGGAGCAATTCATTGATCCGTTTGACTGCTCCTTCCGCCATCAAGCGATAATCGGTGATTTTTCCCCCTGCCAACGTCAATAGTCCGTCTTTTGAGCGTTCCAAACTGCTGCCGCGAGAAACTTGCGATGGATCCACTTTGCTGGCTTCTACTCGTTCTTGTGCTTGTTTTACGGCTTTTTCTACGACTGGTCGCTGCCGCTCATCTTCAAGATACTCTTTGACGCTTTCAACGATCTGCTCAAAGCTTTCATCCGATAGTTTGCCTTTACCGCCGCCATTGTAATCAGACCCGCCATTATTCACAATCAACGGACGCAATCCTGCCCAGCTCGCTTCGATATCATTAAGGGTGATCTGAGCGTGAGGGAAGCGTTCATTCACGATGGTCAATAGATAATCAACATCTTCTTGCGTGACCGTTGGATGGGCGAAATCGCCTGTATAATCCGTATCGGTTGTGCCAAAATAGGTCTTATTTTCTCTTGGTACCACGAAAACCATCCGACCATCATTTTTCCCAGTATCAAAATAGGTTGGTTGCGGCACTTTTAGTTTTTCCCGATCGACCACTAAATGGACACCTTTCGTCGGACGCATTTGTGGCGGCAACTCATCATTCTTGTCTAATTGACGAACGATGTCTGACCAAGGGCCTGTCGTGTTGATCACGACTTTGGCGTGAACCTCAAAGCGCTCGTTTGTCAGTTGATCCTCCACTTCTACCCCATTGATGATGCCTTGCTCATCATGTAAGATGCCGACGACTTTGGCTTTACTGATCATTGCTGCCCCATCGGCTTGTGCTCGTTTGATGTTTTCGATCACCAAGCGGGCATCGTTGTTGCGAAAATCAAGATAGACACCGCCACCGACTAAGTTTTCCGCCTGCAGCTGAGGTTCGCGTTCTAAGACCTCTTCTTTCGTCAGCAGATAATTTTCGTATTTACTGCCTGTCACATTCGCTAAGCGATCATAAAGATCCATCGCCACTTTGACAGAAAACAAGGAGAAGGTTGCCCCTGGTTCATCATAGATTGGCAAAAGCATTGGATCTGGTTTCGGGATATGCGGAGCAATTTGCTGCACGATCGCCCGCTCCCGCACGGTGTCAGCGACCACTTCCACGTCAAAGGTTTTCAAATAGCGAATACCACCATGAACGAGTTTGGTGGACCGCGAAGACGTTCCTTCGGCAAAATCCTGCATTTCCAAAAGAACCGTCTTCATCCCAGCGGCTGCGGTTTGAACAGCAACCCCCGCGCCAGTGATCCCACCACCGATGATCAATACATCATAGGTGGTCTTTGCCGCTTCTTGAATGGTTTGCTTCCGATCTTTATGTGAAAAGGTCATGGCTTACTCGCCTTCTTTCTTCGCTTTGAATTTGAAGGTCTGAGTAGCTGCCACCGCTTGTTTCCAGCCTTCGTACAAATTGTCTCTTTCTTCTGCTGGCATTTCTGGTGTAAACATTTGCCCTTCTTCTGCCATTGATTTCAATTCATCCAAGTCTTTCCAGAAGCCAACCGCTAGCCCTGCCAAGTAAGCTGCACCTAATGCGGTTGTTTCCAGATTCGCAGCTCGTTGCACGTCAATGTCTAAAATGTCCGCTTGGAACTGCATCAATAGATCGTTTTTGGCTGCACCGCCATCGACTTTCAGCAATGGGATATCGATGCCAGAATCTTTTTTCATCGTGTCGATGACATCTTTTGATTGATACGCAACAGCTTGCAATGTTGCCCGAACAAAATCTTCCTTCGTCGTCCCACGAGTCAAGCCAAAGACGGCTCCTCTTGCATCTGAATCCCAATAAGGTGCGCCCAATCCAGTAAAGGCAGGCACCACATACACTTCATTATCGCCTTTTGCTTTGGCAGCTATTTCTTCTGATTGCGGAGAAGACTCGATCATTCGTAGACCGTCCCGCAGCCATTGGATCGCTGATCCAGCAACGAAGATACTTCCTTCTAAGGCATAATAGACTTTGCCGTTGATGCCATACCCGATGGTCGTCAGTAGGTCATTGTCAGACAATTGTGGTTCTTCACCCGTATTCATGACGATAAATGCCCCAGTGCCGTAAGTATTTTTGATCATGCCTTTTTCAAAGGCCATTTGTCCAAAGAGGGCGGCTTGTTGGTCCCCAGCCATTCCAGCGATTGGTACTTCACTGCCGTAAAAATGGTAGCTGCGGGTGTGACCATAGACTTCTGAGTTGCTTTTGACTTCTGGCAACATCGAGCTTGGAATGTTCAAAAGATCCAAGATTTCTTGATCCCATTCTAATTTATGGATATTGTAAAGCATCGTCCGACTAGCATTGGAGTAGTCGGTGACATGGACTTGCCCATCTGTCAGTTTCCACACAAGCCATGAATCGATCGTTCCGAAAAGTAGCTCGCCATTATCCGCCTTTTCTTGTGCCCCTTCGATATTGTCTAAAAGCCAGCGCACCTTGGTCGCTGAGAAATACGCATCAATGACTAACCCAGTTTTTTCATGGATCATCTCTGTATGGCCATCTGCTTTTAATTGGTCAGCGATCGGTGAAGATTGGCGGGATTGCCAAACGATTGCATTTGCGATCGGCTGGCCTGTCGTTTTGTCCCAAACCACTGTCGTTTCACGCTGGTTGGTGATCCCGATGCCGGCGATTGCTTCTGGTCGGATACCTGATTCAATAAATGCCCCTGCGATGACTGATTGGACAGAGTTCCAAATTTCATTGGCGTTGTGTTCTACCCAACCCGATTTTGGAAAGTATTGCGGAAACTCTTTTTGTGAACTGCCGATTTTTTTCCCGTTACGATCAAAAATAATTGCTCTTGAACTAGTGGTTCCTTGGTCGATCGCCATTACATAATTTTTTTCTGCCATTTGATTCGCTCCCTTTAGTTTTTTATACGCTCTTCTTGTTAGCGCTTTCTGACTTGCTTTTATTTTAGCCGAACTTTCGCTATGTGGTTCGTCAATTTTTTTTCAAATTTCTAAGAAATTGACGAAATCCACTATTGAAAGCGTTCGCGGATCATTTTTTTGATCGTTTCCCGATCATAAGCGGTACCTAGTTCACTGATTCGATAAGTCGGTGTTTTCGTATCGATAGCATAATTTGCCAAGATCAAATCATATTCTTGTTCCGGGCGATAGCGTTCCACGACTACGCCATTCAAATTTTTGAGATACAGCAGCCACATATAGTAGAGGGCTTCTCTAAACAGTTCATCCATTTTCAAAGCGATCCCGACGCGAAACTCCCGATTGATTTGATAATCGATGATCGTGATCACGCTCAAGTATTTGACCATCGTCATCATCAACAAACTATTTTTATCAGATGGCTTGATATCAAGCTCTGCTAAAGCCTTATCCAATAGTTCGTGACTGATTTGCTGGATGTTACGACTGGATAGCTGCGCTTCTAACTGCCAAATATTTTCTCGATCAAAAACCTCCACATCCCCTTTGAAAAAATACACGCGGCTGTGGATCTGCAGCAGGTGACCATAACAAGTGGCTTCGATTTCACGGGGAACAAACGATGGGCGGTAGAGATGCAAAATATGTTCCAAAATCAAGGTATCCGTCAAGGCAGTTGGCGTAAACCGAGAACGCTGCAGCATATACACTTGCAGATCGTGTTCGGATAACACCGAGAACGACAGTAAAAAGACAAAGTGCAGCATCGCCTCCTCTTCTCTGACTTCTAATGCATAATGGCCAAACCCACGAAATACTAACTCCCGTAATTGCTGAAACAAAGGATCTTTCGTGTAGGGTACCATTTTCTCCCGTAAGACTTGAAAGGATTGAGTAGTAATTTTCAGTCGCACCTTCATGATCCTCAGCCATAGGGACAAGCGCTGTTGGGCTTCTTTCGTGAAGGTCATGTTCAGACCACGTGTGATCAGACCGACGTATTTTTCATCGATCGGCAGCGGCTGACTGTCGAAAGAATGGACATACCAAAAGAGTTCAAAATAGAAATAACGAATTTGCGTTTCTTCCCCAATCAGCTTTCCTTGCCAGATCTCTAACTCGAATTCTGCTAGCAAGCCATTTAGCTCTTTGATTTTGCGAAACAAGGATGACTCGCTGACCGCTAATTTTTGTGCCAGCTGGACAGTGGTCACCTCTTGATGCTGCAAAAGATGCTCGAGGATTTGAAATTTCAATGCTGACCGATAAAACGCCCATTCGATTTGATTGAGGGAAAAAGTGGGACTCATTTCAAAGACCAGGACACCTTTTCGATAATACAACCGACACTGCTCTTGGTAGTGAGCCAGCTCATCTTGCAACTCCTCCACATATTTTTCCAAGGAAGGCTTACTGATGCCAAGATAGCTCGCCAGCTCGTGCAGCTCCATTTTTCCGCCCACCAGTAAAAGCTTTTTGAGCAGCTGCAATTGCTTTGCTTCTTTTTTTTCTAATAACTGATCAAGTCTCATCGGCATCACTTCCCGACCACAGAAAAGTTTCGTCGATTACATTAGTGAACCGTGGATGGAAGAAAAAGTCTTTTTGGGTCAACTCCTCCATCGTTGCCTGCTGCTCGATCGCAAACGCTAGTAAATTGATTTTTTCCAAAATATTGGCTTTTGATAAAAGCTGCGCACCAACGATTCGGCCGCTGGCTTGTTCGATCATCACTTTTCCATGAACCTGTGTTGGATCAAACAAGGAACTGGCGGCAGTAAACGCATGACAGACGATCGGAGATTCGAAGAAAAACCGATCCGACTCGGTCAAGCCGGTGCTTGCTAAGTACCATTCAAACAGTTGCGTACCGACTGTCCGCAATCCGCCACGAAACGGGGTGGTTTTGCTTGCCAGATTACGAGCTGCTGCGATCCCTGAGCGAACAGCATTGTTGACTAAGGGCATATAGACCGTATCTTTCGTAATAGCATTTGGAATTTGGATCAAATCGCCGACCGCAAAAATATCCGTGGCAGAAGTTTCCAAGTAGGCATCTGTCCAGATGGTTTGATCACTGTGTAATTCAAAGACCGCAAATGCCTCTGGCAAGCGAGGATGAACGTTGACTGTCGTCAATACCAGATCGCTTTCATAGCCTTGATCGGCGGTTTCGATCCGAAAGCCTGTTTCCGTTTTAACGACTGCCAAAGTTGGCTTGGACCAATGCAGCTGCAAGTTGGGGATTTTTTCGATCTCCGTTAAAAAGGGCTGCAAAAAATCGTGATCAAAGTACTTGAATAAAGGATATGACATTGATTCGATCACACTGACTTTTTTTCCGATCGCAGTCAAGGTATTCGCCGCTTCCATCCCCGCTTGACCAGCACCTACGATGGTAATCGACTCTGCTTGGGGCAATTGCTGCAAGAAATGCTTGGCTGCCTCATATTCCTTGTAGGTCAGTAGTGCTTCTTCTGGTTGTGGCAAAACAGTGGAATCTTGACTGGAGCCTGCTGCCAAGACGAGTCGATCATAACTTAGTTCTCGCTTATCCGTTCGAATCCGATGATCCGAAGGAAAAATCTCCAGAAGCGTTTCTTCTAAGGCAACGTCAATCGTTTCTGCCTCCAGCTGCTCCTTCGTACAAAAGAATGCTTCTTCCAGCGATGCGATCCTGCCTTCGATCAGCAATAACAAACCGCTTGGAACAAACCCAAGATGGGCTTTTTTTTCTATCAATAAAATCTCTGCGTCAGGGTATAATCGGCGTGCTTCACGGGCGCAGCTGACACCACCAAAGGACCCGCCTATGATAATGATTTTCATTGGATCACCTCTCTCCCTTAGCTTAAATGAAACGCTCTCATTTGACGAGTAAAAAGCTATCAGGCTGACTATTTTTTTGTTAACTGCGGTAAAATAAATGAGACCTATGCTACACTATACGCAAAGGAGTGTTCAAATGGTTTTCTTTTATCAATTCATGCTGGGATTGTTTGCCAGCATATTCGTTGCAGCGGCAGCATTCGTCTTTCAGTGGCTGACTGTTTCTGGCGCACTGGCTGCGATTCTTTGCGGCACACTGGTCATTGGCTTTGGTCCGTGGTACAGCATCTTTTTGATTGGCTTTTTCTTTGCCAGCTCTGGCATCATTGGTCTTTTAAAGAAAATGCGCAGTCAGCCAGAGTTAGCTGTGCTTGCCAAAGGTGCTCGCCGTGATGCAAAACAAGTCTTTGCGAACATCGCACCAAGCATCTTTGCGCTACTGCTTGCCTTTTGGACGAAAGAACCGCTATTCCTTTGGGGATTTGTGGCGGGAATCGCTAGCTGTACGGCTGACACTTGGGGCTCAGAAATCGGCGTGCTGAGTCCAAGTCCACCGCGTCACTTACTAACGGGAAAAAAATTACCACCAGGACTTTCCGGTGGTGTCAGTTGGTTGGGAACTGCCGCTTCCCTAGCAGGGAGTCTCGCCATCACTGGTTTATTCGCAGCAGCCTTATGGTTGAACGGCAAGCCGTTCTCCTTTGATCTCTGGTTGACCTTGACTGCTTTAGGCTTTGGCGGTAGTCTCTTGGACAGCTTACTGGGCGCAACGATTCAGGTGCACTATCAATGCCCTGTCTGTCACCAATACACCGAAAAAAAAGTCTACCACGACGTTGCCACCAAGCAAGTCGGCGGTCTTTCCTTTGTAACGAATGAAGGGGTCAATTTGCTGAGTTCAATAGTGATCGTTATTTTGACTGTATGTTTCTTTTACTTAAAAATGTCTACCGCATCATAAAAAAAGCAGCAAAGCACGTCACTAATGTGAGGTGTCTTGCTGCTTTTTGACTCAATACCGATTAAGCAATATCCACTAAGCGGATCTTCGTGACATTTTTGTAGACAGACAATTCTTCGATCACTTCAGAAAAGCCTAGCCCTCGGGGGAGATCAATCGTATAAATGTTGGTATAAATGCGATAGTCTTCCATAAATTTGACATCAAAATTGACATCTTCGATCACGATATTTTTCTCTTGGAAGTACTCCGTCAAAAACTCTTTGGTCTCGGTGCGATGGATGTACTGGATCTCTAATTTTTTTGCTGTCGGTACGCGGACGATCCGCTTAACGATCGTCAATGCAAAGAAGATCCCGATAAAACTGCTTAATGCGATGGTGTAAAAGCCCATCCCGATGGCAATTCCTAAACCTGCGATCGCCCATAAGGAAGCAGCCGTCGTCAACCCCGTCACCGAGCGCTTCGTCACAATGATCGTTCCAGCGCCTAGAAAACCGACCCCGCTGACGACTTGTGCGATCAATCGTGCTTCGTCTGAACGAATCACGCCTGCTAAATCTGGATGATCCAGCGCATCTCGCATGGCACCTGTGGCGATCTCCACTTGGATCAGGGCAATGACACAAGCTCCCATGCAAACCAAGATATGGGTTCTAAGACCAGCTGGTCGGCTTTTGTATTGCCGCTCGTACCCAATCGCTCCTCCCATGATCATTGCCAGCAGCAATCTCAGCGCTACTTCAGGAATGGATAAATGCATATCAACCATTTGCATCCCTCTTTTCTTCGTATTCTCTCTTTTAACTATAGCATCTCTGATGAAAAAAAGAAAAAAACAGCGCCGAATCAGTCAAATAAAAAAAGCCCCCTCAGAAAATAAGCAAGTAAGCTACAAACCATTGCTCACAGCTGCGCTGGCGCTACTGCACAAGCGCAGGGGGAAGCTGCGAGGATGGCTCATTTTTCCTTCTGACTTATTTCTGAAAAGGGCTGATTTTGTTTTACAGCTTGCTGGCAGCAGCCTCATCGATGATCACGATCACGTCATCATGCTTTTGTAAAACAGAAGCTGGTAATTCGTTGGTTACGGGTTCTTCAATCATTTTTTGGATCGCATCCGCTTTGACTTCGCCAAATGCCATCAAAATGATTTTTTTGCTTTGCATAATCGAACCGATCCCCATTGAAATTGCCGTCGTTGGGACGTCTTCGACTTTATCAAAGTAGCGTTTGTTGGCATTGATGGTCGATTCAGTCAAATCAACGACTGAGGTCGTTCCTTCAAAGGATGCACCAGGTTCGTTGAAGCCGATATGTCCGTTTTGACCGATACCCAAGATTTGGATATCAACTGGGTGATCCGCAATCACGCTATCGTAGCGTTGGCATTCTGCTTCTAAGTCTTCCGCTTTGCCGTTTGGTACGAAGGTTTCTTTGAATGGTTTTTTATTGAATAAATGAGCATTCATGAAGTAGCGATAGCTTTGTTCGTCTTCGCCGCCTAGTCCTACGTATTCATCTAAGTTGACTGAAGTCATTTCTGAAAAATCAACTTCACTGGCAGTCATTTCTGCATAAAGGGTTTCTGGCGTGCTTCCTGTTGCTAAACCTAGGACCTTGGCACCATTTGCCATACCTTCTTGAATCAATTCAAAAGCTTTCTTTCCGCCTTGAGCAGCATCTTTAACGCGAATAATTTCCATGATCAGCGCTCCGTTTCTATTTGGTATAGTCCAATAATACCACAGGTTGTGTTTGATTACAATAATTAGTCTAGACCAGATGACGATTTTTTCTCGCCAATCAAAAAAAGACGAGCTCTAAAATGCGCTCGTCTCTACTCGTATTCTACTTGCTTACCAATTCGTATAAACATCAATACCGCTATGACCGACACCTGTGTCATAGACTTTATAGGCACCTAAAGATGATTGACCAGTCGATCCTTTCGGTTGATTATCACTGGCAACAACGATGTACCCATCGGCATCACGGATGGTTCCGTCTGATGCTACATGGCGACCAGGGATATTCAATCCGCCTCCTGGCAAGACTTTTTGTGAGTAGTACGATTCTCTCACACCATTGAAGTAATTGATCCCATCCACTGGATTCAAGACACCAGAACCAGCACCAGGAACGCTTGAACGGGTTTGACTCACGTTAGCAGTCGCTGTAGACTCACTTTTTTCTGTGCTTTCTTTCGTACTTGTTTCTTTGTTTTCTACTGATTGGCCATCGTTAGAAACCAACAATGTTTCGCCATCAAAAATCATATTTGGATTTTCGATCGAATCATTTAAAGCTAAAAGGTCTTCGACCGTTGTTTGATAAGTAGCAGCGATCCCAGATAGAGTGTCTCCTGGTTTGACAACATGGGTTTGTTCTGCTGCTGAAACAACTGTTCCGCCAACGAATAAACCAAATCCTGCAACAACTGTAAATGCAAATTTTTTCAAATGAAAAAACCTCTCTTTTGATTATTTGTCCCGCTATCGGGCACAAGTAAGAGAATAACATTACAATATTGCAGGAAGGTTTCAGAAATATTTTTCATTATCACAATTGTTAAACAGAAAGTTACAGGATTTTTATTCAAAAATGCTAAACTTACAATATTGTTATCCCTTTCGATGAGTGCTTTTAGTGGCCACATGCTATAGTGATGCTAGTAATGGAAAGGAATGACACCCATGAAAAAACTACTAGTAACGCTTGGCGTTTTGATTATTGTCGTAGCCGGCTATTTCGGCTACACGTACTATGCAACAACTTATCGCGGTATCACGGCTTATGCTATCACACCCAACAAAGTCCCTGAAAAGACACAGACCTACAGCGATTCTGGTGAAAAAATCGATGGCTCTTTTACCTACAAATACACCTTTGAATTCGTAAAGAAAAATGGTGAAAAAGAACTCATGACCTATGACCTGACGGGCGAAAATGTAAAACCATTGGCTCCAAATACTTTAGTCAAAGCAGAAATCAGTAAGACCCGCATCATTTCTGGTCCCAATGAAGTCCCTCAATCAGAAGTCCCCGCAAAAATACTGTCTGAGCTGGAAACCTTTGACGAATAAGGACTTCTTACAAGAAACTTTCTACTTTTTAAGGTTCATTTTACTTTGACCGACTATGCTAGCTTTATACCAAAACTATTTTTCTTCCTCTTACCAGTCCTCGCCCGACTGGTATTTTTTGATTTTTCCCAATGGTCAAGAGTTACGCTTCTTATAGACAGAACCGCTCTAGCTTCGCAATGGTTTTTTTATCAAACTTTGATCAAGCAGCTATTGATGATCGGAAATAAATAAAAACCAGAATCAAGAGGATACAAGCTGGTGCCATCATAAAAAAACCGCTAGATTGTTTATCTCTAGCGGCTTTTTTTGCGATTTTAATAGAGTTCCAAGTATTGTTCTCTTTCCCACTCGGAGACTGTTTGGCGGAAGGCTGCCCATTCTAATCGTTTTGCTTCGACAAAGTTGGCATAGATGTGTTTGCCTAAGGCATCGATCATCACTTGGTCTTTGCGCAATGCTTTGATGGCATTGTGGATCGTTGATGGCAGATCTTCGATTTGTGCTTCTGCACGTTCTGTTTCGTTCATGATGTAGATGTTACGGTCGACAGCTGGTGGTGGTGTCAACTCACGTCTAACGCCATCAAGTCCTGCTTGCAGTAAAACAGCCATTGCTAAGTATGGGTTAGCGGATGGGTCAACCGACCGCAATTCCAAACGCGTTGACAAGCCTCTTGATTCTGGCACCCGAATCAATGGTGAACGGTTGCGTCCTGACCATGCCACGTATACAGGCGCTTCGTAACCTGGCACTAAGCGTTTGTAAGAGTTGACGGTTGGGTTGCAGACAGCCGTGTAAGCACGGGCGTGTTCGATCAAACCGCCTAAGAAGTGATACGCTGTTTGGCTTAATTGCATTGGTCCTTCTTCATCAAAGAAGACATTTTCATCACCTTTGAACAAGGACATGTTGCAGTGCATGCCTGAACCGTTGATACCGAATAATGGTTTTGGCATAAAGGTCGCATGCAAGCCGTGTTTACGAGCAATGGTTTTCACGACAAGCTTGAAGGTTTGGATGTTGTCACATGCTTCCACTGCATCCGCATATTTAAAGTCGATCTCGTGTTGCCCTGGTGCCACCTCATGGTGAGACGCTTCAACTTCAAAGCCAAGGCTTTCTAATTCTAATACGATATCGCGACGGCAGTTTTCCCCTAGATCGGTTGGGGCAAAATCGAAGTAGCCGCCTTTGTCGTTTAATTCAGTTGTGATTTCGCCTGCTTCATCTAATTTGAATAGGAAAAATTCGGGTTCTGGTCCAAGATTGAAAGAAGTAAAACCAAGGGATTGCATGTCAGCTAATGCCCGTTTTAAGTTGCCGCGAGGGTCGCCTGCAAATGGGGTGCCATCTGGATTGTAGATATCACAGATCAAACGAGCCACTTTGCCATGTTCACTTTCCCAAGGGAAGATCATCCAGGTGGACAAATCAGGATACAGATACATGTCACTTTCTTCAATACGGACAAATCCTTCAATAGAAGAACCGTCAAACATCATTTTGTTTTCCAGTACTTTATCTAATTGACTTACAGGTACTTCAACGTTCTTGTTCGTTCCTAAAATGTCAGTAAACATCAAGCGTAAAAAGCGCACGTTCTCATCCTTTACGATTTGTTTGATGTCTTCGGCAGTTCTTTCAAATTTTGGCATAGTATCCCTTCCTTTTTCCCAATTCTTATTTTATATCACAGCAATGATCTACAAGTGCTCTACATTCGTGGACCTTTTTGCTGGTATGGCTGTTGTTGATTCAATCCACCTTGAGCCAAGAGTTCATCATAAAAAATTCGACGTACATCTTCATCGGTCAGCGGCGGCTTGTTCTTCGCTTCTTTTTCTTTGGCAACTTTCATTTCATATACTCGTTTGATTCCCGCCATGTTCAGTCCATCGGAAAGATAGTCTTTGATCTCTAGCAAGGTATCAATATCATTCAGCGAATACATTCGTCGATTGCCATCGCTGCGTTCCGGGTGGATCAATTCTTGTTCTTCGTAATAACGAATTTGACGGGCGGTGAGATCGGTCAATTTCATGACTGTTCCGATAGGAAAGACTGACATTGAGCGCCGCAATTCTTTTTCCCGCATAACTTGGCTCCCCTCCGTTTCAATGATGCTGCGTAACTTTATGGAAACTATACCAATTCTTTTTTTGCGTGTCAACCCCTCATGTTAGAAAAAGTGACATGAATGCAAATTTTTTTGATTTTTCCACTGAGTCCTTGATTTGATCGCATGTTCAAGCAGTCCTTTTTCTGGAAGAAATGTTGCCTTAGCCAAAAATGTTCGGGTTTTGCACTTGAAGGAAGTCAAACCACTTATACTTCCATAATTTTGTCACCACAAAAAAAAACGGTGCATCAGCTGCACCGTTTTCTGTTTATTCCTGTTCTTGCGCCATTCTGCGTAGTGGATAGGTATCCTCCAGCGCAAATCCTTTGATATGATAGGTCTGTGTTGCTTCATCGAAGGCATTGCTCAACACTAGCGACTCCCGTTTTAAACGATTCAGCGCATTGCCTTCATCGGCTTGCAGCACCAGATGATAAGGCTGCATGATCTGCATCAATTCCATTTTGATCGCCTGAGTCAAGCGTTCTTTGCCTTTGGTACTCTTTGCCGAGATCAAGACGTTGGGAAATAACGTTGGGACAAACTGATCGGCGTCGATGCGATCCGCCTTATTGTAGACCGTCAACATCGGTAATTGGGTCAAAGAAAGTTCCTCCATTAATTTTAAGACGGTCTCCTCTTGCTGGACCCGTTCTTCGGAACTGGCATCGACGACATGCAGCAAGAAGTCCATGTTTTGACTTTCCTCCAGTGTGGAATGAAACGCATCGATCAATTGGGTCGGCAATTCTTGGATAAAACCAACCGTATCGGTAATGGTGACTTCGAATCCTTCTGGCATCCGCCAGCGTTTCGTCAAAGGATCGAGTGTCGCAAACAACTGGTCTTGCTCATACGTATCCGCACTGGTCAAAATGTTTAAAATAGTTGATTTTCCAGCATTGGTATAACCAATCAAGCCCATTTGAAAGACTTGGCTGTCTTTGCGCTTTTGGCGTGTTCGGTCTCGATGGGCTGCCACTTCCTTCAATTCCCGTTTGATGATGGTGATGCGGTTGCGGATGTGTCGACGATCGGTCTCCAGCTTGGTTTCCCCTGGCCCTCTCGTTCCGATTCCGCCCCCTAGCCGAGACATGTTCTTTCCTTGCCCTATCAAGCGTGGAAGCAAATAATCCAGCTGCGCCAATTCTACTTGCAGCTTTCCTTCTTTGGAACGGGCACGCATCGCAAAAATATCAAGGATCAGCTGAACGCGATCAATCACTGGCACTTCTAGCGCATCACCGATCAACTGGCTTTGCCTTGGTGTCAGTTCATGATTGAAGATCACTAGATCTGCTTCATGTGCTTCTGCCAACTGCTGCAATTCCGCAACTTTCCCCTTGCCGATCACGGTTTGTCGATCGACTTGCTGCCGTTTTTGCACCAGTGAAAAAACAACTTCACCATTGGCGGTTTTTGTTAAGCTTTTCAATTCTTTCATTGACGAATCAAAATGAAGATAGTTTTTCTCCGTTTCTACTCCGACAAGAATCACACGTTCTTGGCTCATCTTTTCTCCTCCAACCATTGGTCGATTTCTGTTTCAAGGGTACGTTGTTCTTCAGGTTGCCTCACTAAATCAATCCATCGGGGCTGTGCTCGGTTATTGAACCACGTCAGCTGCCGCTTGGCGTAGCGGCGTGAGTTTTGCTTGATTTGCTCAATGGTCTCCTCAAATGTGGCCTGCCCTTGAAAATAGGGCAAAAATTCCTTGTAGCCGATCCCCTTAGCGGCTTGCGTTTCTGGATACTGCAAAACAGCTTTTGCTTCTTCGATCAAGCCTTGATCCATCATCAAGTCCACCCGCTGATTGATTCGCTGGTATAACACTTCTCGCTCAGTGGTTAACCCGATCATGAAGAAATCGTACAAAGCTTGTGGTGTCTCTTTTGGTGCAGCGATACTTTCGCCAGTCGTTTCAAAAACCTCCAACGCACGAATCACTTTCCGCTCATTGTTGTAGTGGATCTTCGCTGCTGCCAAGGGATCGACCGCCTGCAGCTTTTGCCATAAAGCTTCTTTGCCGATGTCTGCTGCTTCTTGTTCGTAACGCTGACGAATCGTTGGGTCGCCTTCTTCTGCCCCTAAACGAAAGTCATACAAAAGCGCTTGGATGTATAACCCTGTTCCCCCTACAACGATCGGCAGCTTTCCTTGCTGCTGGATCGTCTCGATGGCTTCACGCCCCATTTGCTGGAAATCAGCGGCAGAGTATGCTTCCGTCATCCCACGAATATCGATCAAATGATGAGGAATCCCTGCCATTTCTTCCTTCGTCACTTTAGCGGTACCGATATCTAACTGACGGTAAATTTGCATGGAATCCCCGCTGATGATCTCCCCTTGGTATTTTTGGGCTAACTGGATACTCAAGGCGGTTTTGCCAACTGCGGTCGGTCCCACAATTACTAAGACTTTTTTCATCCTTTTGTTTCCTCGCGGACCTGTTGCACAATTGCCCGAGCTTTTTCTGGAAAATCGGTGATGATCCCCGTCAACCCCAGAGCCAAGCAGGTGCGAATCGCCGCTTCTTCGTTGACAGTCCACGGACGGATCGCGATCGGAAAATCAGTTAAGACCGTTGCTGTCTCTTGAACCCAGCGATAGGCAGGATGAATTCCTTCGATATACGGTCGGCTGAGCGCCAACGGTGGTTTGTCTTCCCCGCGTCCCATAATAAAATCAAGGGTAGCACCCGGTTCGATCGCATGCATCCGATCCAAGGTCTCGATATTGAAGGAACAATACCAATGAGTAAAGGGCCATTCTTGGCTATTCAATAAGTCGGATACTTTGGCTTCGATTCCTTCATACTCATAATGATCGGTTTTTAATTCGATCGTCAAAATGCCACGATAATTCTTCGCTGCAAGTAAATCCAACACTTCTTTTAGCGTGGGGACTTTGGCGGCTTGGAATTCTTCAGAAAACCAGCTACCAGCATTGAGGTCTTTTAGTTCAGCAACCGTCAGGTCACAGATCCGACCTTTGCCGTTGGTCGTTCGATCAACCGTTTCATCATGCATGACGATCAAGCCGCCATCTTTTGATAGATGTACATCTAACTCAATGATATCAGCTTTGACCCGCACCGCTTCCGCAAATGCTGGTAGCGTGTTTTCAGGTCGGTTGCCGCTACTCCCGCGGTGGGCAACGATTTGTACCATCATTCTTTCACTCCATTCTCACTCTTTATTTTACCATGGAATCTACTAGAACCAAAAAGCCTCTGTTTGTTTCGATCCTCTTAATGAATAATAACGCTTTGTTTCGGTCAAAGAAAAACACCCTTACTATGATCGCAGTAAGAGTGTGTGTGATCAGTTAAAAAAGCGCAACCGTCGATACTCTGGTTTGGTTGCCTTAACCAAGGAAAACGGCTGACCAGTAGAATCAAATCGTTTTTGAAAAATAGGTCAACGGTTCGCTCGTCATGTTTTTCATTTGGGTTTTGCGCTCATTGACCATTTCGACTAATTGATCAAGGAAATTTTCCATAATGATCCGACCGCCTTTATAGGTATACCCACCGATTTTAACCGTTTCCTCTGGGGATAAAATCACCCGACGTGTTCCGATTTTTTTGAAAAATTCTTCCAAGAAAAAATTCGGTAGATAAAAACTGTTTTGCGCCGCAAAAGATTGTAGATAGGCAAAATCATCGATGGTGATATAACAGTCGTCAAAGGCATCAAAGCTGACATACTCATCCATCAGCATGACCCGTTTTTGTAGAATCTCACTGATTTTTTGATTCAATAAAACCAACGTTTCGATTTCTTTGACTTTATGCTCCAACAAACGGCGTTGTTTTTCTTTTTGCTCCTCATACCGAATGCGTAAATTAAAAATGATGGTTACTAACAATGCGCCCACTAAGACGCCGATCAAACCTGCTATTGCTACTGCCATTCTTCGATCCTTCCTCATTCCTTTTTTCATATTGTATCATATTTGAAAGTTTCGCAAAAAAGATAACGAACTTTTTATTTGACCTTTCTTGACCTAATCGGTATACTATCTCTTAGATATTGCGAAAACTTTATGCTAAACTATATCTATAACGATTTTTAGGAGGACTATCACTATGAATTTAATTCCTACAGTCATTGAACAATCATCTCGCGGTGAAAGAGCGTATGACATCTATTCTCGTCTATTAAAAGACCGGATCATTATGTTGAGTGGTCAAGTAACCGATGACTTAGCAAACTCGATCATTGCTCAGCTTTTATTCTTGGACGCGCAAGATTCTGAAAAAGACATCTACTTGTACATCAACTCGCCTGGCGGAAGCGTTACTGCTGGTCTAGCGATCTTTGATACGATGAACTTTATCAAAGCCGATGTCCAAACCATCGTTATGGGGATGGCTGCTTCTATGGGTTCATTCTTATTGACCGCTGGTGAAAAAGGCAAACGCTTTGCGTTACCAAATGCAGAAATCATGATTCACCAACCATTAGGTGGCGCACAAGGACAAGCAACTGAGATCGAAATTGCTGCCCGCCACATTTTGGCAACCCGCGAACGTCTGAACAAAATCTTGTCAGAACGTACTGGTCAACCAATCGAAGTGATTGAACGCGACACCGATCGTGACAACTTCATGACCGCACAAGAAGCCAAAGATTACGGCTTGATCGACGAGATCATGGAATCAAACAAATTGAAATAAGCTTGCATAAAAAAGGTGTACGAAGCAATTCGTACACCTTTTTGCGTCTTTTGGTTCGGCGTCAGACTTCACCATATTCGCCCTGTTGGTAAGCATACCCATTTTCCACGTAATGCGTGATGTTTGCCTGATTTTTGGCGATTTCTTCCTCTGTCAACGGGCGGATCACTCGTGCAGGACGACCAAACGCCAACACATTGGGCGGAATGACGGTTCCTTCCGTTACTAGCGAACCAGCACCTAACAAACTATTTTCACCGATCACTGCATGATTCAAAACAATCGAGCTCATGCCGATCAGCGCCCCTTTTTTGATGGTACAGCCATGAAGCATACACTGATGCCCAACAGTCACATCGTCTTCCACGATCGTCGGGGCATCGTGATCAACGTGAATGATCGTTCCATCTTGAATATTGGTACGCGCGCCGATTTCGATGCGATTGGCATCGCCTCGAATCACTGCTTGAAACCAGACCGTACTCTCTTTTCCTAGAGTCACGTTTCCTACGATCGTCGCATTTTTCGCCACAAAACAAGGTGTTCCTTGCAACGAGGCTGGCGAAACTGTTTTGTGGGTTTCATTCCCTGATTGTTCTTTGTCCATCAACTTCTCCTTCCAATCCATAAACGGATCTGCGCTTTCTTTTTTCACTATAGCACCACCCTTGCGACAATGCAAAAAGAGCGCCAGTCAGACTGGACGCTCTTTTGGGTTTACTCGGCTTCTTCTGAAAATTGACTTTGGTACAGTTGGCTATAAAAGCCGCCAGCTGCCAACAAGGTCTCGTGATTGCCTTTTTCAATGATCGACCCTTGATCCATCACTAAGATCAGATCTGCTTCACGAATCGTTGACAAACGATGGGCGATCACAAAGCTGGTACGACCTTCCATCACTTTATCCATTGCTTTTTGAATCAGCGCTTCTAAGCGGGTATCCACCGAACTGGTGGCTTCATCGAGAATCAAGATCTTCGGATCAGAGATGACTGCCCGAGCGATGGTCAACAATTGTTTTTGCCCCAAGGAGACATTGTCCCCTTCAGAGTTGATGATCATTTCGTAGCCGTCTGGCATCGTGCGAATGAAGTGATCGACATTGGCGGTTTTCGCTGCATCAACGACTTCATAATCGGTGGCATCTAATTTCCCAAAGCGAATGTTGTCGCCGATCGTGCCTTCGTACAACCATGCATCTTGTAAAACCATCCCAAACAGTGACCGAACATCGTGTCGTTCCATCTTCTTCGTGTCGATGCCGTCGATCTTGATAGCCCCTTCATTGACATCATAAAAACGCATCAACAAATTGATCAAAGTGGTTTTCCCAGCACCTGTTGGTCCCACGATCGCCACGGTTTGTCCAGCTTTGACTTCAAAGTTCAAGTCTTTGATCAACGGTTTTTTCGGATCATAGGCAAAGCCGACATGTTCAAAGGTCACGTCGCCTCTGATTTGTTCTGGCAATTGGATATCCGTTTGATTGACTGGCTCTTCTTCCTCATCTAGGATTTCAAAGACCCGTTTTGCTGCTGCTGAGGCACTTTGCAAGACGGAAGACAGCTGGGTAATGTTCCCCATTGGCTGACTGACTTGCCAAATGTATTGAATGAACGCTTGCAGCTGACCAACAACGATCACGCCGCTGATCACATAAAAGCTCCCCATGACTGCCATTGCGATATAGGTAAAGTAAGCGGTCATTTGCACCAGCGGCATCATCAAGCCTGACACAAAGGCAGAACGAAAGCCGTAATAGCGCAACTGGTGGTTAACGTTTTTAAACCCTTCAAGTGTTTGCTTTTCCCGTCCATACACTTTCAACACACT
The DNA here is from genome assembly GCF_047470845.1 of Candidatus Enterococcus avicola. Classification (NCBI taxonomy): domain Bacteria; kingdom Bacillati; phylum Bacillota; class Bacilli; order Lactobacillales; family Enterococcaceae; genus Enterococcus; species Candidatus Enterococcus avicola. The sequence goes on along the minus strand of NZ_JBLGTY010000010.1, from coordinate 34,406 downwards.
GAATCCAGTCATGTTTTCTTGTACGTAGCCGTTCAGATCCCCTAACGCATTTTGCATGCCTTGGAAGTCTTTTTGCGACTTTTTGACGATCGTGCGAGAAATCAATAAGGAGGCTGGGATCATGATCAATGAAACCAACGCCATGTAGGTATTGATGTAAAACATCATGGAAACCGCCATAACGATTCCTAAGAAGGCATTGACGATCCCGATCAAGGCTTGCTGCATTGCACCGCTGACGGCATCCACGTCATTGGTCACCCGTGACAAGATATTCCCTTGTTGGTTGCGGTCGAAGTAAGAAACGGGCAAACGATTGATTTTTTCTTCAATGTCTTGCCGCAGATCTCGCATCGCAGATTGGACAACGTTGGTGATCAGCAGCCCTGACATCAATTGTGAGAAACAGTAACCGACACCAACGACTGCGATCCAGATCAAGCAAAGGATCACGTAATCAAAATTAACGCCTTCGCCAGCGGCGATGTTGCGGCTGATCTCTGTCGTTGGCAATCCAGAAACATACGGCATTGCCGCATTGAAGCCGACGGTTGCAACAGTAAACAGCAAGACTAGGATAAATTGTACTTTGTACGGTTTGATGTAAGCACCTAACCGTTTTAAAGAAGAGATTGCTTTCATTGTGCCAACTCCTCCTCTGATAATTGTGACGCCGCAATGTCGTAGTATACTGGACAAGTTTGCAGCAGTTCTTTGTGGGTGCCGATGCCAACCACATCGCCTTCGTTCAAGACGACGATCTTATCGGCATTCATGATCGTTCCTACTCGTTGAGCAACGATCAAAACGGTCGATTCTGTGGTTTCTTTTTTCAAGCGTGCCCGCAATTTTGCATCCGTTTGGTAATCCAATGCAGAAAAACTATCATCAAAAATATAGATCTCTGGTTGGCGGATCACCGCACGGGCAATCGCTAGGCGTTGTTTTTGTCCGCCAGAGAAGTTGGTTCCGCCTTCTGCCAAGTGAGCATCAAAGCCATCTGGTGTGCGAGAAATGAAATCTGCCGCTTGCGCAATCTCGGCTGCTCGTTCCAGCTCTGCTTGCGTGGCATCTTCTTTCCCATAGCGTAGGTTTTCTGCGATCGTCCCTGTAAATAGCAACGCTTTTTGAGGGATAAACCCGATCTTGTTGCGCAACGTCGTTAAGCTGTAATCCCGAACGTCAACACCATCCACCAAGACTTGGCCTTCACTGACGTCGTAAAAACGTGGGATCAATTGGATCAAGGTTGATTTTCCACTTCCAGTACTACCGATAAACGCCACGGTTTCCCCTGGTGAAGCGGTAAAGCTAACATTACGGATCACTGGACTTTGCGCATGTCCCGGATAAGCAAAGGTAACATTTTTGAATTCCAAGAAGCCTTTCGTCTTAGTTTCTGTCACTGGCTGTTCTGGCTCTTTGATTTCAGAAGTCGCATCTAACGCTTCTTGGATTCGACGAGCAGAAACCGCCGCTCGTGGATACATCGTAAAGACAGTCGCAAACAGCATGAAAGAAAACAGCGCATGGAAGATGTATTCGATAAATGCAATCAAGTCACCGACCTGCAGTTGCCCTTGATCGATTTGAATACTTCCCGTCCAAATAATCAAAATCATCACGATATTGAATAAGAAGAAAAAGCCTGGTTGTGCCGTTGCCATCAAGCGAAACAAGCTGCGAGAACTAGAAGCATAGGCTTGGTTGACTTTGCCAAAGCGTTTTTCTTCAAATTTTTCATTGACGAAGGCACGGATCACTCGTAAACCAGAGAGATTTTCCCGCAAGATGCCATTGATTTTATCTAGATTGGCTTGTTGTTTAGTGGATAAGGGTTCCGAGATTTTGGCAATGGCGATGACGGCCATCAGCAATATCGGCAATGCCCCCAAAACATACAACCCTAGTTGTGTACTTGTCCGCATGACCATGTACAAGCTGACCACAAACATCATGGGTGTCATTAAACCTGTCCGTAAGATGCTTTGCATAAACAGCATGATTTGATACGCATCATTGGTCACACGGGTGATCAATGATGAAACCCCGATTTTTTCATATTCGGTATGTGAATAGCCTTGGACTTTTTCAAAAAGATCGTCACGAATATCTGCCACAATGTTAGTGGTGATACGTGACGTGAAATAGCCTAACAAAATGTTCATCGTGATCCCCACAATGGTGATCGCGATCATCGCCGCACCCATTTTCCATATGTAGTCGCGATCACCAGCGGCGATCCCTTTGTCGATCATTCTTGCCAATAACGTCGGCAAACCTAATTCAATCAAAATAAAACCAAAAACACAGATGAAATTAAAAACCAGCAGTTTCTTGTTTCTCATCGTGTAGTGCCACATTAATTTCAAAAAATCCCCTCCTTTTTTACTTCATTACTTCTACTATAGCATAGGAATATTCTTATTGTAATGCACTTTCAACGAAAAAAAGCAAACTTCAGCGATAGTCCTTTCATTTTCTTTCAGTAAGCCTTTTCAAAATGACGTGTTTCTATACTTATTCGTTTTTCTGTGATAAACTAGGGATACTTGTAGTGGAACGACTTACAAACCCGGTGAATTTTTTATGACGACATTTGGAAAGCAAAGACGAGGCTTTCTCTTTTTTCTCACAACGATTGTCTGAAAAAAGCATGCAGCGGCTCTCGAAGCCTTCTTTTCAGGTCACTTTATTCGGACCTCGATTTTGTGATGCAGCGAATTCATCAACCAAATAGACTACTGCGAAAAGCAGATAAAGGAGAAAAGATATGATTTACAAAATTTATTACCAAGAAACAAAAGACCGCAACCCAAAGAGAGAACAAACCCACTCTTTGTACATTGAAGCAGACGATGCAGTGATCGCACGCCGTCTGGTTGAACAAAATACCCCATACAACATCGAGTTCGTTCAAGAACTAGATGAAAAACATTTAGCTTACGAAAAAGAAAACGCTGATTTCAAATTAGCGGAGTTTTAAGATGAAAGTTTCGCTGAAAAATAATGAGACTGGCGTATTCGGCGTCGGTGGACTTGGCGAAATCGGAAAAAACTGTTATGGGGTTCAATTCCAAGATGAGATCATCTTAATTGACGCGGGAATCAAATTCCCCGAAGATGAACTGCTTGGGATCGACTATGTCATTTCCGATTATAGCTACATCGTTCAAAATTTACCGAAAGTCAAAGGCTTGATCGTCACTCATGGTCACGAAGACCATATTGGCGGAATCCCTTACTTGTTGCGGGAAGCCAATATCCCGATCTATGCGGGACCCTTGGCACTTGCTTTGATTACCAACAAATTAGATGAGCATGGCTTACTGCGGGATGCGGAATTACACGAAATCAATGAAGATACGGTGATTCGTTTCCGTAAAACATCCATCAGCTTCTTTCGAACGACTCACAGTATCCCTGATGCTTTAGGTGTCGTTGTCAAAACGCCTTCTGGCAATATCGTCGCAACTGGCGATTTCAAGTTTGACTTTACGCCTGTGGGCGAACCAGCAAACTTGCACAAAATGGCAAAAATTGGTGAAGAAGGCGTCCTTTGCCTCCTTTCCGATAGTACCAATGCAGAAATTCCGACCTTTACCAAATCAGAAAAAACGATCGGCAGCTCGATCCAAAAGATTTTTGAAAAAATCGATGGTCGGATCATTTTTGCCAGCTTTGCCTCCAACATTTTCCGTCTCCAACAAGCTGCAGATGCGGCGGTTGCGACTGGACGTAAAATCGCCGTTTTTGGACGCAGTATGGAAAATGCAATCGTCAACGGACAGCGCCTTGGCTATATCAAGGTGCCAGATGGAACCTTTGTGGAATCTCATGAGATCAACCGTTTGCCTGCAAACGAAACCATGATCCTTTGTACGGGTTCTCAAGGAGAGCCAATGGCTGCTTTGAGTCGGATTGCCAACGGGACTCACCGTCAAATCCAAATTCACCCAGATGATACCGTGATTTTCTCAAGCTCACCGATCCCAGGAAATACCACGAGTGTCAATCAGCTGATCAACTTATTGTTGGAAGCTGGCGCAAACGTGATCCATGGCAAATTGAACAACATCCATACTTCTGGTCACGGTGGCCAAGAAGAACAAAAACTGATGTTGCGTCTAATGAAGCCAAAATTCTTTATGCCTGTCCATGGGGAATTTCGGATGCTGAACATCCACACCCAGTTGGCACAAGATGTCGGTGTACCAAAAGAAAATTGTTTCATTATGGAAAATGGTGACATGTTGGCCTTAACAGCGGATACCGCTCGCTTGGCTGGTCATTTCAATGCCAATGATGTTTATGTTGACGGCAGCGGTATCGGTGATATCGGAAATGTCGTCTTACGAGATCGTCGCATTCTTTCAGAAGAAGGCCTCGTCTTAGCTGTCGCGACAGTCGATGTGGCGAAGAAAGAAGTCCTTGCTGGACCAGATATCCTTTCTCGTGGGTTTGTTTATATGCGGGAATCTGGCGAGATGATCAACGAAGCACAGCAGATCCTCTTCCGTGCATTGCGGGAAGTCTTGAACCAACCAGACCCAACAGAACACAAATTAAGAGAAGCGATGTCTTCGGCGTTACAGCCATTCCTATTTGAAAAAACCGAGCGTCATCCAATGATCCTTTCGATGATCATGACGCCGGACGATTTATAGTCTCACATGCGAGGGTAGTCTCAGGTTACTGAGAACTACCCTTTTTCCTTTCCGTTATAAAAAGCAAAAAAAAAGACCATCGAATGGATGGTCTTTTGGGGTTTTTGATTTCAAAGTGCTCTTACTGGCAGTTTGTTTGAAAGCTTACGCTTTGTTTACGTTAACTGCTTGAGGTCCACGATCAGAATCTTCCACGTCGAAAGTTACTGCTTGACCTTCTTCTAAAGTTTTGAATCCTTCACCTTGGATCGCTGAAAAGTGTACAAATACGTCTGTACCGTCTTCGCGAGAGATAAAACCAAACCCTTTTTCAGCATTGAACCATTTTACTGTACCTTGTTCCATTAAAAAAAACCTCCTCGTGCATAAGCACTTAATTGTGTGTAACATTGCCTTTGTGCGATAGAGGCCTAACGTGCGTTTCAACATCTATTCAGCAAACAAAATTACAATAATATTTTACACTTGCCCGTATTTTTTTGCAAGACAGACGATTAGACAATTCACCTTTATTTTTAATAATGTTCGCAAACTCGGCTTATTTTCACACGTCTTCCTGTTGCCACAGCCCCTCTTCTCGCAAACTGACATAGGCATTGTCGCCAATGATCAAATGATCCAATATGTCGATCCCCATCAAGTCTCCGCACTTGATCAAGCGGCGTGTAAACAGCAGATCTGCCTCTGAGGCTTGGGGACTGCCGCTGGGATGGTTGTGGACGACGATCACTCGGGCGGCACTGTAACGTACCGCCCAATGAAAAATCTCCCGTGGGTGAGCGATCGACTGATTCAACGATCCGATGAAGATCGTTTTTTTCTGAATGATCTCATTTTTCGTATTCAAATAAAGCCCTAGTAAATGCTCTTGACGACAATCCTTCAACTCTTGGATCAACTGATGGGCGATCGCCATACTAGAGTTGACCTTACCGTACTTTGGTTGAGCGGAGCGCTGGATTCGCACACCTAATTCAACCATCGCTTTGATCTCGATGGCTTTGATTTGTCCGACGCCGCGAATTTCTTGTAATTCATCGATCGTCGCTTGCTTTAATTCATACAATTCTTGAAAACGATTCAAGACACTGGCCGCTAACTCGAGGACATTCAGAGGACGTGAGCCAGTTCGCAGCAAAATGGCCAATAATTCTTGATTCGAAAGGGCATCGACTCCATATTCTACTAAACGCTCTCGGGGAAACGAGCTTTGGGGAATCACTGTTTCATTGATCATAAAAAAACTCCTTTGCGTCGGTCTAATAAAAGATACGCAAAGGAGAGAGTATTTCATGAATCAGGTGCGCAAAAAATCGCAGCTAGATCGAAAAGGCGGTTTCTAGAAAATCTGGGACATCCTCTAGTGATGGTAAGACTTTCAAGACTTTTTCTTCAATGATGGTCGTCGGCGCGATCAAATCGGGAATCATAATGACTGATATCCCTGCCCCATGAGCAGCATGAATACCGTTAGCCGAATCTTCAAGGATCACCAATTCTTCTTTTGGTACCGCCAGTAATGCATGGGCTTTTTCAAAAATCTCAGGATCTGGTTTTGCCCGTGTGACATCATCAAAGCAGACGATCTCAGGAAATTCCGCCGTTAAGCCTGCTGCTCCCAGCAAGGTATCGATCACTTTGCGCTGGTTGCTAGACGCCAACACTCGGGGAATCTTTTTCTCATCAAGATAATGCAATAACTCGTGGATACCTGGCTTCAATTCAGCCTCGCCCCGTTGGAACATTTCCAGCGTTTGCTGAAAAGCCGCTTGGATAAAGTCTTCGATCATTTGATGGCCAAAGGCTTCGTCGAACCGCTCATGGTAAGCTGCCCAGACTTCTTCATCCGAGACCCCCACATAAGCTAAATACAACTCTTTTGTATAGGGAATCCCCATTTGATCCGCCACGATTTGAGTAGCCTGGTAATAGAGCAGCTCCGTGTCAAAAATCAAGCCGTCCATATCGAAAATCACACCACGTAACTTAGCCATTTCTTCCTCCTATTGCCAACAACAATTCACGAACTTCTGAAACAAAATACAACGATCCTGTCACCAGCAGCAAATCTTCATTGGTCATTTTTTCTAATAATTCTGCCAAGCCAAACTGCCATAAAGAGACGGTTGAGATTCGTTTTTCATCGAGTTCCTGATAGCCGTCTGCTAAATGCAATGCTTTTGGGAAATCAAAGGTCGTTAAATAAATCTCGGCTTGCGGAATTGCCAGCAATTGCTGAAGCATCTCATTGACGTTTTTGGTTTCTAAGGCTGAGAACAGCACATGGATGCGATAGTCGCTGAACTCTTCTTTCATCGTATCCACCAAGCGAGCCATGGCATGCACGTTATGGGCGCCATCGATGATCACCAGTGGTTCACTGCTGATTCGTTCCATTCGGGCGGGCCAATAGGCCTTTCTTAGCCCATTACGAATTTCTTTGGCTGAAAACGGTAGCTGCCGCAGGTCGCAATACAGGCTATACAATTGAATCGCAACACCGGCATTTTCTGGTTGATGGCGGCCTAACATCGGCGTTTTCAAGCCTTTGATTTTGCCATGCTCATTTTCAAAATCAAACAATTCGCCCCACTCTTCATCAGGGTGACGATAGGTCACACGGTACTCTTGCCCTGCATGATACGCGAGTGCCTGTGCTTCTGCAGCTTTCAAATCGATCACCGAAAGCGCACTTTCGACGATATTGCCAGTCACAAGGGGAATTTGTGGCTTGATGATCCCCGCCTTATGGGCAGCGATTTTTTCAATGGTATCGCCTAAGACATCCATATGATCCATGCCGATCGTCGTGATCGCTGTCAACATCGGGGAAATAACGTTGGTACTATCTAAAAGTCCCCCTAGACCAACTTCCATTATCGCAACATCGACGTTTTTTTCTTCAAAATAGCCTAATGCCATGGCAGTAATGATCTCAAACTGAGTGATGCCCGTCAGGGTTTCATCACGATCGATTTCAGCAACCAGCGGCTGGATTTTTTCCACCCAAGCGACCAAATCCTCATCTGATATAAATTGTCCGTTGATTTCGATCCGTTCATTGAACGCTTCAATGTGCGGGGAAGTAAAAGTCCCCACTTGCTGCCCAGCTTCTTCTAAAAGACTGCGCAAATAGCTGACGGTTGATCCTTTGCCATTCGTGCCGGCGATATGGATCATGGTTATGTTTTTTTCAGGATTGCCCATTCGTTTTAATAATGCTTCGACACGCATCAATCCGGGTCTTTGTCCAAATGCCAAACGCGAATGGATCCACGCTGTTGCTTCTTCGCTTGTCATCTCCTTCACCTCGCTCTTATTTTATCAAAAATCCCACAGCTTTCCCAATTTCTTTCCTTTAAACGAGAAATTTGTTTGACGGTTTCTATTGATTACGCAAAAACAAGCATCTACAAGAGATGCTTGTTTGCAGACAGTCGACGCTTCCTATTGAATCGTGCGCAATTGCTCGATCCGTTCTTGGACTGCTTTTTGTTTTTCAAGATAATCGGCTTCTTTGCTGCGTTCTTGTGCTACGACTTCCTCTGGTGCATTGGCAACGAAGCGTTCATTCGCCAGTTTGCCTTGTACCCGTTGAACTTCTTGGGTGAACTTCGCTAGTTCTTTCTCCAAACGTGCGATTTCTTCTTCAATGTTGATCAACCCAGCTAACGGCAAGTAGATCGTCGCACCTGATAGGATAGCTGACATCGCCAATTCAGGGGCTTGTAAGCTGTTAGAGATTTCTAGTTCTTCTGGATTACAGAAGCGTTCGATATAGTTTTTGTTGGCGATCAAGAATTCTTCGATCTCAGGCTCATTTGCTTGGATCAGCAAAGTGATTGGTTTCGAAAGTGGTGTGTTTACTTCTGCACGGATGTTTCGAACCGAACGAATCAATTCTTTCAACACTTCCATCCCTTGCGCCGCTTTTTCATCGGTCCATTCTGGTGCCACTTGTGGATACTCAGCAACAACTAATGATTCCCCTGTATGCGGCAGTTTGCTCCAGATTTCTTCTGTAACAAATGGCATGATTGGGTGCAACAAGCGTAAAATTTGATCAAGAACATGGACTAAGATGCTCTTATTGACTTGTTTCGCTGCTTCATTGTCACCGTATAAGGTTTCTTTCGACATTTCAATGTACCAGTCACAGAAATCATCCCAGATAAAGTTGTATAATTGACGACCCGCTTCCCCAAATTCGAAGCGTTCAAAAAGATCAGTGACTTTTTCAATCGTTTCATTCAAGCGCGTCAAGATCCAACGATCCGCCACTGATTTTTCACCAGAAAAATCAATGGCTTCGGCAGTCATTTCGCTGACATTCATCAAGACGAAACGGGAAGCATTCCAAATTTTATTGATGAAGTTCCAAGCGGCATCCATTTTCTCATAGCTGAAACGCACGTCTTGTCCCGGTGCAGAGCCATTTGATAAGAACCAACGCAATGCATCGGCACCGTATTGTTCAATGACTTCCATCGGATCGATCCCATTTCCAAGCGACTTACTCATTTTGCGACCTTGTTCATCACGGATCAATCCGTGGATCAAGACATTTTCAAATGGTCGTTTGCCAGTAAATTCCAAGCTTTGGAAAATCATACGGCTTACCCAGAAGAAAATGATGTCATAGCCAGTCACTAATGTATTCGTTGGGAAGTAGCGTTGGAAATCTTCATTGTTTTCATCTGGCCACCCCATTGTTGAAAACGGCCATAAAGCAGAACTAAACCAGGTATCCAATACGTCTGGATCTTGTTGCCAATTTTCGGCATCCGCTGGCGCTTCAAGTCCTACATACATTTCTCCCGTTTCTTTGTGGTACCAAGCTGGGATTTGATGGCCCCACCACAACTGACGAGAGATCACCCAGTCATGGACATTTTCCATCCAACGTAAGAATGTTTGGTTGAAACGTGGCGGATAAAAGTCCACCGCATCGTCGGTTTCTTGGTTGTCGATGGCTTGTTTTGCTAATGGTTCCATTTTTACGAACCATTGTGTCGATAAACGAGGTTCGACTACTACGCCTGTCCGTTCTGAGTGCCCTACACTATGGACCATTTTTTCGATTTTGATCAGACGACCTAACGCCTCTAAGTCTTTCACGATTTGCTTACGAGCAGCAAAACGATCCATGCCTGCATAAGTACCTGCTAAGTCGTTCATTGTTCCGTCATCATTCATGACATTGACCCGTGGTAGGTCATGGCGGTTACCGACCTCAAAGTCATTCGGGTCATGGGCAGGAGTGATTTTTACGACCCCAGTTCCAAATTCTTGGTCCACGTACTCATCTGCGATGATTGGGATCTCTTTATTGACCAAAGGCAAAATCACTTTTTTACCAATCAATGCTTGATAGCGTTCATCTTCTGGATGAACCGCGACTGCTGTATCCCCCAGCATCGTTTCTGGACGAGTCGTTGCGATCTCCACCACACCGCTGCCATCTGCTAATTCGTAAGACATATGGTAAAAAGCACCTTCGATGTCTTTGTGGATCACTTCAATATCAGATAATGCCGTGCGGGCTTGCGGATCCCAGTTGATGATGTACTCGCCACGATAGATCAAGCCTTTTTCATATAGCGTCACGAAAACTTTACGGACCGCTTCGGATAATCCATCATCTAACGTGAATCGTTCACGGCTATAGTCTAGGGATAAGCCTAGTTTCGCCCATTGTTCCCGAATGTGACCGGCATATTCTTCTTTCCAATCCCATACTTGTTCAACGAATTTTTCCCGACCAAGGTCATAGCGAGAAATCCCTTGTTCCCGCAGCTTTTCTTCTACTTTGGCTTGGGTAGCGATCCCGGCATGGTCCATACCTGGTAGCCATAAGGTGTCATACCCTTGCATCCGTTTTTGACGAATGATGATGTCTTGTAACGTGGTATCCCAGGCATGACCTAAGTGCAATTTTCCTGTTACGTTTGGTGGTGGAATCACGATAGAATAAGGTTTTGCTTCTTTGTTGCCGCTTGGTTTAAAACGGTCATGTTCTAACCAATCTTGGTAGCGCCCCGCTTCTACTTCTTGGGGATTGTACTTGGTGGATAGATTTTCAGTTTCTGTCATAGTTGGTCCTCCTAAAGTTACGTTTTTTAGACGTAATGGTTGGTGTGGTTTTTTTGTGCCTGTTGCTGGGTAAAGCGTGACAATGTTTGAATCGTTCAGGATTAGTGCCGTGGTAGAGATGATTATCAGCTGTTTGTTGACGCCTCGCTTGTTGTTCGTAAAAAAACGTTGCTTACAGAGGTCAAGGCTCGCTTCCGTGATCAGCTATTGTGTCTTAGGGCTTTTGGCAAACGATCTCGCTCGCTTCGTGGACCAGTTTTGATGACTTCTAGTACTGTTCATCATCTGCTCTGTCCCTCTTTGTGGGCCACTCATTGTGATTCCTAGTTTGGTTACTACGCTCCCTATGATCGCCTAGTACTGTTCATCATCTATTCTGTCTTGCTCCGCAAGCCAATCATAGTGATTCACAGCAAAAAGCGCCCTAATGCCGAGGCATTAGGGCGCTGATACGCGGTACCACCTAAATTGCAGATTGCTCTGCCACTTTGACGTGAGGTAACGTTCACGACGCGCTTGATCTTACTGTGCGGCTTTGTCTGCAAGAAACAAACCGTGGTTCGGATCAAAGACCTTCAAGCTACCTTTTCAGTGTCTGGGGAAGTCTTGCACCGACCGACTTCTCTCTGACCGCCAGGGTCACTGATACTCCTCTTGAACATTGTCTTGCTATCATAGATTCTTGTTTCATCTTGCTACATTCTACAATGAACTTTTTTGAAAGTCAATCAGAGGTTTGCTTTCGCAGCATCAATGGCTGCTTGATAATCCGGTTCGTGGGAGATCTCAGGCACGATCTCAACGTGTTGGATCACGCCTTCACGGTCTAAAACGAAAATTGCTCGGGCAAAATGACCGAAGTCTGGGATCATGATTTGATAGGCCTCACCGAAGGTATTCGCCGGATCATGAAGCATGATCATGTCGACACCTTCTTGGCCGCACCATTGCGCTTGTTCTTCTTTTGTATTGTTAGAAATCGTGACAAAATGGATGTCATCCAATTGACTTGCCTCTTGGTTGAAACGCTTGGTCTGCAATGCACAGACGCGTGTCACGATATCGGGAACCACGCTGATGATCGTTGGTTTTCCTAAAAAATCAGTCAGTGTGTATTCCTTGTCCTCTAAACTTTTCAAGCGAAAATCAGCTGCTTTATCCCCTACTTTTGGTTGGTTGCCAGGCATCTCATAAACCGTTTCTTTGCGTGTAACTTGCATAACATCTCTCCTATAGCATTTTCTCCCAGTATAAGAAAGATTGTCAAAAAACGAAAAGGATTTGCTCAGACTTTCGATTTTTGCGAGTAGGTCGTATCAAAAAAGATCAATGTTTGCAATTCTGTCGTCAAATCAATGTATTGGATATTGACGTCTTTTGGCACGATGACGGGATCAGGGGCAAAATTTAAAATCGCTGTGATCCCAGCATCCACGATCGCATCGATCGCCATTTGTGAATAACGGCTAGGAACGGTCGAAATCGCTACGGTGATCCCTTTATCTGCTACGACTTCCGCCAATTGATCCATTCCATAGACATAACGCCCACTAATGGTCTGACCAATCATTTCTGGATCATTGTCAAAAACCGCGACCACGGAAAGATTTTCATTTCTGCGAAAATTGTTGTTGGCTAACGCTTTTCCTAAATTTCCATAACCAATCAAGGCGATTTTTTTCTCTTCATTGGTTTCTAAGATATAGCTCAATACCTCAATCAGATAGGGAACATCATAGCCATAGCCACTTCTGCCCAATTCTCCTAGATGAGAAAAATCTCGGCGGATCGTGGCTGAAGGAACTTGCGTGATTTCTGCAAACTCTTTCGATTTGATTCGCTGAATACCAGAGGCATCCAGTAATTTTAAGTGTCGTAAATAAGCTGGCAAACGTTTTGCCGTCGCTTTCGGAAGTTTTTTATCTCTTAATGCTTCCATCCTGTCCACCCTCCTTGTTAAATGATTCACATATCGAGTGTAGCATGTTCCATTTTCAATAGCAAGAAAATATTCACAAACTCTCTCACTCGATGAAAAACGACCACAAATGTTCAAAAACAGTTGTGGTCGTAGCATTAAAATCGGGGTTTTATTATAAAAATTCAGCGAATTCCGTTGCTGCTTTTTCTTGATTTGCCGTGATTGCTTCCAGTTTCAACCCAGCCATCGCACGTTCCATCATCCCTTCGATATCGAGACGTTCTTCATATTGGTGGACCTTATCCAGTCTTGGGCGCGTCTTTGGTTGAGGAGGTGCAAAGATTGTGCAGCAATCCTCAAATGGCTGAACTGATAATTCAAAGGTATCAATGGCTTCGGCAACTTCAATGATTTCCAATTTGTCCATCGTTGCCACTGGGCGCACGATCGGCGTATTGGTTACTTCATTGATGGCGACCATGCTATGCAAAGTTTGTGAAGCCACTTGTCCTAATGATTCACCATTTAAGATGATCAAGCCATGACGAGCTTCCCGAATCGCATCCGTCAAACGCAGCATCATCCGACGGGTGATGGTCATCCAATAGCCTTGTGGCACACGATTTTTGATTTCTTCTTGGATTTCTGTAAACGGAACTTCGATAAACTGGATGCTTCCCACATAAGGTGCAAGCTTCTTCGTTAAATCTTTGGCTTTTTGCAACGCTTGTTCACTCGTATAAGGAGGACTTGCGAAATGGACCGCTTCGATCTCAACGCCGCGTTTCATGGCAAAGTAGCCTGCAACTGGCGAATCGATACCGCCAGAAAGCATCAACATTCCCTTTCCACTGGTGCCCACTGGCAGCCCAGCGGCTCCTTGGATCGTTTCATAAGACAAATAAGCGCCATCGATCCGTATTTCTACACGCAAATTGATGTCTGGTTTTTTCATTTGGACTTTGATATCAGGAAAACGGTCGATCACCGCATTCCCTAAGGTCAAATTCAACTGGTTGCTATCTTGCACAAACGAATGATCACTGCGCTTGGCTGTGATTTTGAAGGTCTCAACACCCGTATAGATCTCTGCCATGACGTCTTGAACGGCTTTCTTTAATACTTCGATATCTTTTTCGACCCGAATGCTGGGGGAAAAGTTTTGAATCCCAAAGACTTTTTGCAGCTTAGGAATGATCTCTTGGCTGTTTTCACCGTTCAATAGCAAGTGCATGCGATCTCGCTCGGCATGAACTTTGACATGGGGATAATCTGCTAAGGTACGTTTGACGTTTGAAGCTAATTGCATAATAAAACTACGACGATTTTTGCCCTTTGTTGACAGTTCGCCATAACGAACCATGATTTCTGAATAATTCACGAGAAAACTCCTTTGATTTGGATTGATTTTATAGTGGTCTGTCGTGCTTAATTGATTTTCGAAAATTTTTGGTACAACTGGTGGAAGACGATCAGAAACTGCTCGACTTCTGCCATTGTATTGCTCTCATCTAAACTGATACGAACAGCCGATGTTGCTAACTGTTCTGGAACGTGCATCGCATGAAGCGTACTGCTGGCCATCTTTTTACGGGAGGAACAAGCGCTCGTCGTCGAAAGATAGATCTGCTTTTCTTCAAAGGCATGGACTAAGACTTCTCCTCGGATCCCTTTTAATGAAAAACAAAGTATGTGCGGCGCAAACCCTTCTGTGCCAGAAAAAAGCGTGACTTTCTCGTACCCAGCCAGTGCTTCTTGCAAATAGCCTTTTAATAATTGAACATGGTTTGGCTTTTCAGCCTTTTGTTCTGTCGCTAAACGTAGGGCTTTTGCCATAGCAACGATTGCTGGTACGTTTTCGGTACCGCTGCGCTGGTTTTGCTCTTGCCCACCGCCGGTCATCAATGGCGCCAGCTTACGGCCTTGTTTCCAATAGATAAAGCCTGCGCCACGAGGTCCATGAAATTTATGCGCAGAGAACACGGCAAAATCGACCCGCTCATTGAACCATTGTTCTTGCGGCACCTTTGTGATGGCTTGGACGGCATCTACATGGAAATGGATTGTTGGATGGTCCGCTAGCACAGCTGCGATCTCATGGATCGGTTGGATCGACCCTACCTCATTATTGACCGCCATCACCGAAACCAAAATCGTTTCTTTGCGAATCATGTTTGCTAATTCAGACACGTTGACAAAGCCTTGGGCATCGACAGGCACCACACTGACCTCAAACCCTAACTCGGCTAATTGAGCCGCTGTTTCACTGACGGCAGGGTGTTCAATACTGGAAATAATCAGGTGATTCCCATAGGCTTTTTTCGCTAAAGCAGACCCTTTGATGACCCAGTTGTCTCCTTCAGTTCCCCCACTGGTAAATGCGATCTCTTTGGAAGAAACGTTTAACAGATCGGCGATCTGCTGACGAGATTGCTGCAGCAGACGATTGGCTTGATTTCCTAAATCATGCAGGCTTGAGGGATTGCCGATAATTCGCTGACTGACTTGGACATATGTATTTAAAGCTTGTGGATAAATAGCGGTTGTTGCACTGTTGTCAAAATAGATCAATGATAGGACCCTTTCTCTAAAAAAATTCTTTCCCATTATAACTGCTCTTGGGCTGAGTTTCAAGGTGACTCGCTGGCTTTGGCTTTTTTTAAAGGAAACTTTTCCTTCCTTCGTAAGCGGTACTCATGCAGCGAGCCATTCTTTCCATGAAAAAAGCCAGTCAGTTTTTCACTGCTGGCTTTCGTATTATACTAAGTCGCGGTTATTGAAGTAGAAGTTTTCGATCCGTTTGAAGGCACCTGGTTCTACTCGTTCCAACGCTGTGCCGATTTCATCTAGCGCATCTTGGTAGCGATATTCTTTACTAAACAAGTAAAGTGATTTGTCGATCGCTGCCTTAATATCTGGATGAGAATGACGATAGCGGTTGGCATATTGCATCATTTGCTCAGTCAATGCCGCAGCATCCACTAAGTCTTTTGTTTGTTCATCTAAAAGATCAAGATCTTCTTCACAGACAGAAACCAATTTATTGATTTCTTGCATGTTGATGCGAATCTTGTTCAATTCTTTGCCTAGTTCTTCGACACGATCCGTTGCCACGAAGAAGAATTCTAAATACTCGCCTGGCAAACCAGGTAAGCGTTGTTTCTCAACAAACCGTTTCAAGTTGCGTAGACGGAATTCGAAGCTTTCCACTTTTTCTTGTGCAACTTTTTCGCCACGACGTAATTCCGCAAGAGAATCATCGATTTCAACTTGCTGGCTTTCCACATCATCCAAAATCTTGTAGGCATCTTTGTAGAAGCTTTGCACTTCTGAATAAGGAATCTCATGTTTTTCCAATTTCGGTAAGTACTCGTTGTTGCGGCGAGCCAATTCGTCCACTTCGGTTTGGAAGCCGCGGACGCGACCCAATTCATTATGATTCAAAGTATAGCTTTGTGCCGTATGATCCAACTCGATCAACAACTGACGGTTGTTCTTCGTTGCATGGTCAATGTAGTCTTCGATGATCTGACGATTTTTCATGACATATTTCTTGGCATTGATCTCACGTTCCATCACCGTATACAAGGCATCAATATCACTTGCAGTATCACGGCTTGCCACTTCAACGGAAGCGACTTCTGTTTTCGCTAGATCGTTCATGGAGTTTTCAACCCGTTTTTTCACACGATTGATTTCTTCTTGGAAGTTTGCTTCTGGGAACACATATTTTTGTTCTAATAATTTTTTATAACCTTCTTGGATTTCTTTCAACTGATCAGGGAAGGTACGATTTAATTCTTCGTACGCCGCTGGGATCCGTTTCATTAGGTCTTCCACTTCATAGGTGTGTTTTTCCGCTTGGTCTAACACTTCCCGTGCTTCCACAGGATCGCCTGAAGTATTTAAGGTAACAAATTGGGTGAACTCAATTTCAATGTTTTTGATTTGTTTTTGCAGCTCATTGTAAGCAGGACCGAATTCTTCGCCTTGATCCCGCAGCTTCTTCTTCAAGTCTTCGTAAACGTCCAACGCTTTTTGAACTTCCAGGGAATTTCGTTCTTCACTTTCTCGTAATTCTTTCAAGCCTGCGCGAATCTCTTCCACTTGGCGTTCCATCTCGTCCATGGTCGCTTCGGCTTGGACGATCGCCCCTTTTGCTTTAAAAAAGCGGATGCGTTCGTTCAGCTCTTCCACTTCAAAGATTTGACTTTCAAGTTCAGCAAAAGATTTTGTGGAGATATCTGTCCATTGTTGGTTCCACTCACGGAAGGTGTTTTGACTTTGACCAACCAAGTGCATTCTTTTTACTTCATCGACTTCTTCGATCACCGGCAAGTCAAACAGATTTTCTTTGCGTTTTTCCAAGTCATTCAGCTTTTCTTGGTTTTTCTTCCGCATGAAAAAGCCAATTGCATACAAGACCGCTGCGATGATGATGATGGCAATGACAATTCCAAAGATGATATTAGTTCCCATTTTGTGGTTCCTCCAATTTTCAAATATACATGTTTCGTCTAAAACCTGCTGATCAGCAGATTGATTGATAAGTTCGTTGAGTATAAAAAGGACAGATAGTCCCTTTATAAAAAAGCATCTACGCTAGATTATAGCATAAAGAAAAAAATCAAGCATTAGATTGAGGCAAAAAAGATCGACTTTTTTCGCATCGAATAAAATAAATCACGGCTTTTCCAGCGATAATGAAAACAAATCGTGAAATTTACATCAACAAGTGACTTTTTTTCTGATTTTTCCGATTTTTTTCAAGAAACCGCTTGATTTCTCCCTATTGAAACTGTACTCTAGTAAAAAGCTTGAACAGGAGTAATGTCAAATGAAAGTAGCGAAATTCGGAGGCAGTTCCCTTGCCTCAGCCGAACAAGTCGAAAAAGTTGTTGCGATAATTGAAAGTGATCCTAAAAGACGGTTTGTTGTTGTTTCAGCGCCTGGTAAGCGTTCCAGCGACGATCAGAAAGTCACCGATCTGTTACTAGCTGTCTGTACCCGTCTGTGTGCCCAAGAAGAAATCACTGATTTAATAGAAGAAATCTATGCCCGCTATACAGCGATCGCCGCCCCCTTTGGGATCGAACAAGTCCATTTAGACCGCATCTGGCAATCATTGGCGGCTTTTCAAACACTGCCTACCCAAGACAATCCGCATCTTTATGATACAGTCTTGGCAAGCGGCGAAGACAACAACGCCAAATTGATCGCAGGGATTTTACAAAGCCGTGGGTTAGCTGCTCGCTACATGAATCCGCAAGAACTTGGGCTGCTGGTGACGGATGAACCTCAAAACGCCCGTATCTTGAACAAGTCGTACGCCAAGATCGCACAATGGCGCGACAGTCCTGAAATCTTAGTGATTCCTGGCTTCTTTGGCTACACAGAAGCCGGCGAGATCTGTACCTTCTCTCGAGGAGGATCAGATATTTCTGGTGCCATCGTGGCGGCTGGTCTGCAAGTAGAATTGTACGAAAACTTTACCGATGTCGATGGGATTTTTTCTGCTCATCCAGGCTATGTTCATCATCCAGAGTCCATCAAAGAAGTGACTTACCGAGAAATGCGAGAGCTGTCTTATGCAGGCTTTACTGTGTTGCACGATGAGGCGTTGATGCCTTCATACCATGCAAAAATTCCCGTGGTGATCAAAAACACCAATAATCCAAGTCATCCTGGTACCTTGATCACCAACCAAAGAGACAATTTAGATCAGCCCGTGATCGGCGTTGCCAGTGACGAAGGCTTTTGTATGATCTATATTCGCAAATACTTGATGAACCGCGAAGTTGGGTTCACGTTACGGGTCTTAGAGATTTTCCGTGAATTTGATTTAAATTATGAACACATGCCTTCAGGAATCGATGATATCTCGATCATTATGCGCTCCAACCAGTTGAATCCAGTATTGGAAGAAGAACTGCTGCGCAAGATCGCCTACGAGATCGATCCCGATGAACTGCGAATGACCCACGATCTATCCATGGTCGTCGTCGTTGGTGAAGGAATGCGTCAACGAGTCGGGATTACTGCCGACAGTACCGCTGCCCTTGCGCGGAAAAATATCAACTTAGAGATGATCAACCAAGGGTCCTCTGAGGTCAGCATCATGTTCGGTATCCACAAAGAACAAGAAAAAGCCGCTGTCAGAACCCTTTACTACACTTTCTTTGATTAAACCAAACGTGCCAGTTGCACCACTCCTTTTGCTGATAAGCAATCGGAACGGGCAACTGGCACGTTTGGTTTTTATTCTGACGATTCTTGAGCTTGCGCTTGTTTTTGTGCCAATTGGCGGTTGATTTCTGCCTTGATTCGCGGTTCAGGAGCAAACCGTTCTTCCCAATCGCTTGGCTTCATGACTTTGTGGGTCTCAGGATCATAATGGGGCTGCCCATCTGGGAAAAGTTTTCCCATGTTGGCGTCATGAACGATAGCCAAGATCGGCGCTGGATCGACCCCTAACAGTGAAAACGAGCCATAGGTAAAATACAGCAGATCACAAAGCGCATCGACTTGTTCTACTAGAGAATCACTGACAGGCTGTTGTTTGGCAGCCAGCTTGGCTTGGGCTTGATCGATCGCTTGATGCAAATGCTCCAGACCTGCTTGAAAGGTCTCTTCGTCATTGTTGCTGGCAGCATAAAGGAACTCAACTAATTCTTCAATTTTAAAACCAGCACGAAACTGGGCTTTTTCCGCTGAAAAAGCTTGTGGATATGGCGGTCGCGTTGGATCAAAGGTTTTATGAAACTCTTCCGTCATTTCAAATGGACTCATTTTGCTCGCTTCTTTCTGCTTTTTCTCATGGTTCTGTTTCATGGTTCTGCGCTGTCTTCTACGTTGCTTCATAGATTGGCTACTTGCTTATTTTTTTCATTCCCTGGCTTGGGCATCCTCGGCAATAATGCCAAAATGGATCAAGGCTTTCTTGATGCCGTCATGATCGTTAGTATCCGTCACAAAGTCAGCACTGGCTTTAGTGATGGGCTGGGCATTGCCCATCGCAACCCCGATCCCCACGCCTTCTAACATTTCCACATCATTAAAATGATCCCCAAATGCCATCGCTTCTTCCATCGCGATCCCTTCATAGGCCAAAAACTCTTTGATGCCTTTGATTTTCGAACCGTTTTTCGGGACGATATCAACAGAATAGGCATTGGATCGCTTAAAATCACATTGCGGCAGCTTAGACCGTAATTTTTCGCGCTCTGATTCAGGGCTCAGCATAATGCACTGATAGATGGGCTCTCGTAAAATATCCAACGATTCATAGCGCTTGGCGTTACGATTGGGACTAAAGCGCTGCAAGACTTTCTTTAAAAAACCGACGGGAAATTTTTTCGGTACATAGCGCAAGTAGCGCTGCATGACGGGTGATTGGCTTAAACGGATCGTCAAGCTGCCAGCCACTTGGGTTTCTCCGCCAAACATGACTTGGCGGTAATTTTCATCTGCGTATTCTACGATCGCTTCCAGCGTTTGTTTTGGAAAAGGTTTAGCATAAATCAAGTTTTCCTTCGTGTAGACATATTGGCCGTTATAGGTGATAAACATGTCTAACGACAAGTAATCGATCACCTTCTCTAAATCAACCGGACCACGTCCAGTGGCAATGCCGCAGAGGACGCCATTGGCTTGGGCCTGTTTGATGGCTTCACGGGTACTGGCAAGCGCCTTGCCGTTGCTGGCAATCAGCGTGCCATCAATATCAAAAAAAATTGCTTTTATCATATGACTCCTCAAAATAATTTCAACTGATTAGGATTTAATGCTTCGTAATCGATCTGCAGCGCATCGATCAATGCGCGAGCATTGTCAGCGGCATCACGACCGGCATTATTATTGAAGACCACTGCGACTTCTTTGGCATTGGCTTCGATGGCTTGGACTGCGTGTTTTAACTCCGTTAGTTCGGCTTGGTCATAGCGATACAAGGTCCGCAGATTTTTGGCATCTGGTCCCGTCGCTGTCCAGCCGCTGTCGTTGCGTCCATGAAAACGGCACAAGACAAACGCGGGATTGGTCACGGTTGGATCAAGGGGAATGGTGGTCGATAGCTTTTTCGGCTGATCAACAACTACTAAGGAAAACTGTTTTCGCTTCATATAATCGATCATTCCAGGATACAGTTTCGGCTGATACCAGCTGCTGTCTCTCAGCTCGATCGCCACTGGATAGCCCGCAAACCATTCTCGCACTTGGTCTAAATAGGCGACATTTTCTTTCGTACATTTAAAGCTGTTGGGAAACTGCGCCAATAGGCAAAAGAGTTTGCCTGCTTCTACCATTGGGGCGATCGCTTCTTTATAAAGCTGCAGTGCTTCGGTCATGGTCAACTGATCTGGCAAATCCCCTTGGGTGGTCACACTTTGATGGACTTTCAACACAAAGCGGAAATTTTCGGGAATCTGGGTCAACCAGTTGCGCACGTCTTTTTCTTTTGGCAAAAAATGATAGGTGGTATCCAGCTCAACTAGCGGAAAATAACGGGCATACTCAAATAATTTCGAGTTTTTTCTTTGCACGAGACTGCCATGTTCACTAAATGTGGTACAACCAATTCGAATCATTTTTTCCCATCGCTCCTTGTTTTCTTATTTTAATAGTATACAATAGTTTTGAGTTAAGAGTAAATAAATCATTGCAGGTGATGAAAAAATGAAACGAATTCTCGTGTTGCACACTGGCGGCACCATCGCCATGAAAGAAGACACCCTGACAGGCGGCGTCAGCCCTGATGTCAGCAATCCGCTGATGGATGCACCGATACACATTGACGACGATGTTGAATTGATCGTCGAAGACATTTTTAATATTCCCAGTCCTCATATGACCCCAAAAGAAATGCTGCAGTTGAAAGAACGTATCCAGCTGGCGCATTTAAGCGGGGTCGATGGGGTCGTGATCACTCACGGAACCGATACGCTGGAAGAAACAGCCTTCTTTTTAGATACCACAATCGGCGGTCAGTTACCGATCGTGGTGACTGGCGCCATGCGCTCAAGTAATGAAATCGGCAGTGACGGGCTTTATAACTTTGAAAGTGCGATTCGGGTGGCGAAATCACCTGATGCCTTAGGAAAAGGCGTCTTAGTCGTGATGAACGATGAGATCCATTCCGCACGTTATGTTACGAAGACCCACACCACCAATATTGCGACGTTCCGCACCCCGACATTAGGTCCGATCGGCTTAGTCACAAAGCACCGTATCTTGTTCATGCAAGAGCTGTTAAATAACCGCCATTTGGATGTTGATCGTGTCGATGGTCTGTTTCCGATCGTCAAAGCCTATGCAGGGATGACTGGGGAATTGTTCGATGCTTTAGCCGACTCGCTGATCGATGGACTAGTGATCGAAGCTTTAGGCGCTGGCAATCTTCCGCCGCAAACCATAGAGCCTTTGAAAAAACTGATCGCTAGAAACATTCCAGTCGTCTTAGTTTCTCGCTGCTTCAACGGCGTTGCCGAGCCGGTCTATGACTACTTAGGCGGCGGGATCGAATTGCAAGCTCTTGGGGTGATTTTCTGCAATAGCATCAATAGCCAAAAAGCTCGCATCAAATTGCTGATAGCGAAAAACCGTGGGTTGACCATGGATGAACTGCCTGATTTCATGGAGAATTAACCAAACAAAAACCCTTTTGCCATTCCGCTAACGGAGGCAAAAGGGTTGTTTTATTTTTCTCGCCAAGTAAAGATGGCTTCGCAGTAAGTATCCTCACCGATCTTGATCTCGTGGATCGTTTGCAGCGGCACAGCCTCGCCGGCTTCATCGACTGTCTTTTCATTGATTTGAAAATGGCTTTCGATCAAATGGCCGTAAGCCACTTCCCGATCAAAACGGATCGTCACTTGTGTCACTTCATGTTTTGTTAAAAACTCATAGCCTAAGACGTCCATCAGCCAATTGAAATACATGGCATTGTTGACATGCTGATTGCTATCAATATCGTAGAAACGCACCCGATACGGCAAAAATTGTCCTTGCGTGATAGGGGTGATCTTCGGGTAGCGTTTGATTCGCTTGATTTTTTCACTGCCAAAAGGCGCCACGATCTCATCTGGTACACTGCTGACTTTGCGCGTCTTCGGATCCATCAACGCAAAAACCGCCTCGATTTTGACCAGTTCCGTTCCATCTTCTGCCAATAACCAAAAGTAACGGTAGCAGAAAAATTTATTGTATTCTCTCGCCTGGGTCGCCACTTGGATCTGCTCCCCTACGCGCGGCAAACGAGTCACCGTTATGTGATAGCTGGTGATGATCCAGGTCAAGCCATAACTAGCGATGACTTCTGGTCCGCGGTTTAACGCCGCACTTTGTTCCTCTGATGTCTTGATGGCGATGCCTAGCATGGCTGGAAACGTCATCGTTTGGTTGACATCACATTCATAATACGCCACTTCATGTGTGGTTTGATACTTTGCTGCCATAGTTCTAATTGCCTCCTAAAAACGACTCAATATTTCATCGACACTTGGTCCATAGCTTTCGCCAAACTGATTCAAATGGACCAATAAATAATACAATTGATACACTGGCAGTCGCTCTTGCCAATCCTCATCTAATGGATAGACTTCTTGATAGCCTTCCAAAAATTCCTGACGAAAACCACCGAAGAGCTGGGACATCGCAATATCCATTTCTCGATCCCCATAAGCGACTGCTGGATCAAGAAACACTGGTTCTCCTTGCTGATCGAACAGCACATTCCCCCGCCAAAAATCACCGTGTAATAAAGCAGGTGTGACGCTGCGATCACGCCAATTCTCATGCAAAAATTCTTTCAAACGCAGATAAGCAGCTTCCCGTTTGGCATGCCAGCGGTTACCTAGCTTCGCTAGTTCGACTTGCACATCCAAACGGCAGACTGTGTAAAAATCAAGCCAATCGGTGGTTTTCGGATTGACTTGCGGCAAAAAGCCGATGTAATTGTCTTCGTAAAACCCAAAAGACTCCTGCGTCTGCTGATGAAGCCGAGCCAAGCTTTGACCTAAGCGTCGCTGCTGTCCTTCCCCACCATCGATCCATTCCATCAATAAAAATGCCCTCTCTTCAGTCTGACCGAGACGTTCGATTTTTGGCACCCGCACGAAAGGGGCTAATTCAGCTAAGCCGTTGATCTCTGCTTGAAAGAACACCGATGAAACATGAGGATGGGTCTTTAAAAAATAGCGATTTTCTGCTGTAGTGAAACGATACGTTTGATTGACATCCCCACCACTGATGGGCGTCAGCGAGCCGGTCATCCCGATTGCTGCGAACAATGCTTCCTCCATACGG
Source organism: Candidatus Enterococcus avicola (assembly GCF_047470845.1). Taxonomy (NCBI): domain Bacteria; kingdom Bacillati; phylum Bacillota; class Bacilli; order Lactobacillales; family Enterococcaceae; genus Enterococcus; species Candidatus Enterococcus avicola. The sequence continues at coordinate 10,424 of NZ_JBLGTY010000010.1, read as the reverse complement.
ATCTCCCTTTCTTTACTCAGTCAGTTGGGCATTCAAATACGCTTGCTCTTCTTTCGTCACCCCTAGTCCTTGCAGGAGATACTGATCAACCGAACCGAAGTGCTGATCGATCGCAGCCAAGCTTTCATCAAGAAAACTCTCTTTGGCACTCATCAAAACCGTGATCGCTGTTAACAGCTCTTGCGGCAAATGCTGGGTCATTGGGGCAAATTTTTCTTTTAGCATTGGGGCTAAATAGCGATTGGTCGCTAAATAATCTTCTTTGATCGTCGCTGGTGCCACCGCCAACACATGGAGTAATAAAAAGGCGCCAAAACCTGTGCGATCTTTGCCAGCGGTACAGTGGAACAAGGTTGCACCTTCGCCTTCCGCATTGGCGATCACATGATCAAAGAACTGCCGATATTGTTGGCGGGCATAGTCGCTTTCAACAAAGTGACGGTAGACTTTTTTCATCTGCTCTTCGGCATCTTCCCCATCTTCCAAGCGCTGCTTCAAGCTTTCTGGCGACAAGGAAACCATCGTTTCGTCTTCTTTGAAAATAGGTAAAAAAAGCTGCTTTGCTGTGGCGATCGGTCGATCAGGCTGTGCATTGGCTTCAGCGATGGAGCGAAAATCAATGACCTGATTGACCCCATAGTTTGCCAGTACTGCTTGATCTGAAGCAGTCAATTCATTGATCGCCGCACTGCGGATCAATTTTTTTCGTTTGATCGTCGTGCCGTTTGTCGTTTGATAGCCGCCAAGTTCTCTGACGTTTGCTGCTCGTTCTAGTTGAATCAATTGTGTCATTGCTTATCCCTCCCGCGATGTTCTAGTTAAAAGTATAGCAGAAACTTCGCTATTAAGGGCACTGAAACCTAGATTTTTCTGTGAGCTGAGCTTTAACGGACAAAAAAAAGAAAGACCACACGCAGTCTTTCTTTGCTTTCGCTTGTTACAAAATGTTTCTATTCGGCTTCGATCACGGCGGCAGAATCATCTAAGATCGAACGATCCAGTTCGTTGATACGACTGCTAGTCACCATTCCCGCAACCATACTGTCGCTGACATTAACGAGTGTCCGTGCCATATCGATCAATGGTTCAACAGAAATAACTAAGCCTACGATGGCGATCGGCAAGTTCATTGAGCCTAAGACGATCAATGAAGCAAAGGTTGCGCCACCGCCAACACCAGCAACGCCGAATGAGCTGATCGTAACTACTGCAACTAGCAGTAGGATAAACTGCCAATCAAAGACATTGATCCCAACCGTTGGTGCAACGATCGTTGCCAACATCGCTGGATACACACCCGCACAGCCGTTTTGACCAATCGATAACCCAAAGCTGCCTGCAAAGTTAGCCGTGGCTTCATCAACACCTAACGCTTTGGTTTGGGTTTCGATGTTCAATGGCAAGGCTCCCGCACTTGAACGAGAAGTAAAGGCAAAGCTCAAGACTGGAAAAGCCTTTTTGAAATACGTTACTGGATTGACCCGAACAGCGATCAGCAATAATGAATGAACAAGTAAGACCAAAATCAAAGCCGCATAAGAGGCGATGATAAATTTGCCTAAGTTCAAGATGGCTTCAAAATCACTTGAAGCTAATACATTAGTCATCAATGCCAAAACGCCATATGGTGTCAGGCGCAAAACTAACGTGACGATACGCATCACGATTTTATATAAGCTGTCCATCAAATTCGCAAAAGTTTCCGCTTCTTTCGGTGATTTACGTTTGACACCAAGAAAGGCGATCCCAACAAAGGCTGAGAAAATCACGACCCCGATCGTACTTGTCGAACGAGTACCCGCAAAATCAGCGAAAACATTGCTTGGGATGAAGGAAACGATTTGTTGTGGGATCGATAGGTCTTGGACTTGTGTCGAACGTTCCGCTAATTCTGCGATCCGCGCTGTTTCCGTTGCCCCTTCGGTAAAGCTGGCACCGTCAAGACCAAAGACCATGACCATCACAATTCCGATCAAGGCAGCGATCGCCGTTGTCCCTAGCAAAGTCGCAAGAACCGTAAAACTGATCTTCTTGATTTTTTCGCTTTCTTTCATCTTAGTGAAAGCGCCAACGATCGAAACGAAGATCAAGGGCATGATCAGCATTTGCAAGAGAGCTACATAGCCGCTACCGACCATCGTGATCCAGTCAAGAGCTTGCGTGACAACGTCAGAGCCTGTCCCAAAAATCAGCTGCAGCACGCCACCAAAAACGATCCCGACGAACAACGCCGCAAAGACCCGCGTAGAAAACTTCACGTGACGTTTTTGCAATAAGTAGAACCCATAAATAAGGGCAGCAAAAAGTAGAACAACAATAATAGTTAACAGATTTGTCATTTGAATCCTCCTTTTGTTCAATAAACATGACAAAGTCTGTCAGAGGAAGTAAAGGTTCCCAGTGACCATTCTTCAACAGTTCACTCTAATGAGACGTGTGGCATCATTAGTGACTATTCCATTTTAAAGAAGTTTGCTTCATCTTACAATAAATAAGTTCCCACTTTTCTAGGATGGTACCGCTTTTTTGTCAGAAAATAAAAAAAGAACCGTTACCGCAACCCCACACTGTTAGGATTTCTACTTTCCTAACAGTTGGATTGCGGCAACTGGTTCGTTATTTTTTCATTTCATCTTTTTGAAAAATTTCAGAGAATATTCAGGCAATCATTAGAAATTGCTGTCTTACGCTAAAGCACCCATTGGGTCCCAAGGTGCTAAGACTGTTGGTTCTGCTTCAAAGGCAGCCAATTGTTCTGCTGTCAGGAACTCTTTGCGAACCACGATTTGATAGGTGTATTCATCCATCCACGCATCGCTCATAACGAAGAAGCCATTCGTTCCGACTTTTTCACCCCAGCTGTTTTCGACTTTCCATTTGGTTGATTCGCCGTCGATCAAGTCAACGCCAGTCAAGACCATCGCGTGGGTCATTAAGCTTTCGCCAAAATCTAAGCGTTCTGCTTTGGTCATCGTAAAGTCGATGTCAAATAGGTCGTTGATATCATACGCATCTAATGCCATGATCCCAGTATCTCTGGTAGAAGATTGACCGACATCACAACCGAACCACACGGACTCCCCTTGTTCCAATTGAGCGATCGCTAATTTTTTGAAGGTCGGCATATCGACGTTCAAGTATTTGACTTCTTTGCCGCCAACCACGTTGCCTAGCATTTCTACGGTATACGATTGATTGTAAGGCTTGTCGGCAGTTGGTGCGTTGATGATGCTGACATAATCATCAAGGTCCACCCCGACATATTTTTCATAAAAGCTTTGCGGTGTTAAGTTGCGATCAATGTGATAGTTTTTGTCTTCATCACGGTATTCAAAATCAAAGGTTTCTGGCGGTGTGCCTAAAGAAGTCGCTAAGAAACGATAAATGTCTTCCAACATCGCTTCTTTGGTTGTTTGGATGTCTTCAGCTGTTTTGCCTTCAGCCACTAGCTGACGCAAAGCAACCGCATCTTTACGCAGTTTTTTGTTCAAGTAATTGTTTAGGTCACGAGAATTGGAAGAGTTGCTGCTTTCTGGCATGACCGTTTTTGGTACGACACCATATTTTTGGAAAATCGAAACGATCATGTCCCATTGCCCACCATCTTGTTGTGGTGTTTGCAATAAGAAAGCAACTTTGCGACTTGTTAAAGGCTCGTTAGCAGTTGCTAAAATATTTTCATAGAAATAGTTGGCTTTTTCGTATTTGTCCCAAAAGAAGGTATGGTTTTGAGACAATTCAAATTCTTTTAAATTGAAATCATTCAGCATCTTATGACGGAATGTATTCAATGCGGCAAACATCCAGCAGCGGCCTGATTGTTTTTGGTTTGAGACTTTCCCGGTTGTCACATCAACTGAAAAAACTGGCACATTGTTGACTTTTGCTGACACGTTTTCCGCAGAAGCGGTGATCCCATTTTTCACAACACTCCGTTGTAGTGCCGTTTGTTTATTATTGTCTTGATACGCTTGCGCAAAGGCAGCGGTGGTCTTTTTTGAAATTTCTGACATATTTCTTCATCCTTTCACTTTCCGTTCCTTCCATTTTACGCCTCTGCCTCTCAAATAACAACCGCTCCTAGAAAAATGAAAGGATCATCTTTCTAAGAGCGGTTGCTCGTATCAAAGATTTAAAGAGTTAGCATCAAAAGCAAAAAGCCAAGTAAAACAAAGGATAGTCCTCGTTCAAATCGTGCATAAAGGAAGCGGATCGGACGACTAGCTAGCAAGATCGTCAGTAAAACACTGGCTAACACCAACGTCACAAAGCCTAATACCGACAGGTTCAAGTCGGTGATCGCTAATGCCCGCAAGCCCTTGATGAAGATCCCCTGTAAAAGATAGACCAGCAGGGTGTTTTTGCCCCACTTCGTAAAAAAGAGGTGCTCTCTAGGCACGAGGCTCAGAAAGCCGATGATCCCCATCAGCCCGATCACGAAAAAGACCGCACGCAAGGGACCGCCGAACAACGGATAGCTCAAGTAATCGTCATAAGGCTTGGAACCAAAAACCATGTACTTGTTCATCCCATGAAAAAACGCGATAAAGGTGTAGATGATCGGTAAGAAAAGCAAACTGATAGTCCGAATCTTTGGTTTCAATAAAAAGCGCATCTCATTTTTGGGAAAATAAAACCCGATGATGAAAAACGGCAAAAAGACAAAGGTCCGCTGCAAAGTCAACACTTGATTTAAAAATGGCACGTAGCCAGCGAAGATACTCAAGCCGATACTCAGCAAGATCGCCTGCTTTTTGGACATTTTTTGAAAGACCAGCAAGGAGAGCTGCCAAAAGAACATGCTAAGCAAAAACCAAAGTGCCCATTGCGGATTCAACAGTTGGATTTTTAACGACTCCCGTAGACCGATCAACCAGTAATAGACGGTGTAAAACACCTGAAAGAAGACATAAGGCAGCAAGAACTTTTTCATCAGCTCACGAAGCTTGTGTCCCTTCGTCAACGGTTTGGCAAAGTACCCAGCCAGAAAAACAAAAGCTGGCATATGGAAAGTGAAGATAAAATAATATAGGTCATGATAAAACTTCTGATCGCCGATAAAAGGCTGTAGTAAGTGACTGAAGACGACCAAGATCATCAGTAAAAATTTTGCATTATCAAAGTAAGCCGTTCTTTGCGATTGGCTCATAAAAGTTCCTCCTCTAAGTTGTATCTGTCAAAGGATACCTGATCCATGAAACAGAACTGTAACAAGCTATTTACTTTTTCCTAACGATTCTTGTTCATTTGATTACCAGTTGCTATTTTGTATTTTTTGTATTAATATATATAATACAAAGGAGCTGTTTTCGATGATATTTGATATTCAAACCCAAAGCAACCAACCGATCTACCAGCAGTTGCGGGAACAGATCATTGTCGGTATCGCAAAAGGCGATTTATCCGCTGGCGAATTGCTACCATCCGTCCGTCAATTAGCCGAAGAGATTGGCATCAATACCATGACGATCTCAAAAGCCTACAATTCCCTCAAAGAAGAAGGCTTGTTGGTCACGGATCGCCGCAAAGGAACCGCCGTTGCCGCACCACCACCGTTTACTTCTGGACAAGAAGCGGAGTATCTCCAAAACTTGCAGCTGCAGCTAGCAACCGCTCTCTTACACGGTAAAAGCAAGCAAGCGCTTTTAACGGATGTTCAACAACTGCTGGACCAATTTCCTGAAAGGAATGAATGCAAATGACCTATCTTTTTTTCATTATTGCTCTTGTCCTCTGTGGGACGACCGCATTTGGTTTACGCTTGATCAGTAAACCCCACAAAAATGTTTTACTCGAAAATACCCTTGCCCCTGAGCATCTGGATGATCCTAGCGTCCACAGCTTGATCACAGAATTTCGCAAGCGTATCTTACAAATCGTTGGTACATTTAGTGTAGCAAGTCTCCTTTTTTTGTTCAATTTATCTGACTCCATCATCCTTACCCTGTTCTGGCTTTATATGGCCGCTTTGCTGGGGACAGCTTACCTGGTGCAAGTGCATTACATTGGAAAAATGCGGCAATTGATCCTTGCCAAAGGATGGGAACTACCTATCGATCCGATTCGGATCGATACAAAACTCGTTCAAGCCAAAAATAAACGGATGCTGCCGTGGTATAGCCTCGTTCCTGCGGGGATTTTGTTGATGATCAGTTTGTACCAAGCATGGCAGTTGCCTGATCTTTCTACAGGATACTTGATGGGCGGCGTCTCCTTAGCAATTTTTGCGCTGTTCGTCTATCTCTGGGTGATCATCAGCCGCTTACCCGTTCGCGGAATCAGCGGTGATTCAGCTATCGACCAGCACATCAATGATTTAACAAAGCGCTATTGGTCCTTATTGATCGCTGTCACTTGTACCATTACGCTGCTCTTGTTGACTGTCCCACTGGCGTCCATGTCCGCTACTGGAGCATTCAGTACTATCCTCTTAGTGCTCTTTGTTGTTTTGGTTGTTTTCTTGATCGTCTTTACCTTCTTCTTGTTGCTAGATCTGCGTAAAAAACAAGATCAGCTCTTAGAACCAGCAGGACAACCGCGCTATTATGGTGAAGATGCTTACTGGCGATATGGTTTTTACATCAATCCTAATGATGCGCGACTGTTCGTTCCTGACCGTGTTGGGATGAATATCGGCATCAATCTAGGTAAACGTAGCGGACAAATCGTCTCAGGTATCACCGCTGTCTTCTTACTTGTATTAATGGTCGGTACCATCATTCCGATGTATCGTTTAGATTTCGCTCCTGATGCGATTACCGGTGAAGTGCAAGGACAAGAAGTCACCTTCGATGCACCAATGACCGGGAAAACAACGGTCTCTTTGGCAGATATAGAGACGGTGGAATTGATCGAAGCTTTGCCATCGCCTCGTGTTCGTACCATGGGTGTAGGAACCGCCAGTTACCAAATCGGTAAATTTACCGTTGCTGGTGATCCTGCCAGAATGTTCGTGGATACAAACTCGACACCTATTTTAAAAGTCACCACCAAAGATGGGCCAACCGTTTTTTACACAAATAAAAAAGCCGCCGAAACGACGGATTTATACGAGGAACTAGTACAGAAGATTTCCTCAGCGGAGTGAGTGTTCTGGAGAAATAACTGGGGAACCCATTATCCCCAGGCTATCCACAACCCAAAAAAAACGACCTTCCGAAACGAAGGTCGTTTTTGATACTCCGGCAGTAGGACTCGAACCTACGACATCATGATTAACAGTCATGCGCTACTACCAACTGAGCTATGCCGGAAGAATCTATCTGTACTATACCAAATAGTCAGATAATTTAGCAAGAGCAAAAATCAATTTTTTGTTCCTTTTTTTCAAGAAAATCCCCTTTTAGAAACTTCCCTTCCCGCAAAGTGTTTTTCTCAAGAAATATCCGAAAATCTCATTGACAAAGCAGCGCCTTTACGGTATTCTATATCTTGTGTTAAATAACACGCCGCTTTAGCTCAGTTGGTAGAGCGCATCCATGGTAAGGATGAGGTCGACGGTTCAAGCCCGTCAAGTGGCTTTGGTAGGACAACGTTTGTCGGACGTTGTCTTTTTTTGTGCATCTAATTCCCAAAGTATAGCGATAATTTCTGAACTTAATCATTCGTACGCCCCTAATTTCCTGCGATATACAAAAGAAATAAAATCGTAAAACCCAATAGTAGGACCGATACAACTGCTTTCATCATTTTCGCTGTATCTTTAAATTTAAACAAGAGCGTATATAGATTAATAAAGTAAATGATCGACAGGGCTACTTCTTGCGAATATTCTTTCACTTGGATCAAGCCTAGCCATATAATCAGCAAAAGAATCGAAAAAACAACCAAATAGTTTTCTGCAACACGCTTCATTTCATTCTCCTTTTCAACAATAGACATTTGCAACCAGCTGAATCGTAGAACTCAGTAAATTATCAGCCCCTCTCACCAATACTTTTCCTACATCCTTTGCTTATTAAAAGTGTAACAAACTATCTCTTCTAACGGTCAACCTTATTCAAATTAAATTAATATTTTTTGATAAAACGACTAAAACGGGGTTTTCATTCGTTGCTCACAGCTCAATTTTAGACACATCTTTTTTACCACAAAAAACCCACTCTCCTAAAGCTAAGAGAGCGGTTTTTTCAACTACACTGAATTTTTTAAAAGGATACGCTTTATGCTGACTTAAAAAATAACACAATGTTTCCGTTTAATTTAAATTTTTACTTCACGACCAACACCGTACATTTCGAATGATTGACGACATAATCGGTGGTTGAGCCCACGACAGCTCGGGTCAATGTGCCTTTACCAGTTGCACCGATAATGATCAAATCAATCGGGTACAATTCTGTTGCTGCATGAATGATAAAGCGTTTTGGATCGCCGACTTCAACGATTACCTCAACATCTTCTACCCCATGCTGATTGGCATCATAGATTTTTTTCAACATGTCCGTTTCCACACGCAATTTTTCTTGGTCAAAAATTTTCGCAAAAGCATAGGCACTTGTGGATAACTCAGCATTGTTGATAACAGAGAGGACATACAATTTGGCTTTGTTCATACGACAAATCGCGAGTGCTTCTTGGAACGCTTTTTCTGACTGATCCGACCCATCCAAGGCAACAAGTACATTTTGACAATTACGTAACATCCAAATCGCCTCCTTTTCTTTATTTTACCACAAAAAATGGAAGCGTTACAAAAAAGGACAAGGTCTACTCTTAAGAGACCTAAAACTTCCTTTAAGATTTGTGAAGTTCCTTACTTGTCTTTGTGATTATGCAGTAAAATAAAGAGAAGAATGATTCGAGGTGAAAGAAATGCGCTCTTTTTTCCAGGCTGCGGTCACTGTGCTCTTGTACTTAGGGCTTTTCTTGCTGATAATCGGTATTATCGCCTTTTTCTTGCTAAAACTTTAAGCTTGGTTTGTTGAAAAGCAAGTTGCTGTCACATCCCTAAGAGGAGTGATACACTTGGTTTATCAACAATTATCGAAACGAAACAGTTTGCTGCTCACTCGTTTCAAAAAGGAGATCATGCAAAATGGACTTACATATTACCCCTACTGCCGCTGCTCGCTTTCCAAAAGGACACGACTTATATATTTTGACGAGTAATGACGGATCGAACCAATTTTCTTCAGCAGCTGGATGCTGTATGATCGGCGAACGTTTTTTGATCACACCGATCGACGAACCGTTAGACCCATACAATGAGTTAGTCTCAAGCAATCAGTTTACTTTCTTTACATCAACCTATGATCAAATGTTCTTGACTGGTCATCTGATTCTAGATGTTCACCCAACTTCAGGAACCTTGATTTTGAAAAACGAAGGCGGCTATTTGGATACCAATCTTTTATTGGAAGCCTCTCCGCAGCTGAAACAAACGAATGCGTAACAAAAGAGCTGACAAACGCCTTGTAAGGTGCTTGTTAGCTCTTTTTCTCTATAATGAATCTGGAATCAACGCTAAGAGTTCTTGTGTCTCAGCGGCTAAAGCGATCGCACCAGCATCAAGCAATTCTTCTTTTGACCCAAAACCATATAAAACGCCGATTGCCGGTAACTGGTTTTCTTTTGCACCTAAAATATCATGCTCACGGTCGCCGATCATGATGGTTTGCTGCGCTTTTTGTTCCTTTTCGATCTCAGTTAACGCGTAGCGGATAACGGCCGCTTTTTCCCCACGTTTATTCTCAAGATCCGCCCCATAGATTCCTTTGAAATAGCCATCATACTTGAGATGGGTCAGGATCTCTTTTGCAAAAACTTCTGGTTTCGACGTAGCGATATACAAATCGTGATCCTGCGCCAGCTCCTGCAATGTTTCTTCGATCAACGGATATGGTTGGACTTGAAACATGCCCGCTTGACGATAATTTTTCCGGTAGAAGGCAACGGCTTGCTGGGCAGCAGCTTCATCGAAGCCCCAGCCACGGAAGGATTCAATCAAAGGCGGCCCCACAAAGCTCCGCAGTACGTCTTGCGCTAATTGCTCTTTTCCCATTTTTTCCATCGCATATTGAATCGATCCATAGATTCCTTCACTCGAATCAATGATCGTTCCATCTAAATCAAAAAGTACTTTCTTTCTCACGCCATCGTCTCCTTTTCTAATAGTATAGAAAAAAACAGCAATACAAGCAACACTTCTTCCTTTTCGTTCTGATCTCATCTAAATAAAAAAGACGCTGCCCCTTCAAAGGCAACGTCTTTATTTTTGTCATTTTATACAAAAAAAAAAGATAGCAGATGCTATCAAGCAACTCCGGCAGTAGGACTCGAACCTACGACATCATGATTAACAGTCATGCGCTACTACCAACTGAGCTATGCCGGAAAAATTGAAATGCGTGGCGACGTCCTACTCTCACAAAGGGAAACCCTTCACTACAATCGGCGCTAAGAAGCTTAACTTCTGTGTTCGG
>NZ_JBLGTY010000009.1:0-116850 GCF_047470845.1 Candidatus Enterococcus avicola | reverse complement strand
TCAAAAGGATATTTTGCCATACAAATAACGACCCCCAAAAGTTAGATTTTTTGGTCTAACTTTTGGGGGTCGCTTCATAAGGCGTAATCAAGGGTCTTTTTTTAGGTTGAAAATTGATTAATGGAACACGCGAAAGCGCTCATCGTCACTTAGAAATTCTTTTTCGTTCGGTTCGCTTTCTTTTGAACCAAAGACTAGTTGCGCCCGTAGTTGCCAATTTTCAGGAATTGACCATTCAGCTGCAACAGCGTCATCGATGACAGGGTTGTAATGCTGTAAGTTGGCGCCTAATCCAGCTTCTTCTAAAGCGGTCCAAGCGTTCGCTTGAGCGATCCCATTCGATTGTTCTGCCCAAACGGGAAAGTTCTCTGCATATAGAGCAAATTGCTCTTGCAAATTTTTCACGGTATCCGTGTGAATAAAGAATAGAACGGTTCCGTAACCCGCTTTAAAACCAGCAAGTTTTTGTTTTGTCGCTTCAAACGCTTCGGGTGGTGTCAATGGTTCTAACGCAGCCTCTGTTAATGTCCACAATTTTTCGTGGGCTTCGCCAAATAAAATCACGGCTCTTGGTGATTGTGCGTTAAACGCAGTTGGACTATTTTTCACTGCTTCTTTCACAATGTCTTCGATTTCAGTGTCGGAAAGAGACACATTTTTACCTAGCCCATAGATTGAGCGGCGCTGTTTGATCGTATCAAGAAATTTTGTCATCGTATTCCCACCTTTTCTATTGTCATAGAGTGAAGTATACATTCTTACTTAATGTTAGTAAAAGAAAATGCTTGGGACGTCAAAAAGTCAGGCAAACGCACCTGACTTTTTCTTATTGGGCATCGATAGCAATGAATTTAACGGTCACGTATTCTTCAGGGCCATATTTGCCGTTTTCACGACCAAAACCGGAATGCTTGACGCCGCCGAAGGGAGCCGCCGGATTTGAGATCGCAATGTCATTGACCCCAACCATCCCATATTGGAGGTTTTGGGCGACATTCGAGATCGTTTGCAAATTCGTTGAAAAGAAGTAGGAAGCTAGTCCAAATTCCGTATCATTTGCCGCAGCGATGACTGCTTGTCGATCCGTAAATGAGATCAATGGGATCACAGGTCCAAAGGTTTCTTCATAGTAGATAGCCATCTCAGAAGTAATCCCATCGATGACCGTTGGTGCGAAGAAGTTGCCTTTTTCGTACTCACCTTCAGTAAGCTTCTTACCACCGAGTAAAACTTTAGCTCCTTTATTTACCGCATCTTCCAACTGCTCGATGACTTTTTCAACGCCTGCTTGGTTGATCAAAGGACCAACAGTAGGGTTTTCCAGACCATTGCCGACCGTTACGGTTTCCATTTTCGCTAGTAATGTTTTGGTAAAGGCGTCTTTGACGGACTCTTCGACAAAAATTCGATTGGGGGATGTACAGACCTGACCGTTGTTGCGGAATTTTGCTGCAATTAATTTTTCAGCAGCTAAATCTAAATCAGCATCAGCAAAAATAAGAAACGGGGCATGACCACCTAACTCCAATGAAACTTTTTTCAGAGTTGGTGCTGCTTGTTCATATAATTTCATCCCAACTTTCGTGGAGCCGGTAAAGGTGATTTTTTTGACTTGTTCATTTTCGGTCAATTCTTTCCCAATCTCAGAAGAATCACCTAAGACGATATTGACGACCCCGTCTGGAAGTCCTGCTTGTTGAAAAAGCTCGCCTAAAGCTAATGCGGATAGTGGGGTTTCTTTTGATGGTTTCATAACAAGGGTACAGCCAACGGCCATAGCAGGTGCAATTTTTCTTGCAATCATGTTAGAAGGAAAGTTCCAAGGCGTGATCGCGCCAACAACCCCGATCGCTTCTTTGCGTACCAGCCAATGATTGTGTTCAGGGGCTGGAATCACTTCGCCATAGACCCGTTGCGCTTCAGCTGCATTCCAACGGAAATTGTCAACGTTGGATTGGATTTCTGCCTCCGCTTCTTTTAATGGTTTTCCTTGTTCCATACTCATGATTTTTGCTAAACGATCGCTTTCTTCCTCCATCAAATCAGCAATGACGTTCATCAAATCGGCACGTTCTCGAGGGGAGCGCTTTGACCATTCGGGAAAAGCAATCGCTGCGGCATCGATTGCTTGCTTGGTTTCCTCGATCCCTCCTTGACTAACTTTTACGAGTTCTTCATTAGTGGCAGGATTGGTAACCGAAACCGACTCTTTTGTTCCTTCAAGCCATTTTCCGTTAATCAATAACTTTGTTGGTACTTGTGGTAACTGTTGGTTCATCTTGGCACTTCCTTTCAATAATGGGTTCTTATTTAACCCTAGCACGGATCAGAAAGGATGACAATTCATATGCAAGTCTCTTGATTCTCCAAATTTTTGTAAAGAACCAAAGGGGAAATGTCCTGCTCCTATCATTTTATGGTAGAATAGAAAAATAAGAATGTTTGTTCGATTCTTGGAAAATATAGTAAAATATTCAAGGAGTGAGGGACGCGTGCAACAAGTAAAAGAGCTTTTAAAAACAGTAGGATTTGTCGTGATCTTCACTTTATTCCTCTTGTTATTAAGACAGTATGTCTTTACTCCTGTGATCGTAAAAGGAGATTCGATGGACCCCACATTACATGATGGTGAGCGGGTGATTGCTTTGAAAAATACCGAGATCGAACGTTTCGATATCATAACGTTTGAAGCACCGGATGAAGCAGGCAAAAACTATATCAAACGCGTGATCGGTTTACCTGGCGATCAGGTTTCCTATCAAAACGATACCCTTTATATCAATGGACAAGCATATGATGAACCCTACTTGGATGAATTCAAAGCAGCTGTCACAGATGGCTTTCCATTGACCAGTGATTTTGATATGGGGTTATTTGGTGTTGAAGTCATTCCTGAAGGTCAAATTTTAGTGTTAGGGGATAACCGCCGAATTTCCAAGGATAGTCGTCAATTAGGTTTGATCGATGAAGCAACGATTTTGGGTGATGTAAAATTTGTATTCTGGCCAATTGCCGATTTTGGTATGCTAGGCAAAGAGTGAAATTCTGCGACCGTTTTTTTGTTTTTAAGGAGATTCTTTTAAAAACAAAGACGCATTTGAAGAAGCGTGTCGCTGATTTTTAGTGTTTTTTTAAAAGACGATGGAGAGAAGGAGTCCTTTCATGAGTTTACGATTTATCCTTGGCGATGGCCGTTGTCGTCATGATCAAGCAGTGATAGAAAATGCAAAAAGTTGGTTAGAAAAAGACCATCAAGAAGTATTTTTTCTGGTACCTAACTACAACAAATTTGAACGAGAGCGCGAGATCCTTCAATTACTGAAAGAGGATCGCGTAGAAGATTTTGCTTCTATTCGCGCGCAAGTGTATAGTTTTCACCGTTTGGCTTGGTTTTATCTGCAGCAAACCGGCTTGCTTTCTCAAAATGCCATCACTGAAAATGGTGCCTCCATGATCATGCGTAAGCTGCTTTTGGAACTAGAAGAAGAACTCGTCTTATACCGTGGTGAGATCAACAAAGCGGGTTTTATCCAGCAATTGTTGGCGTTCTATCAAGAAATGCATACAAGTCGATTGGGGATCGAAGATTTATTGGCAGGTGGTGCTGCACCAAGCGCAACCCAAGACGAGGAGAAAAAATACAGTGAATTAGCGAAAATATTTCAACGATTTGAACAAGAACTTCTGGAGCGTGCATTACAAGTCGAACAACCGATCACCTTGTTGACACGCTTTCTTGAAGGTTCCTTGCTGGATGATTCTCCAGTGGAGCAAGCAATGCCTAACGCGGTGTCAATGAACAAAGCACCAGATCTTTCCCATGCCTTATTTATTATCAGTGGGTTTTCCGCTTTTTCAACACAGGAACAGCAGCTGATTCAAGTGTTGATGAAAAAAAGTCATGTCATTATTGATCTTTTTCTGGATCGTTGGTATCCACAAGAGCTGCCTTCACCGTTAAATTTGTTTTATGAAGCAGGGCGAACCTATTATCAATTGATCAGTTTTGCCCGAGAAAATCAAGTGCCGATTTATTTGGATCAGAAACTTTCGGTCAACCAAGAGGTAGACAAGGAAGCGAAGGGATCGATGCAACAGGCGTATAATGAAATTGAAACATTTTGGCGGCAGACTCAGTCACAAGTCAACTATCAGCAACAGTCCTCTGTGAAGGACTTTCTGGCAGTTTGGAAAGTTGGGAATCCAGAAGAAGAGATCCGTCAGATTGCAGCGTCGATCCGTGGGATGATGAGCGATAAGAAACGGTACCCAGCATTACGATACCGAGAGATCCAATTATTGATCGCTGAACCAGAAATCTATCATCAATATATCCCTAAAATTTTTACTGAGTTTGAGATTCCTTTTTATATCGATGAAGAGCAGATGATGGCGCAACATCCATTGGTTGAGTTTTTGAATGCTTTTTTTGCTTGTCAATCCTACGGCTTTCGCTTAAATGATATTTTACGGTTGCTTAGAACGGAACTTTACTTACCGGCAGCCTATCGCTCCGAAGCAGATTGGCTCGTTGGGCGTGACCAGTTTCGTAAGTTGGTGGATATTACCGAGAACAAAGCGTTGGCTCATGATTTCCAAGGAGCGAGTTGGACGAGAAACGAAGATTGGGAACTGATCGAGTATTTACAATCGGAAGAAGAGCAGACGGATAAAGTGGATTTGACAGCGTATACCAACCAGTTGCGCAGGGCCTTTAAACAAGATGTTGCTGATACTCTTGACTGGCTGACAGCTGCTAGAACGAACCGCGATGCGGTCGAACTGCTGTATCGCTTTTTACTGAATGCCGGTGTTGAAGAACAACTGCGGCATTGGCGAGATCAAGCGATCCAGCAAGGGAAGTTGGATCAAGCCCGTAATCATGAACAAGCATGGCAAGCCTTGATGGATTTGCTGGATGAATATGCTGCGATCTATGGGGAAGAGTCCTTTGATTTTGCGCTCTTTGAGGATGTCTTATTGACTGGCTTAGAAAATGTCACATTCGGGAAGATCCCAACAGCGATCGACCAAGTCAACATCAATCGCCTTGATCTGGCACGTCCAAAGCAAGCAAAGATCACATTTGCACCGGGATTGAATGAAACGGCGTTACCAAGAAAAATAGAGAACAAAACGTTGTTGACGAATGAAGAACGTCAGCATTTCAATCAGTTGTTCAATGGTGAAAAATACCTTAGAGATACAGTGGTGGAAGGCAGTGTCAAAGAGCCATTTGCCTTTTATTCTGTCTTGCTTTCAGCAACGGAACACTTATCACTGTCCTATGCCGTTAATTTTGATACCCAGCAAAACATCAAAATGTCGCCTTATTTAGATCGCGTGGTCAAACGTTTGGATGTCCCACTGCAAGAGCGAGGGATTTTGACGCTAGTCAGCGATCCAAGAAACTATGTCGGCAGTTACCGTGGTCTGATCTATCAAATCAATAACCTCAGTCAGCAAGCGCAAAAAAACAAAGAGAATTTGCCTAGGGTTTGGGAGCAGCTGAAACAAGCACTGCTGCGTTCGGAATGGACAGATTTAGCTGCCCAAGTATTTGAAAGCCAAACGCATCAAAATATTCCGATTCCTTTGTCTCAAGCACAAGCTGCGGCACTATATGGACCGTCGATCTACAGTTCCATTTCTCAGATGGAGACGTTCTATCAGTGTGAATACAAGTATTTCGTCAGCTACGGATTACGGTTAAAAGAACGGGAAGTTTATGGCTTAAATCCAGCAATGACCGGTGAGTTTTTCCATGATGCGTTGGACCGCTTTGTCAAAGTCCTGATTGCTGAAAATATTTCCTTGACCCAGTTAACTGCTGACCAACGCGTGCAATTTGTGGAAGTCGTTTTGCAGGAAATTTTTGGCGAAAGCCGTTATCGCTTACTGACGAGCTCTGCTCGGATGAATTTTATTCGGTATCAATTAGGCAAGACGATTCAGCGAGTAGCGTGGGCATTAGCGAAACAAGGACAAAAAATGCATTTTAGTCCTGAAAAGACGGAGGTGCTATTCGGTCAGATCGCTGGCTCAAATGGAATCAATGGGATCGAATTGCCATTAAGTTCTGGCGGGAAACTGCATGTGCGGGGGAAGATCGATCGTGTCGATACGGCGAAAACGGAAGAAGAACAATGGCTTTCTGTTGTTGACTATAAATCTAGCAGCCGAGATTTTGACCTTTCTGAAGCATACTACGGACTTGCGATGCAGTTGATCACCTATCTCGATGTCGCATTGACGGATGCTGTCCAACTGGTTGGTTCGCCAAATGTGCGACCAGCGGGGGCTTATTATCTGCATGTGCATAATCCGCTTTTGGACGGACAAGAAGCCAGTGAAGAAGAACGTTTAAAACGTTTCAAGTATGACGGGTTGTTTATTGACGAACCGGCTGTTTTCCCGTTGCTAGATGAGGATGTTGAAGCCAGCAAAAATTCACCGATATTTCCTGTTCGAAAAGACAAAAACGGCAATTATCAAAAAACAACGCAGGCGAAAAACAAGTTTTATACAGAAGAAGAGCTTGAACTATTAAGAAAACACAATCGTAAAAACATGCAGCAAAGCGGTGAGAAGCTGTTGAGCGGTGAAATCGCCTTAAACCCGTCTTATAAAATAAAAGACAAAAAACGGGCGTGTGAATTTTGTCCGTTTCGCAGCATCTGTGACTTTGATGTATTGTTGAAAGAAAATGAGTACCACCGTTTAGAAAACTTATCTAAAGATGAGATTATCCATCGCTTAAGGGAGGAAGAAGATGAGTAAGATCCCTTTAAAACCGCAAAATGAAACCTTTACGGATACCCAATGGCAAGCCATTTTTGATAAAGGGGATAATATCCTCGTTTCCGCTTCAGCGGGTTCAGGCAAAACCACCGTTTTGGTTCGGCGAGTGATCGAAAAGCTAAAAGCAGGAACGACGATCGATTCTTTACTGATCGTAACCTTTACCGAAGCAGCTGCTCGAGAAATGAAAGAACGGATTCAAGTGGCATTGCAACAGGCCATCAATCAAGAAAGTGACGAGCAAAAGCGCCAGCACTTCGTTCGTCAGCTGCAGCTGTTGCCGACAGCTAACATTTCTACCTTGCATGCGTTTTGTTTAACTGTGATTCGGCGTTTTTATTATTTGATCGATTTAGATCCCAATTTCCGCATGATGACCGATGAAACCGAAATTTTATTGATGAAAGAAGAAATATGGACACAGCTGAGAGATCAACAATATGAAGCCAATGATGAAGCCTTCTTTCGTTTGACGGAAAATTTTTCAAGTGATCGTTCTGATGAAGGCGTCGGGGATCTGATCCTGTCTCTTTATGACTTTGCCCGAGCCAATCCAGATCCAGTCAACTGGTTAGCCCATCTAAGTGATCACTATATCGGCAAAGAAACCTTTGCTGAAAATATCCTGTATCAATCGCAAATCAAACCGAGTTTGCAAGAAAATTTGAAGACAGCGGCGCATTTGCTGCAGGCGGCGCAAGACTATGCCCGTTCTGATGAAGCGATGGAAAAAGCCGCACAGTTGATCGATACCGAATTGGGCATGGTGGAAACCTTAAAGGCTCTGCTGGATGCAGACGATGTCGATGGCTTCTATGAGCAGATCCAAACATTGCGTTTTGGTCGTTACCCAGCTTTTCGCAAACCAGAACAAAAGGAATTGTCCCAAGAAATCAAGCCCTTACGCGATGATGCGAAAAAATTGGTCGAGCAATTGAAAGCCACCTTCCCGTATCCACCAGCTGAAATGATGGAGCTGCTTCATCGATCAGCACCTGTCGTTGAAAAAATGGCAGCGATGACCGAAGCATTTATGAAAGCATTTCAAGAAAGAAAGCTTTCAAAAGGCCGTTTAGACTTTAATGATTTGGAACATTTCACCTTGCAGATTTTACAAGGAGATGGCAGTGGAAGTGAGGCGTCGACCTATTATCGTGATCGCTTTGAAGAAGTTTTAGTCGATGAATACCAAGACGTCAATCGGCTGCAAGAGGCAATTTTATATTGGGTGAGACAAGTCGATCATAACCCTGGCAACATGTTTATGGTGGGGGATGTGAAGCAGTCGATCTATTCGTTTCGACTAGCAGATCCGACGCTATTTATCGAAAAATACTTGGCATTTGAAACAGAGAATGGTGGGCGGAGAATCGTCTTAGCAGAAAATTTCCGTTCTCGTTCCGATGTATTGGATTTTACGAATCTAGTTTTTCAACAACTGATGGATGAAAGGGTTGGACAAATCCCTTACGATGAGGCGGCAGCCTTGATTACCGGTTTTCCTGATTTTCCAGAAAGCGAGGCCTTTGCCACAGAGCTCTTGTTATATGAAAAAGAGCATGAATCCGAAGAACAATTGATCGATGACAAAACAGAAGGTGAAATGCAGATCACTGCCTTGAAGATTCGAGAGTTGATTGAATCAAACTTCATGATCTATGACAAAAAAGCCAAAACAAATCGACCAATCACTTACAATGACATCGTCTTATTGACCCCCACACGTAAAAACAATCTTGTCATTTTAGATGTCTTTAAGCAGTTTGGGATTCCGATGGCGGTCAATGATGCTCAAAACTATTTTCAGGCAACGGAGATCCAAACCGTCGTTTCTTTGCTGCAGATCATTGATAACCCGTACCAAGATATCCCACTTGTGGCCGTTTTGCGTTCGCCAATCGTCGGCCTAACAGAAGATCAATTGGCTGAGATCCGTTTAGCGAATCGTTCCAGCGACTACTACGATGCAGTATTGGATTACCATGGGCAACAAGAAGCGTCACCCTTGTGGCAAACGGTGGATGGGTTTTTAACAAAACTGGAACAATGGCGAGAGGAAGCACGACGATTACCAATCCCGACCTTACTTTGGCAAATCTATGAAGATACTGCCTATTTGGATTATGTCGTGGGACTGCCTGCGGGTCAGCAGCGCTATGCCAATTTAGCGGCATTGGTCCACAGAGCGGAGAAATACGAAAAGAGCAGTTTCCGTGGGTTGTACCAATTCATTCGCTTCATCGAAAAGATGCAAGAAAAAAACAAGGACTTGGCAGAGCCATTAGCTACACCAGTAGAAGATGCGGTTCGTGTGATGACCGTCCATGCAAGTAAAGGTTTGGAATTTCCTGTAGTCTTCTTATTGGATACAACAAAATTCTTTAATTACCAAGATTTTCAAAAACGCTATATCTTTGAAGAACAGCTGGGGGCTGGAATCCAATATGTGGAACCCGCAGAAAACCTTAAATTTGAAACACTGCCGTTTCAAGCCATCAAGCAAGTTCGTTTGAAAAAAGCCTTGTCAGAAGAGATGCGAAAATTATACGTAGCATTGACACGAGCAGAGCAGAAGCTTTTCTTAGTAGGCTCCTATAAAAATCAAGCGGATGCCTTTAAGACGTGGCAATCTGGCTTGACACAATCCGAGATGGTTCTTGATCCAGCGTTGCGCTTAGTGGCTCGGGGGAGCTTGATGGATTGGGTCGGACGGACCTTGATGCGCCATCCAGATATGGAAGCAGTATTCTCCGAAGCGTCAGAGCGCAAGCGAACGATCGATCATCCTGCTCATTTTCGTCTGTCATGGTGGAATCAAGAAACGATCACGCAAGAAGTCCAAGAGACGCTTGCGCCAGTCGAGGAGCCTAAACGATTGATTGCGCCAGATAGCAATATCGATGATCTTTTGAAACGCCTAGCCTATCGCTATCCTTATCAAAAAGCGACCCAAACGACTAGTTATCAATCTGTTTCAGAATTGAAAAGACTCTATAACGATCCTGATGATCAACAGACCACTTTGTTGGAATGGCGGTCGGTTTCCGAGAAGACGAATCCTCAGCAATATCGCTACGTACAAGATGAATTGGCGAAACCCAAATTTCTGCAAGAAACGAAGCCTCTCGCCAGCAGTATCGGAACCGCAACACATACGGTTTTGCAAATGATCCCCTTAGGAATGAAGCCAACACAAGATACTTTGGCGCTCCTGATTGCTGAACTCGTGAAAAAGCAATTTTTTTCTGAAGAAATCGCCAAAAAAATTGACCGATCGAGTATTTTGTGGTTTTATCAAACTGAACTAGGTGAACTGCTGAACCAATTCTCTGATGTGGTGAAGCGGGAGCAGCCGTTTTCGATGCTAAAAGAGGCCGATACGATCTTTGAAGGGTTTGACGAACCAGATGCGCCGCTTTTGATCCATGGTATTATTGACGGCTATATTGAATTGGCGGATGAAATCATTTTGTATGACTTTAAAACGGATGATGTGTTCGGCAGTCAGGCTCAGATTGAACAGAAAATGCGCGAACGATATTATGGTCAATTAAAACTCTATTGCCAAGCATTGGAGAAAGCATTGAACAAACCAGTGAAACAGACCTATCTAGTGCTGTTAAAACCTAAGATGATCGTGGCATTCTAGCTGATCGATCCTAGTTTCTTACATTTCGTAAGTCATATGCTATAATAGGTAAAAGAGGTGATGGAGAATGATAAAAGTAGAATCGGATTATGCCCTTTGTCCTAAATTTGAAAAAGCTTTTTCTATTTTAGGCAAAAAGTGGAACGGCTTGATCATTGATGTCCTTCTTGAAGACGGCAAACAAAGATTTGTTGAGTTAGCAAACAAGATTCCTCAAGTGAGTGATCGGGTGTTAGTCGAACGCTTGAAAGAATTAGAGCGGGAAGAAATTGTCTGCAAAGAAAACAATCTTTACTGCTTGACGCCAAGAGGTATTGCTCTTGAAAAGAGTATGATGAGTGTGAAGCGTTGGGCAGAAACCTGGGTACGTGAGGAAGAATGCAGTTGATTTCTCAACGGAAATTAGGTAAACTAAGCTTAAATGAATAGTAATAAAAAGCGTTGATAGAAACTAGTAATTTGGCTGGATCAGAAAAAGGGAGACTTGTCACAGACTGAAAGCAAGTCCTGCATTCGAAAAATGAATTTCACTTCTGGAGCTTGCTGAGAACAATCAGTCGGCAGTGTTGCTGTCGTTAGCCGAAGTGAGTGCGCGGAACTTTCCGCGAATGAGGATGGTAACACGAGACGTCGTTCCTTTTTAAGGGATGACGTCTTTTTTTGTCTTTTTTTCAAAAGATCGTCACTTTTTCCAGTCAAATCGTTTTTTACACTATTCACTGTATAGAAGGAGGAAACACATGTCTTTACAAGAAAAATTAGAAGCATTGAAGGAAACGACATTGCTTAAAATCAAAGAAAGTCCAACCATGAATGACTTGAATCAGATTCGAGTGGAAGTGCTTGGAAAAAAAGGTCCCATTACTGAAGTTCTACGGGGGATGAAAGATCTTTCTGCGGAAGAACGGCCGAAGGTGGGGAGCTATGCCAACGAGATTCGTGATATCTTGACAGAAGCGATCGAAGAAGCAAAATCGTCTATCGAAGCAGCAAACTTGGAAAAAGCCCTTGCTGAAGAATCCATCGACGTGACTTTGCCTGGTAAAAAGATGGACCGAGGAACACGCCATGTGCTAACGCAAATCATGGAAGAAATCGAAGATATCTTTGTTGGTATGGGCTACCAAGTAGTTGAAGGCTACGAAGTGGAAAAAGATCATTACAACTTCGAACGGATGAATCTGCCAAAAGATCATCCAGCCAGAGACATGCAGGATACTTTTTATATTTCAGAGGAAGTGCTGATTCGGACCCATACGTCACCAGTGCAAGCGCGAACAATGGAGACTCATGATTTTTCTAAAGGGCCGCTGCGGATGATCTCACCAGGGAAAGTTTTCCGTCGTGACACAGATGATGCGACCCATAGCCACCAATTCCATCAAATTGAAGGATTGGTGATCGATAAAAATATTACGATGGGTGACTTAAAAGGAACCTTAGAAGTCATGATGCAAAAAATGTTTGGTGAAGATCGCCAAATTCGCTTGCGACCAAGCTATTTCCCTTTCACAGAACCATCGGTCGAAGTCGATGTCAGCTGCTTCAAGTGCGGTGGTGCGGGTTGTAACGTTTGTAAACAAACTGGCTGGATCGAGATCCTCGGTGCTGGAATGGTGCATCCTAACGTCTTAGAAATGTCAGGGATCGATCCAACCCAATATTCAGGATTTGCTTTTGGTTTAGGTCCTGATCGAGTGGCAATGCTGCGCTACGGCGTAAACGACATTCGCCAATTCTATCAAAATGATGTGCGTTTCATTCGCCAGTTCAAGGGGGAACAATAAATGTTAGTATCGTACAAATGGTTAAATGAATACCTTGATCTGTCTGAGATCACACCAAAAGAGCTGGCGGATAAAATGTCAGTGACTGGGATCGAAGTCGAAGGTATTGACGTGCCTGAAGAGGGTTTAAAAAAAATCGTTGTCGGAGAAGTGACCGACTGCCGACCACATCCAGATTCTGATCATCTATCGATTTGCCAAGTAAATATTGGTGAGGAAGAAGACACGCAAATCGTTTGTGGGGCACCAAATGTCAAAAGCGGCATCAAAGTCATCGTGGCATTACCAGGCTCTCGAATCGCGGGCAATGTAAAAATCAAAAAGGGCAAGATGCGGGGAGAAGTTTCGAACGGCATGATTTGTTCATTGCAAGAATTGGGATACGCCGATAGCGTGATTCCCAAAGAATACGCAGAAGGAATCTATTATTTACCAGCAGAAGCAGAAGTAGGAACACCGGTTTTTCCTTATCTCGATATGGATGATCACATTATCGAATTATCGATCACTCCGAACCGCGCGGATGCGTTGAGCATGCGGGGGGTTGCTTATGAAGTCGGTGCCATCTATCGGCAAACACCGAAGTTTCCTGAAATTGCGCTTAATGAAAGTGAAGTAGCTGCTGCCGATAAAATTCAGGTGAAGGTCACGGAAGCAACCGATGCACCCGCCTACCAAATTCGAATCATTGATGGTGTAACGATCGCCCCAAGTCCACAATGGCTGCAAAATCGCTTGATGAATGAAGGCATTCGTCCAATCAACAATGTTGTGGACGTGACAAATTATATCTTGTTATTATTTGGACAACCATTGCATGCTTTTGATTATCAAAAGCTAGACAGCAAGGAAATACTGGTACGTCGCGGCAAAGAAAATGAAAGCCTAGTTACCTTAGATGGAGAAACACGTCAGCTTTCATCAGAAGACATCGTTATCACCAACGGAATGACACCCGTTGCGCTCGCAGGCGTCATGGGAGGGCTTGATTCTGAAATCACGGAAACAACGACCACAGTCGCTTTAGAAGCGGCGCTGTTCGATCCATTAGCGATTCGTTTAACCTCAAAGAAATTCAATTTAAGAAGTGAGTCCTCTGCTCGTTTTGAAAAAGGGATCAACCAAGCAACGGTTGCAAAAGCTTGTGATGCAGCAGCAGCACTAATTGCGGAACTTGCTGGCGGAACGGTCTTAAAAGGGGCAGTAATAGGTTCCCAAGTAGCTGTAGAACCTGTGGAGGTTACAATCACTTTAGCTCGAATCAATAGCTATTTAGGCACAGAAATCACTGATGAAGAAGTGCAAGAAATCTTTGATGCATTAGGCTTTGGTCATCGTCAAGAAGCAGACAGCTATATTGTTTCTGTCCCACCTCGTCGTTGGGATATTACGATCGAAGCAGATATCATTGAAGAAGTGGCGCGTATTTACGGTTATGATCGTTTGCCATCGACTTTACCGCAAGGAGAAACGGTTGCCGGTCATCTAACCAAAGCGCAACGTCTGACTAGAGAAGTTCGGACGCTATTGGAAGGCAACGGGGTCAGTGAAGCCATCAGCTATGCTTTGACCACTGAAGAGAAGGCACAACAATTTACGGATAAATCGAGCCAAGTGACTCGATTGGATTGGCCAATGACCGAAGAGCGTGCCGTCTTGCGCTTGAATCTGATTTCAGGCTTGTTAGACGACGTTGCGTACAATTTGGCACGTAAAAACAATCGTGTTGCTTTGTATGAAATTGGTCGCGTCTTCTATCAAACAGGCGACAGTAAGCACGAGCTGCCAACAGAAGTCAATCACTTAGGGCTAGCTTTGACAGGAAATATCCATGAGAAAGACTGGCAAACCCAAGCTCAAAAAGTTGATTTCTTCCATTTGAAAGGCATTTTAGAAAATCTATTTGATTCGTTGGCATTAACCGACCGTATTCGTTATCAAAAAACGGCAGCCCTCAAAGAGATGCATCCTGGCCGTACGGCAATGATCTTGCTAGATGACCAAGAAATCGGCTTCTTGGGACAAGTCCACCCATCGATTGCCAAAGATTATGAAGTGAGTGAAACCTATGTTACTGAATTGAACTTAGATCAACTGTTAGCAGCGAAAACAGAACAATTGGTCTATCAACCAGTTTCTAAGTTCCCATCAGTAACGCGAGATATGGCACTCTTGCTTGATGAAACGATCGATAACCAGTCCGTGATGGAGATCATTCGCGAAAGTGCCGGTCGCTTCTTAAGTGCGATTCGTTTATTCGATGTTTATCAAGGGAAAAACATCGAAGCAGGCAAAAAATCATTAGGGTACAGCCTGACCTTTAGCAATCCAGAAGCTACCCTGACGGATGAAGAGATCAATCAAGCAATAGCGAAAATTACTCGTAACTTAGAAGAAAAAGTTCAAGCAGAAATCCGCTAATCAAATAAGTAGAAAAACGTTCTCCACCATACAAAGAAGTTGGGTGGGGAACGTTTTCTACTATTATAATAGATGCTCAGATGACACAAGAATGTGAGGAGTTGAGTGAAAGCTGTAAAAGATTTCTCTATAGAAGGCAATCCAGTTTTTTTGGTACAACCTTTTTTAAACACTGGCAAGGCTGGAAAAATGCATTTTCTAATCCACATTTTATGAAGATATTTTTTAGGACAGCTCTCTTAGTTTTTGTGCAAGAAACAGCATCAAATCAAATTACACAAAGTGTCAGTCTGGGGAGGAAGGGTTCTCGTGAAATCTAACACAGAGTTGGCACATAGGTTTTGTATGAAAGAATTCATTCCGATTTGTAAACAAAAAAACAAGCCTTTACGGCTTGTTTTTTTAGGCAAAGTAATTGATGCCCATTGCATTTTTGACTTCAGCTAACGTTTGGGCGGCAACTTGTTCTGCTTTTTCACTACCAAGTTTTAATAAGTTCATCACTTCACCGGGATCTTTTGCAAAAGCTTCACGGCGTTCACG
This sequence comes from Candidatus Enterococcus avicola, assembly GCF_047470845.1. Lineage (NCBI taxonomy): Bacteria > Bacillati > Bacillota > Bacilli > Lactobacillales > Enterococcaceae > Enterococcus > Candidatus Enterococcus avicola. The sequence continues at coordinate 101,649 of NZ_JBLGTY010000009.1, read as the reverse complement.
AATCGGTGCAAATTCGGCTTCCAGAACATCGATCAAATAGCGTTTGATTTTGACATCGCCTAGTCCACCACGAGTGTAATGTTCTTTTAATTCAGCAATTTTTTCTTTTTCAGTGCCAAATACATCAAGATACGTAAAGACCATATTGCCTTCGACTTGTCCAGGGTCGTTGACATGAATGTGATTTGGGTCCGTGTACATGCTCATCACTTTCTTTTGTAATACATCGGCTGGATCAGATAAGTAAATACCATTGTTCAGTGATTTGCTCATTTTCCCGTTCCCATCGATCCCCGCTAAACGCCCCATGCCTTTTGGCGGTAAAACCGCTTTTGGTTCGACTAATACTTCATTATACGTAGAATTAAAACTATGCACGATTTCTTGCGTTTGTTCCAGCATTGGTTTTTGATCTTCTCCAACGGGGACTAAATTTGCTTTAAAAGCGGTGATATCCGCTGCTTGAGAGACAGGATAGATGAAGAAACCTGAAGGGACGCCTTCACCAAATTTTTTTTGTTCAATTTCGGCTTTAACGGTTGGATTGCGTCGTACTCGAGCAACACTGACTAGATTGAGATAATACATCGTCAATTCAGAGAGCTGAGGGATTTGCGATTGAATAAACATCGTTGTTTTTGCTGGATCCAATCCAACGGCTAAATAATCCAAAGCAACTTCTAGAATATTCGCTGAGACCTTCTCAGGTGTTTTCGCATTATCTGTTAGTGCCTGCATGTCAGCGACCATGATATAAAGCTGATTTTCAGGGTCAGCTTGCATTTCGACCCGTTTTTTTAAAGACCCCACATAATGGCCAAGATGCAATTTGCCAGTTGGGCGGTCGCCAGTTAAAATCGTATTCACTTTTTTTCCACCTTTTCCTTTGTTATATGGTTTATCTTACCTTTTTTTAGCAAAAGAAACAACCGGTTCTCCTTGTGATCTGATGGGGTGAGAAAAATTTTCATGGACAAAAACCTCACATCAAAGTAAAATAGCACTTGTCTTTTCAGAAATAAGGGGGGAACATTGGAAAAGCACCTTTACAAATGAAAAAAGATTGAGCTATAATATGAATCAAATCTTTCCAATTACTCATTTAATTTTAAAAAAAGCTAGGAGTGTGAATCAATGGCAATGATCGAATTTAAGAACGTAGAGAAATATTACGGAAAGTTCCATGCATTAAAAAACATCAACCTTGAATTTGAAAAAGGTGAGGTCGTTGTTGTTATCGGACCTTCAGGATCTGGTAAAAGTACAATGCTCCGTACGATTAATGGTCTAGAAACCATTTCAGGTGGTCAATTATTGGTCAATGGCAAGAACTTGTTTGACAAAGATGTCAAAATGACAGAAATTAGAAAAAACATCGGCATGGTGTTTCAACATTTCAATTTGTATCCAAATAAAACCGTGTTAGAAAACATTACGTTGGCACCGATCAAAGTATTAAAACAAAATGAGCAAGAAGCCATCAATTTGGCGGAAAAGCTTCTTGATCGGGTAGGGATGTTAGATAAAAAAGATTCCTATCCTTCCATGTTATCTGGCGGACAACAGCAGCGGGTCGCAATTGCCAGAGGGCTTGCGATGAAACCAGAAATGCTGCTTTTTGATGAGCCAACGTCAGCATTGGATCCAGAAATGATTGGTGATGTCTTGGATGTCATGAAAAAAATTGCCAGTGAAGGCATGTCCATGATCGTTGTTACCCATGAAATGAGCTTTGCCCGTGAAGTAGCAGATCGAATCGTCTTTATGGCGGAAGGACAAGTCCTAGAGGATCGGCGCGATGTCGATGGATTCTTTGATGCACCAAGAGACGAACGTGCAAAACAATTCTTGAGCAAAGTCAGCAATCATTAAGCAATAGGAGGAACCCTTATGAGAAAGAAAATCTTTTCCTTTCTAGTCTTAGCCTTTGCCCTTGTGACTTTCTCAGGTTGTAAAGGACAAAGTGCCGCAGAGATCGATATTTTAGAAAACAGCAAAGAGACGAATCAGATCGTTTGGGGCGTAAAAAACGATACCCGTCTTTTTGGATTAATGGATATCGCGACCAGAGAAGTACGAGGATTCGATATTGATATCGCTCGTGCAATCACTGAGAAAATTTTAGGTCGTGATGGCAATGCCATCTTTGTTGAAGTTACCTCAAAAACCCGGATTCCTCTTTTGAAAAACGGCAACATCGATGCAATCATCGCCACGATGACTATCACGGAAGAACGTAAAAAACAGGTCGATTTTTCCGATGTCTACTTTGATGCAGGACAATCGTTATTAGTCGCAAAAGATAGTCCAATCCAAGGGATCGAAGATTTGACCGCAGATACCACTGTATTGGTCGTGAAAGGCTCTACTTCCGCTGTGAACATCCGTGAAGCAGCACCAGAAGCGCAAATTTTGGAACTTGAGAATTATGCGGAAGCCTTTACCGCTTTACAATCTGGTCAAGGGGATGCTATGACCACGGATAATGCGATCCTATTAGGGATGGCGAGTGAAAATCCCAATTACCATTTAGTTGGCGAAACTTTTACAGAAGAACCTTATGGGATTGCTATCAATAAAGGACAAAAGCCGTTTCTTGATGCAGTGAATCAAGCCTTGCGGGAAATGCGTGAAGATGGAACCTATGATGAGATTTACAACAAGTGGTTCCCTGAAGACGAATCAGGAAAAGTAGAGTAGGAGGAAACTGAATGGTTGAATTATTTCAAACGTATACCGGTCAGTTTATTGAAGGCTTTAAATACACAGTCATGGCGAGTTTGATCGCACTGTTTTTTAGTCTTTTGATCGGAACCTTAATGGCAATTTTTCAGTTGTCAGACAATCGCCTCATCAAAGGGATTGCCAAAGCGTATGTTGAGTTTTTTAGAAATATTCCCTTATTGATCATCGTGATGTTCTTTTATGTCGTTGTGCCAATGTATTGGGTTTCTTTTGACGGCTTTCAAGCAGGAACGATCGGCTTAACGATCTATACATCGGCATTTATCGCTGAGACGATCCGTTCAGGGATTCAAACGGTCCCTAAAGGCCAGTTGGAAGCTTCCTTGTCTTCTGGTTTTACTTACAGCCAAGCAATGCGCTACATTATTTTGCCTCAAGCATTTAAGATCGTCGTACCGCCGTTAGGCAATCAATTTATCAATCTTGTCAAAAATTCATCAATTTTGGCGATGGTCGCAGGATTAGATATTATGTATCAAGGCGATTTGATCGCAAGTGAGACCTTCAATACATTTGATACGTATATCATTGTTGGTCTTTTCTATTTGATCATTACCCTACCATTGTCTTATTTGATGGTTTACTTGGAACGGCGTTGGGCTGTCCGCTCATAGAAAGGAGCTAACGAACTATGGACTTTTTTGAAGCTTTTTCAGCGATTAACATTCGCTTCTTGATCGATGGCTTGCGGGTAACAGTTGAAGTGTCGATCCTATCGATTTTATTTAGCTTTATTATCGGAGGGATCGCCGGCATTTTGCGCTTCAGCTCGATCCCAGTCTTTTCTAAAGTATTAGGTGTCGTGATCGATGTTATTCGTAACTTGCCTTTGCTCTTGATCATCTTTTTCACTTACTTTGCATTGCCGCAGATCGGTATCCGCTTTAATATTTTTTGGTCAGCAGTTGTGGCGTTGACGATTTTTGAATCAGCGATGCTTTCTGAAATTTTTCGTGCTGGTTTGAATTCTGTGCCAAAAGGGCAGATGGAAGCTGGTTTGTCTACAGGGCTAAGCTATGTCGAAGTATTGCGGAGCATCGTCGTGCCGCAGGCATTTAAAGCGATGCTGCCAGCGATCGTCAGTCAGTTGATCTCTTTGATCAAAGATACGTCATTAGCTGTGATTATTTCTTTACCAGAGCTGACTCATCATGCTCGAATCATTTATGGTCAAAACACAAACTATGTTTTGCCTATGTTTTTAGCAATGACTGTTTTATACTTTTTGGTTTGTTATGCCTTGTCATTGCTTTCTGGCTTTTTGGAAAAACGTCAGTACGATTACTAAAACGAATAATCGTCAAAAACATCCCCACGATCGGTCTTTCACCCATGCAAGTGCAACTTGTGGGGTGTAAGCCAATCGTAGGGGCTTTTTTCTTTTTGACCGTTTCGTGGTTTTTGGGAAAGCTTTTTTAGCAAACGAAAGGAATACTTGAAAAATAGTCAAAAAAAGTCCAAAATGAATAAGAGAGAAAAATGCACCAAACTCTTTCTTTCATGTAAAGGATGGAAACTATGACAAACAACAGACCAATTGGTTTTATCGATTCTGGTGTTGGTGGGTTGACGGTCGTCAAAGAAGCAATCAAGCAATTACCCAACGAATCGATTCTTTATCTGGGAGATACAGCCAGATGCCCGTATGGTCCGAGACCTGCTGAGCAAGTCATCGAGTATACGTGGCAAATGACCCGTTTTTTATTAGAAAAAAACATTAAAATGTTGGTGATCGCTTGTAATACAGCAACAGCGGTCGCCCTTGAAGAAATCAAAGAACAACTAGCGATCCCAGTGATCGGCGTGATCCTGCCTGGCAGTCGAGCAGCAGTCAAAGCAAGCAAAAACCAACGAATCGGTGTCATCGGGACAAACGGAACGATCAAAAGTGACTCTTACAAGCGCGCGCTTCATGGCAAAGCGCCCCATGCGTCCGTCGTCAGTTTGGCTTGCCCGAAGTTTGTGCCGATCGTAGAAAGCAAACAATACCATAGCTCGGTCGCCAAGAAAATCGTGGCAGAAACGTTGCGTCCATTGAAAAACAAACGGCTAGATACAGTGATTTTGGGTTGTACCCATTATCCTTTATTGCGTCCTTTGATCCAAAATGAATTGGGCGCTCATATCCAGCTGATTGATTCAGGGGCAGAAACGGTGGGGGAAGTCAGCACCTTGTTGGACTATTTTTCCATTGCTGCAACGAGTCAGGACGATCCGCATCCGCAACATGCATTTTTTACTACTGGTTCACCGAAAATGTTTGATGAGATTGCCAATGATTGGCTTGATTTAGACACGATCTCATCGATTCACACTGATTTAGGAGGCTTTTAAATGCGACATGATGGCAGAAAAGAAACAATGTTAAGACCAGTTAAAATTCAAACCAACGTCTACAAACACCCCGAAGGATCGGTTGTGATCTCTTTTGGTGACACAACCGTGATCTGTTCGGCAACGATTGAAGATCGGGTCCCTCCGTTTTTACGAGATACGGGAAAAGGCTGGGTCACAGCCGAATACAGTATGCTTCCACGAGCGACCAACACTCGTAATCGTCGAGAAAGTGCCAAAGGCAAGCTTTCTGGTCGGACGATGGAGATCCAACGGCTGATCGCTCGTTCCTTGCGCGCAGTAGTCGATTTAGAAAAATTAGGGGAGCGCAGTATCGTGGTCGATTGTGATGTCGTTCAAGCAGATGGCGGTACCCGAACAGCTAGTATTACCGGCGCATTTGTCGCGTTGCGTTTAGCTATCGATACCTTGTTGCGTGACAAAGCGTTGACGGAAGATCCAATCAAGGAGCATTTGGCAGCAATTAGTGTCGGGATCTTACCAGATGGCACCTGTGTGACCGATCTTGATTATCAAGAAGATTCTTCAGCTGCTGTTGACATGAATTTGGTGATGACGGAATCTGGTCGATTTGTCGAATTGCAAGGAACTGGGGAAGAAGCGACCTTTGATGGTCAGCAGTTGAATGAGATGCTGATTTACGGAAAAACGGCTATCGAAGAATTGATTGCCTATCAAAAAGAGGCACTGTTTTTACCAGATGAACCCCCTTATGAGATTCCCGAAAAAACGATCGTCATTGCTACAGGCAATCCAGGAAAAGCCAAGGAATTTAAAGCCGTATTTGGCGCAGCAGGTTACGATGTGCGTACCTTAAAAGACTATCCTTCCTTGCCAGATGTTGAAGAAACCGGCACCACCTTTGAAGAAAATGCCCGCCTTAAAGCCGAAACCATCGCCAGAATTTTGGGAAGACCGGTGTTAGCTGATGACTCAGGACTGAAAGTCGATGCACTAGGGGGACGACCAGGGGTGTACTCTGCTCGATTTGCTGGTGAGCAAAAAAGTGACGCTGCCAATAATGCAAAATTGCTCTATGAATTGACGGATGTCGAAGATGACAAACGCAGTGCCCAATTTCACTGTACGTTAGTTTTCGCAGCGCCAGGAAAAGAGAGTTTGGTGGTTGAAGCTCAATGGCCGGGGAGAATCGGCCGCATCCCTCGCGGAGAAAATGGGTTCGGCTACGATCCATTGTTTATTCCTGATGGTTCAGAGCAAAGCGCAGCCCAAATGAGTCAAGAAGAAAAGAACCGAGTGAGCCACCGTGGTCTAGCAATCAAAAAACTGCAGGAACAGTGGCGGGAGTGGTTAGAAGGAGAAAATGTATGAAATACTTAGTTGTCAGTGACAATCATTCAGATCGTGAGATTCTTGTTGATCTTAAAAATGAATTCGAAAATCAAGTCGATTTGTTCCTTCATTGTGGGGATTCAGAACTTCCTGAAACGGATCCTTTATGGGAAACATTCCAAGTCGTTTGTGGCAATTGCGATTACGGTGGTGGTTTTCCGAATGAGCGTATCGTTAAAACGCCGCTGGATACCATCTATATGACCCATGGCCATTTGGCGGATGTTCGTTTTGGCGTAACCAAATTAGGCTTAAAAGCGCAACAAGCAGATGCCTCGATCGCTTTGTTTGGTCATACGCATCAAATTGCTTGTGAGAAAGTCGGGAATCGACTTTTCTTGAATCCCGGCAGTATTTCCCAACCGCGAGGGCAAATTCAAATCAAAAGTTTTGCGATTATTGAAAGTACGCCAGAACAATGGGCAATCCAATACTATGATCGTTCCTTTCATAAAGTCCCAGAGCTAGCTTTCGTTTTCACACGTTAAGTAAGCGGAATCAAAAAGTAAAAATTTCATTATAATTTTGCAGGTTTCTACTTTCTATTCTCATTTTCAAGTAAAATAGAAGAGTAGCTGTGAAATGGAGGCAATTAGATTGATAGGACAGACCGTAGAAAAAATATTACTCGAGAATCAAGAAAATTTCTTGGTGCCGGCAGAGAATGTGGCATCGGTATTTTATAACCACCCTTTGAGTCACGCATTGCTTGTTTTATCAAAAGTGGGCTATTCAAAGATCCCAGTACTAGATAGTGAGGACCATTTAGTCGGCTTAATCAGCCTCTCAAACATCGTAGAACGAATGATGGATCTCACTGGCTTCAGTATGGAAAATATTGAAGGGCTGACTGTGGCAGATGTCATGGAAGTCAATGTGAATTGCATCAAAGAAAACGATGAGTTGGAAAGTATGCTGCATCTGTTAGTGGATCAAGCATTCTTGCCGATCGTTGATGATGACAATGTCTTTGTTGGGATTATCACCCGCAAAGAGATTTTAAAATCCGTCAATCATTTGGCGCATGAAATCGAAAGACGCTATTTGCTGATTTCGAAAGAAGATGCCCCAAAGATGACAGATGAACTGCATGTGGTATAGAAAAAAGGTTATCCCAGTTTCGGGATAACCTTTTTTTAAATACCGACGATCGGCGCATTGGGGATCGTATAGCCTTTGGCAGTTAAAGCATCGATCGATGCGGCCAAAAATTCCTCTTTGATTTTCCATTGCGTACCGTTGGTCACATACATGGTCGTGCGAATTGCAAAGTTGTTGTTCCCTAGATCCACCAGACCGAAGACCGTAGGGGCCGTTTGAATCTCTTCTTCGTGCTGCTGAGCAATCTGTTCATTGACTTCTTCAATGATGGCACGTATTTCATCTAAGCCTTCAGATGGTAAGATACGTACGTCTACCACGACTTGCATATTGGCTCTGGATGTATTACTGATGGTTGTGATGTTACGATTTGGGATATAATGAACGGTTCCATCAACGGATTTTAATTGAACAGTCCGAATACCGACGGCCGTCACTGTACCTTCAAGCGTCAGATTGGTCAAGCGGACGTAATCACCAACGTTGATTTGTTGTTCGGTAATAATAAAGAATCCAGTAATCAAGTCATTCATAAAGCCTTGGGCACCGAGACCGAGGGCGACACCGACGACTCCGGCACCGGCTAGTAGCGAGCCTACAGGTACGCCGATGGTTGAAAGGAGTGCATAGACAAAAAAGAAGCCTAATGTGTAATGAACCGTATTGCGGATCAGGGTATGGATCGTGTTGATTCGACTCACATTGAAGGTGGCTTTTTTTTCATAGGACCGATAGATCCGGTCAATGATCATGTTGCTTATTTTTAATAAAATTCCGAATAAGATACACAAAAAAAGCAGCATCAGTGCTTTTTGGATCAGTAGGCCAATGATCGATTCCCAGTCGATCGATGCCCACCATTTTTGTAATGCATTGAGCTGAGCAGCTGCTGGTTCGGTAATGCTGGAACCACTTGAATCGGTCGTGCTAGCTGCAAGTAGCAGTTGTTTCATAAAATCCCTCCAAGTCTTACTGCATCTATTTTAACGAAGATAAAATAGAAATGCAAAGGAGGTTTTCTGAAATACCTGTTTTTTTCAGAAAAAGCCTGCTCAGCCAACGGAGAGGCAAATAGCAGACTTTTCTATGACAATCATTGATTAAGATAAATGAACGCCTTTATCAACAAAAATCACTTCGCCGATAATCCCGCTTGATAATGGACTGATCAAGAAGGCACAAGTATTGCCCACTTCTTCAATCGTCACACCAATATGATCAGGTGTTCGATCCTCTGACAATTGGATCAGTTTTTGATAGTCTTTTACACCAGTTACTGCCAGCGTCTTGATGGCACCAGCTGAAATCGCATTGACGCGGATTTTTTGCGGTGAAAGTTCGGCAGCTAAATAGCGAACGCTTGATTCTAAAGCGGCTTTTGCAATCCCCATCATATTGTAGTTCGGTACTGCCCGTTCGGCACCTAAGTAGGAAAGGGTAACGATTCCAGCATTTTCAGCTAAGATTGGTTTGGCATATTTGGTGACGGCAATCAATGAATAACTGCTGATGTCTTGCGCCAAAGCATAACCGTCACGAGAAATATTCAAAATATCGCCAGATAGATCTTCTTTATTGGCATAAGCAACGGCATGGACAACACCGTGGATCTCACCTGCATATTCTTTGATCGTTTCAAAGGCGGAAGCAATGCTTTCGTCATTGGCGACGTCACATTCCACTACAAATTCATCAGATTCCAATAAGCGCTCTAAAGGCTTTTTCATGCGGTCGTTTTGATACGTGTAGATCACTTCGGCTCCTTGTGCTTTTAATGCTTGTGCACAGCCCCAAGCGATACTGCGTTTGTTAGCAACGCCCATGACGACAACTTTTTTACCAGTTAAAAAACTCATAATTCCACTCCTTAATAAATTCAACAATAATAAAATACGTATAATGACAAATAGTAAATCAAACTATCTTGATTTCTAATTATTAAGCATAATTGTTTGATTGTCAAACTATTTTTTTCTTAATAAATATTTAGTTGCGAATTTCGCTGAACTATGATACTTTGATAATCAAACTATAATAAATTCTTAAGCAAGGAAGGGAAACCATGAAAAAACTATTGACTGAAACAGAAGTCATGGATTTGATTCCAAATCGCTACCCAATTATATATATTGATTACGTCGATGAAATCGAGTCTGGCAAAAAGATTATCGCAACGAAAAATGTCACCATCAACGAAGACTTTTTCCAAGGACATTTCCCAGGAAATCCAGTAATGCCAGGTGCTTTGATTTTAGAAACATTGGCACAAGCAGGATCGATCCTGATCTTGAAATCCGAGGAATTCCAAGGTAGAACGGCGTATATCGGCGGCATCAACAAAGCCAAATTCCGTCAAAAAGTTGTTCCGGGAGATACCATCAAACTTGTTTTCGAGATCACCAAAATCAAAGGCTCTGTAGGAACTGCTGATGCGGTCGCTACAGTGGACGGAAAAAAAGCTGCGGAATGCGAATTCACCTTTATCGTTGGCGACCAAAAATAAAAGAAAACCGCTGAAATTCCCGATTAACGGAGACTTCAGCGGTTTTTTATTTATTCTTTGGCTTCTTGCAAGACCTTGATCGTTTCGATCTTCACTGGCTCAACCGGTTGAGAATTCTCACCATTGCCAGAGTCTTGGGTTTCTGCTTGCGCAATTTTATCTACGACATCCATGCCTTCGATCACTTGACCAAATACAGTATAGCTGCCGTCCAATCGTGGTGTTCCACCATTTTTGTAGGCTTCGATGATTTTTTCAGGATAGTGTTGGATCGCTAGACCGTCGGATACATCTTGATCATTTTGAACGATGTAGAATTGACTGCCTTGGCTGTTTGGCGCACTTGATTTTGCCATTGCTAATGCGCCTCGCAAGTGATAAAGCTGGTTCGAGTATTCTTCGCCGAATCCTTCGCCCCAAATGCTTTCTCCGCCAGTGCCATCACCATTAGGGTCGCCCCCTTGGATCATAAACTCTTCTACGACACGATGGAAAGTCAAGCCGTCATAATACCCATCTTTGGCATGGGTCAAAAAGTTTTCGACTGCTTTGGGCGCGATCTCTGGGAAAAGTTTGATTTTGATCGAGCCTTCTTCCGTTACCATTTCAACTAAAGCTTCATTCTCTTGCACATCCGTTGATAATTGCGGCAATTCCAGGGCATTCAAGTCAACAGATTCTGAGGTTGACGTGCTTTCTGCCGAATTGCTTGATGAGGGATCGGTGGTACTTGAACCTGTACAAGCAGCTAATAATAAAAGGCTAGCAGCTGCTGTCAGTGTGAATAGGATTTTTTTCATTCTTTCATTCCTTCCAGTTTTCTTAATGATAATCATAACAAAAAAGAGACATAGAAGAAAGCGCAGATTTTGTGGAATGAGAAAGAAACAGACGGAAAGGTGTAGACCACTTTTTAGATGTTTGCTATAATGAAAGAGGATTCATTATAATAAACGGATAGAATTTACAGGAGGTTTTTTTGATGGGAAAATTAGGGATATCGATTTATCCAGAGCGCTCAACGTTTGAAAAGGACAAAGCGTATCTAGACTTGGCACACAAATACGGCTTTAAACGGGTATTTACCAGTTTGCTGCAAATCAACGATGACAAAGAAAAAGTCTTGGCAGACTTTAAACAAGTCGTAGATTATGCCAATCAGTTAGGAATGGAAGTCATGGTAGACATCAATCCTGGTTTATTCGAACAGTTAGGTATTTCTTATGATGATTTATCCTTCTTTGATGAGATGGGGGCTTACGGTGTTCGGTTAGATATTGGTTTCACTGGTTCAGAAGAAGCCAAAATGACCCGTAATCCTTACGGGATCAAAATCGAAATCAATATGAGCAGCGGCACGAGCTACGTGGATAACATCATGAGTTATTCACCTAATACTGAAAATTTACTCGGTTCGCATAACTTCTATCCTCATCGCTATTCAGGGTTAGGCTATGACCATTTTGTTTTTTGTTCGGAAAAATTCCGCAAATACAATTTAAATACGATGGCTTTCGTGAATTCTCACGAAGCTGATTTCGGTCCATGGCCAACACAAGATGGTTTATGCTCTTTGGAAGACCATCGTGATCTGCCACTAGCTACACAAGTCAAACATTTAGTGTTGACTGGTTTGATCGATGATATCTCTATTGGAAATGCCTATGCTTCAGAAGCAGAATTGGCAGCAATGGCTGAAGCGTTTCATGCTGATTATCCGACATTAAGAGTCGATGTCGTTGACGGAATCACTGAAGATGAACGAATTTGTCTCTTCGATAATCTGCACAGCTATCGAGGAGATCACTCAGAGTACATCTTGCGTTCAACAATGACGCGGATCTATTATAAAGACAAGGAATTTCCCCCTCATGATACCCGTGATATGGTAAGAGGGGATGTCTTGATCGATAATGCTGGCTATGGTCAATACAAAGGTGAGACGCAAATCGCCTTGAAAGCAATGAAAAATGATGGTCGCGTCAATGTCGTTGGTAAGATCGCTGATGAGGAACTATTCTTATTAGAATTTTTGAAACCTTGGTCAAGTTTTAAATTGGTCGAAAATAACTAATTATCACGAGAAATCAACCATTGCCAACAAAGCGTGTTGGCAATGGTTTTCTTTTTGGGCGCTTGCAATTGACAAACACGAGCAAAAAACGGTAATTTATGTAGTGGGTTCTTTCCATGAAGAACGATGAAACCATAATAATATTATGTAAACTATATAACAAGAGGACGTGACACGTGTGAAATTGCGCTGGAAGATTGCCATCGGAGTGGCTGTATTAGCAATTGCAGGATTAGGGTATGCAGGAAACTATTTTTACGATTATGCGGTGGTTCCTTCAGAAAAAGATTTTTTGGAAGGAGATACCCCTGGTACGGATGAAAATCAGACAGGAAATGAATCGCAAAATTGGTTTACAGATCCAGCAAATCGTGAGATGTGGCAGCTGACTTCTGAAGATGATTTAAAATTATCCGCCATTTATCTACAAGCAAAGGAGAAGAATCGAGGAAAAACGGCGATCATCGCGCATGGCTACATGGGGAATGCAGAAACGATGGCGGACTATGCTAAGATGTATCATGATTTAGGCTATAATGTCTTGGTTCCAGACGCTCGAGGGCATGGTCAAAGCGAAGGAGATTATATTGGTTTTGGGTGGCACGAACGTAAGGATTATCTGCAATGGATCGATGAAGTACTCGCAAAAAATGGTCCTGAAGAAACGATCACTTTGTATGGCATCAGTATGGGGGCTGCCACGGTAATGATGACCAGTGGGGAAGACTTGCCGAAAAATGTCACTTCTATCATTGAAGATTGTGGGTATACCAACGTCAATGAAGAATTGGGTTATCAACTCGATCAATTGTTTGGTCTACCTGCCTTTCCATTGATGAATGTCACTAGCCTTGTCACAAAAATCCGAGCGGGGTATTTCTTTGGTGAAGCAGATGCAGTCAAACAACTGCAAAAGAATACGCGTCCAATCTTTTTTATCCATGGCGATGCGGATACGTTTGTTCCTTATTCGATGCTGGATATTTTGTATAACGCGACCGATGCACCAAAAGAAAAGTGGGTTGTTTCAGGTGCCGAGCATGCGAAAAGCTACAAAACAGATCCAGCGCTTTACAAAGAAAAAATTGCAGCTTTTTTGGACAAATACGATCACCCAGCAAGTGAATAAAAAAGTGCCGGTTCAAAAAAAGAACCGGCACTTTTTGCTTGACCATTGGCTTATAAACGAGCAAATTCTTCTAGCAAACGAATCATTTGGCAAGTAAAGCCATATTCATTATCATACCAAGCGACGGTTTTCACCAGTTGGAAATCGCCAGCCGTGGTTACTTCTGTTTGTGTCGGATCAAAGATAGAACCTTGAGTGGTACCAATCACATCTCCAGAGACGATCTCACGGTCATCGTAACCGAATGACGGATTATCGACGGTGTGTTTTCTGATCGCTTCATTGACTTCATCGGCGGTTACTTTGGTTTTCAAAATTGAGACTAATTCTGTTAAAGAACCATCGACGACAGGAACCCGTTGGGCGTGTCCTTGTAATTTGCCATTTAATTCTGGGATAACTAGACCGATTGCTTTAGCAGCACCCGTCGAGTGAGGGATCGTGTTGTCTGCAGCGGACCGAGCGGCTCTTAAGTTTCCGCCTTTTACCGGACCATCCAATAGCATTTGTGTAGAAGTATAGGCATGTACCGTTGTCATCGTACCAACTTCGATCCCGAATTCCTCATTTAAGAAGTAGGCCATCGGAGCTAAGCAGTTGGTCGTACAAGAACCTGCGGATATGATAGTATCCTCTGGTGTTAACGTGTCGGAGTTAACATTGTAAACGATCGTTTTCATATTACCAGCTGGTGCGGAGATAACGACTCGTTTGACACCCGCATCAAGATGGGCTTGTGCTTTTTCTGCGGAAGTGTAAAAACCCGTGCATTCTAAAACGATATCGACGCCATTTTCTTTTGCCCAAGGGATTTTGCTTGCGTCTGGTTCAGCGTACACTCGGGTCTCTTTGCCATCGACAACGATAGCATTATCCGTTGCAGTAACAGTTCCAGGGTACGTGCCGTGGGTCGAGTCAAATTGCAATAAGTGTGCTAACATGACTGGACTCGTTAAATCATTGATTGCCACAACTTCAATATCGGCAGAAACTTCTTTGATCCTACGAAAAGCCAAACGTCCAATTCGTCCAAAACCATTGATTCCAACTTTTACTGTCATTTCTTGTTTCCTCCTTTGATTGTGTCTGGTACACTTAAAAGTTTGCTACGATTTCAAGTGACTGTCTAAGAATAACCCTTAAGAATTCGCGATTTCTTACGGAAACCCATGAGAAAAGATAGACAAAAGGCGTTTGGGTCGTTACAATAAAATAGACTTTCTTATTAGAGAAATAGTAACCACTTAAGGTGAGATAACTGATAATCAAAAAGTATAGAAGGTAGTAAAAAAAGAATGGAGGACAAATAATGTCCATGTTTTTAGATCAAGTGACAATCGATGTCAAAGCAGGAAAAGGCGGCGACGGAATGGTTGCTTTTCGCCGAGAGAAATATGTCCCAGACGGCGGACCCGCAGGTGGTGACGGTGGACGTGGTGGTGATGTCATTTTAGTCGTAGACGAGGGTCTGCGTACATTAATGGATTTCCGTTTTAATCGTCATTTTAAAGCGCAACCCGGGGAAAACGGCATGAGTAAAGGAATGCACGGTCGTGGCTCAGATGATACATACATCAAAGTTCCACAGGGAACGACCGTTCGTGACGCTGAAACAGGTGCCTTATTAGGTGATTTGATTGAGCAAGGCCAAACATTAGTGATTGCTAAAGGTGGCCGTGGCGGCCGTGGCAACATTCGGTTTGCCTCTCCGAAAAACCCAGCCCCAGAATTAGCTGAGAATGGAGAACCTGGTCAAGAAAGAAAAATCGAGCTCGAATTAAAAGTTTTAGCAGATGTTGGTCTAGTTGGTTTCCCTTCAGTTGGGAAGTCTACATTACTCTCTGTGATTTCCTCTGCTCGACCAAAAATTGGTGCGTATCATTTTACCACGCTGGTACCAAATTTAGGTATGGTAACAACTACTGATGGCCGTAGTTTTGCGGTCGCTGATCTGCCTGGTCTGATCGAAGGAGCCTCACAAGGGGTTGGTTTAGGGACTCAGTTTTTACGCCATATCGAACGGACCCGCGTCATTTTACATGTGATCGATATGAGTGGCATGGAAGGACGCGATCCATACGAGGACTATTTGTCCATCAACAATGAATTGTCGACCCATAACTTGCGCTTACTAGAGCGACCACAAATCATCGTTGCCAATAAGATGGATATGCCGGATGCTGAAGAAAACCTAGCCCTTTTCAAAGAGCAGCTGGCAAAAGAAAAAACGGATGAGTTCGCGGATGAACCAATGATTTTCCCAATCTCAGGTGTCACTCGTAAGGGAATCGATGCCTTGTTGAATGCGACAGCGGATCTATTGGAAGTCACCCCTGAGTTCCTCTTATACGATGAAGAAATGGAAGAAGATGTTGTTCATTATGGCTTCCAATCGGATGAACCAGAGTTCTCAATTGATCGTGATCCTGATGCAACTTGGATCTTGAGCGGTGAAAAAATCGAAAAACTATTCCAGATGACGAATTTTGATCATGATGAGACCGTGATGCGTTTTGCTCGTCAGCTGCGTGGTTTAGGTGTCGATGAAGCATTACGGGCGCGCGGTGCCAAAGACGGCGATATCGTTCGGATCGGCAACTTCGAGTTCGAGTTTGTCGAATAATCGTTTAAAAGAACATCATTTGCCTAAAAAATACCTTTTTAGCTGCAGTGCATTTGACTACCGATCATTGATTTTCACTAAGAAATCAATGATTGGTAGTCTTTTTGGTTTCTTTTTTCATTTAAATGATTTACTGTTAAAATAAAGAAGAGAACAAATAAACCAAAGGGAGCGATTTTTATGTCAAAACGTGTCATTGTAATGAATTTTGATGCCAGTGCCAAAGCGTACCAAGCCTTTTCGGAAGTGAAACGGATGCATATGGAACGGAAGATCAAAGGGGAACAAATGGCAGTTCTTACCCACACCAATGAAGGCGTGCATCAATTTAAAGTCGAGGACTTTCTCGATTTTACTGGGAACAATAAGACATCAACGGGTGGATTGATCGGGATGCTCGTTGGTGTGCTAGGCGGACCTTTAGGAATCATGCTGGGCTGGTTTGGTGGCAGTATGATCGGTGCTACTCGTGATGCAAAAGAGATCCAAAATGCGCAAATGCTTTTTGAACATGTCGGAAACCAAATTGGTGTTGGTGATACGGGGTTATTATTGATCGCAGATGAAGAAGACAATCGTCCTTTGAATCAATTGATCATGAATGAATTAGGCGGTGACATCACGCGCTTTGACTACGATGAAGTGGAAGCAGAGATTGAAACGGCTAAGAAAGTCGAAGAATCCACCAAAGCACGCGTTCAAGAAGACTGGAAAAACTCTCATAACGACGCAGAAGATCGCCAATCTGAGAAATAAAATCCACAAGCTTCAATTGCAACTTGATTTCTTTTCCGCTAAAATTGGAAAGAGATGAAAGGAAAGAAGCTTATGGAATTAGAATTTTTAGGAACAGGCGCGGGTGTGCCTGCGAAACATCGAAACGTGACCAGCATTGCGTTACGACTTTTAGATGAACGGAATGCCGTTTGGCTTTTTGATTGTGGCGAAGGGACGCAAATGCAGATTTTGCATTCTACGATTCGTCCACGAAAGATTGAAAAAATCTTTATCACTCATCTTCATGGTGACCATATCTATGGGTTGCCAGGATTGATCAGCAGCCGCTCCTTTCAAGGAGGCGACACGCCTCTAGAGATTTATGGACCCAAGGGGATCAAAGCATACGTTCAAACCGTTTTGCGGATTTCTCAGACCAAAGTCAGCTACCCCTTACATTTTTTCGAGATTGAAGAAGAAGGGATTCTTTTTAAAGATCAGCAATTTGAAGTATCGTGTCTGCGCCTTGATCATGGCATTGACAGTTTTGGTTATCGGATTGTTGAAGCAAGCCATCAAGGGGAATTGCAAGTGCAGGCTTTACTGGAACTTGGGTTGAAACCTGGGCCGCTCTTCGGTCGTTTGAAAAAAGGTGAAGTAGTTACCCTTGACGATGGACGTCAAATCAATGGGGCTGATTTCTTGGGCCAAGCGAAAAAAGGTCGGATCGTGGCGATATTAGGTGATACGCGTAAATGTCAAAACGCCGTACTGCTAGCAGAAGATGCGGATGTATTGGTGCATGAAAGTACCTTTAACAAAGAAGAAGCCAAGTTGGCTCGCGCTTATTTTCACTCGACGACGCGGCAAGCTGCCGAAGTGGCACAAGAAGCTCAAGCGAAGCGTTTGCTGTTGACCCATATCAGTGCGCGTTACGTTGGCAAAGATATTACAAATTTAGTAAATGAAGCAAAAGAAGTATTTCCGAATACGTTGATCGTCAAAGATTTTGATATTGTCGAGATCCCTTTTGCCGGAGAGGAAGAAACAGATGAATTTAGAGAATAAAGTTGTCGTTGTAACAGGTGGCTCTGCTGGACTTGGCGAACAAATCTGTTATGAAGCCGCAAAACGTGGTGCGATCGTCGTGACTTGTGCCCGAAGAACGAATCTGATTGGAAAAGTCAAAGAACAATGTATGGAATTAAGCGGCAAAGAAGCGTATGCGTTTCAATTGGATGTAGCAAATCCTGAAAGTGTGGAGCGCTTACTAGAAAAAATCAATGAAAAAGTTGGTAAGATCGATGTCTTCGTCAATAATGCTGGCTACGGGATCTTTCAAGAATTTACAGAGATGGACCCGGCGGTCATCCGAAGTATGTTCGAAGTCAATGTGCTTGGCATGATGGTTTTGACCCAGCAAGTAGCGATCCAAATGGCTGAACAAAAGCATGGTCATATCATAAATGTTGCTTCCATCGCAGGTAAGATCGCTACGCCAAAAACGGCCGTCTACTCTGCAACAAAATTTGCTGTGCTCGGTTTTTCTAACGCATTACGTTTAGAACTAAAACCATTAGGGATCAACGTAACAACGGTCAATCCTGGACCGATCGAAACGGCATTCTTTGACCAAGCAGACCCAAGCGGTAGTTACTTATCGTCGGTGGGCAGCCTAGTGCTCGAACCGAACAAATTAGCGCAAACGATCGTCAAAGCGATGATCCATCCAAAACGAGAAATCAATCGCCCACATATTTTAGGCGCTGCTGCGAAACTATATACCCTGTTTCCTTCAATCGGCGATTATATGGCGGGAACGATGTTCAACAAAAAATAGGAGTTGAAGCCCATGAAAAATCAATGGCGTGTTATCGTTGGTATTTTACTGATTTTAGTGATCGTTTTATTTGCCGTTGCAAACAATATGACTGTCCCGATCAACTTTGGCTTCACAACGATTCAATCGCCACTGATCTTAGTCATTATTGGTTCTGCTTTGTTAGGCGCATTGATTTTGCTGCTGGTTTCCACAAGCGCAATGTTCCGCCAAAAAAAAGAACTAAAGCAATTGAGAAAAGAGCTCTCAGATTATCGTTCGAATAACGAGAAGGTTCTCCAAGAACAACGAGAAGCTTTGGAACGGGAATACACGAACAAGCAGGCGGAGTTAGCGGCAAGACAGCAGCAGCTCGATGATCAAGAAGCCCAGCTTTCCTCACGTGCTGCGGGCGCATCCACGCCGCCAACGATCGATGAGGAAATGAAGTCTTTTGAATCGCAAGCCTAAAAGAACGACGTTTCACAAAAAAAGAGTTTGCTAGTGCAAGGTTTGCTGCAAGCTCTTTTTTTGTGTTGTAAAACGAGTGCTGTTTCTCTCGTTGTTTTTCTTTTTTGTATAAACTTTGCTATAATATCCTAGTTAGGAGTGATTTGGTGAAACGTGCAAATTTTCATTGGGTGCGTCCGCAAGAAAGCGAAACGACCCCAGTATTTAAAGAGCTGATCCAAGAAAGAAAGATCCCTGAGCGGATCGGCGCGTTGCTATGGCAGCGAAATATTCGAACAGCAGAGGCGCTCGATGCTTTTTTATCAACGGACCTGCAATATCTTCATGATCCGTTTTTATTTCATGATATGGCTAAAGCCGTGGAACGAATCCATGAAGCGATTTTAAATGGCGAACGAATCTTGATTTATGGTGATTACGATGCGGATGGGATTACGAGCACTACCGTGTTAAAGGAAACGTTGGAATTGCTAGGGGCGGAAGCTGAGTATTATTTGCCTAATCGTTTTACAGATGGATATGGTCCCAATCTAACTGTCTATCAAGATAAAATTGCAGCAGGGACGCAATTGATCATCACCGTCGACAATGGGGTGTCTGGTCATGAGGCGATTGCTTATGCTCAAGGACAAGGAGTTGACGTGATCGTCACAGATCACCATGAACTACCTGCAGAACTACCGGAGGCGTTTGCTATTGTCCATCCCCGTCACCCTCAAGGAAACTATCCTTTTGGTGATTTGGCTGGAGTCGGCGTTGCATTTAAAGTGGCTTGCGCTTTGTTAGAAGAAGTGCCAGTGGAATTGCTTGATCTTGTTGCGATTGGGACGATCGCTGATATGGTTTCTTTAACCGATGAGAATCGGCTATTAGTCAGCAACGGGTTGAAAATGATTCAGCAATCGGATCGCATCGGACTGAATGAGTTGCTGTCAGTCAGCGGTTTAAAAAAACAAACAGTCAACGAAACAGATATTGGCTTCGCCGTTGGACCACGGTTAAATGCGATCGGTCGTTTGGAGGACCCCAATCCGGCTGTTCGCTTGTTGACTACCTTCGATGAAGAAGAGGCAGTCAGCTTAGCCAAAACCTTGGATACGATCAATCAGCAGCGAAAAACCTTTGTTGAAGAAATCATGAAAGAAGCACAAGAAAAAATCGATCCTGCGAATCATGTTCATTTGGTGGTGGGAGATCATTGGCACGAAGGTGTTTTAGGGATCGTGGCAGGACGAATCATGCAAAGTACAGGACAACCAGTGATCGTTTTGACCAAAAAAGAAAATGGCTTAGCCAAAGGGTCGGGAAGAAGCATTGCTGCGTTGAATCTGTTTGAAATGCTGTCGACGATGAAAGACATGTTTACTAGCTTTGGCGGACATCATGCAGCAGTTGGATTAAGTATCCCCATCGATCATTTAGATATGCTGCAAGCCCAAATGAATCGTTACGTTGAAGAAAATGCCATTGACCTCAGTCAGGGCATCCCCTTAGCGATCGATGAGGAGCTACCGTTAACAGAAGTTTCGATCAGTTTTATTGAATCATTAAAAGTCTTAGCGCCTTTTGGAACGGACAACCCCTTACCGAAATTTTTATTTTCTAATCTGATGACTCAAAATGCTCGCCAGACTGGTTCAGAAAATCAGCATTTGAAGTTAGTGATGAGCGATGAGTCTAACACGCAGCTGGATGTCATTGGGTTTGGTTTTGGAAAAGATTTAGTAGCGTTTGAAAACGACCGCTTATCGATCGTTGGTCAGCTTTCCATCAATGAATGGAATGGCAACAAAAAACCGCAGCTCATGTTGGATGATTTTGCAGTGGAAGGGATTCAGCTATTTGATTATCGTTCGAAAAGAAGCCGTCAAGGTGTCTCTCTGGGCAGTCAAACACTAGGCGTTCTTTTCAAGCAGAAACTTCCTCGGGAATTGCAAGGCTTTTGTGGGCAAACCACCATATTTGACTCAGTTACAGCCTTGGAAGATACTTTTCGTGCTGGTCAGTTCCAAGAGATTGCATTTTTAGATTGTCCTGCTGACCCTGCAGTGATCAAAGAGATCGTTCAAGCGCTCCAGGCGTCAAGAGTTGCTTTTGTTTTCTACTCGACAGAAGATGCTTATTTAGATGGGGTAGGGACAAGAGAGCAATACAGTCGTCTCTTTCAACTGATCAAACAGCAGCCTCGTTTGGACATTCGTTACAAACTAAAGATGGTCGCTGACTATCTAAAAATTCCACAAAAATTACTTATTTTCATGATTCAGGTGTTTTCTGAGCTGGAATTTGTTACAATACAAGATGGTGTTTTGAATAAAACTGCTGATCCTGTTTCCCGTCCATTGACGGAGAGTCATTTGTATCAGCAACGACAAAAACTGATCAAAACAGAAGAATTTTTATTAATGAGTGATTTATCAACCCTTCGTCAGTGGTTGACAGTCTAGGAGGAAAGAAAATGGATTTAAAAGAGTATATTGCTAGTATTCCTGATTATCCCCAAGAGGGAATTATTTTTCGGGACATCTCGCCATTGATGGCAGATGGAGAAGCGTATCGGTATGCGACACAACAAATCGTTGAGTATGCACAAGAAAAAGGCATCGATATGGTGGTAGGTCCTGAAGCCCGCGGCTTTATCGTTGGTTGTCCAGTTGCCTATCAATTAGGTGTCGGCTTTGCCCCAGTACGTAAAAAAGGCAAATTGCCACGGGAAACGATTGAAGCAGAATATGAAAAAGAGTACGGTGTGGATGTCTTGACGCTGCACGCCGATGCCATCAAACCAGGTCAACGTGTCTTGATCTGTGATGATCTACTAGCAACTGGTGGAACGATCAAAGCAACGATCGAACTCGTAGAAAAACTAGGTGGTATCGTTGTTGGCTGTGCCTTCTTGATCGAACTGATGGATCTACATGGAAGAGACAAGATCCAAGGTGTCGAAATCAAGACGTTAATGGAATACTAAAAAAGCAGAAACAAAAAAGGACTCGCTGGAGTCCTTTTTTGTTTCTGCTGCCTTATGGGCGTATGTAGGGGAAGGATCATGGTTCATAACGATAAAAATCATGATCGTGATAATAATGGCGGTTACGTTTGCGCTCTGCTTGGCGGAATTTCTTTTCATCCCAAAGCATGAACCAAAGCATCATTAGAGGGCAAAAAATCAGAACAGCACTTAAAACGCCAAAATAGCCAATAACAATTCCCATCAATAATACCCACAACATAAAACCAAATCGACGAACTGCTTTCATCTCATTCACTCCTTAAATAATACGAACTTATGTTTGTATACTTATTATACGAATGTTTGTTCGCTTTGTAAAGAGGAAAGAAAAAAATCTTCGTAAAAACGAAGATTTCCTAGTCAGCTCGTTGAGCATCAAAGCAGATGGCGATACAATCCAACAACCAATCCTAAAATCGTTACGTCAGGCAAAATGATTGGGTCTAAATAATCATTTTCTGGTTGTAAACGAATGTAATTCTTTTCTTTATAGAATCGTTTGCACGTAGCTTCGTCTTCATCTGTCATAGCAATCACGATATCGCCATTTTGAGCACTTTGTTGTTTACGAACGATTACTTGATCACCGTCGAGAATGCCAGCATTGATCATACTTTCTCCTCGGATCGTCAACATGAATAAACTTCCTGTGCTATTCGCTAAATCTGGCGGAATCGGAAAGAAAGCGGATGCATCTTCCACAGCTAAAATCGGTTCTCCAGCAGTTACGACACCAAGCATCGGAATGGATGCTGGTTGAACATCGATTTTTTCAAGACCGGAAGCAGTTAATTCAATGGCTCTGGGTTTTGTAGGATCTCGTAAGATCAGCCCTTTCTTTTCAAGTCGGGACAAATGGCCATGAACAGTTGAGGTAGAAGATAACTGAACGGCTTCGCCAATTTCGCGAACAGTCGGCGGATAGCCTTTTTCAGTGACACGTGTGTGAATGAACTTAAGAATTTCGATTTGTCGATTTTCTGTTCGTTTTGCCAAAACTGACACCTTCTTTCATTTGATAACCTTAGTGTACCATAGCTATATCGATTATTCAAACAAATGTTCGCTTTTTGTGCTATTGTTTTTGCTCGCTAGTTTGTAGTAAAATCAAGAGGGAAAAGGAGGAACAACTATGCTATCTCAAGAAAAATTAGCACGAATCAATGAACTTGCCAACAAGAAAAAAACAGAAGGATTGACTGAGGCTGAGACCCACGAACAAAAAGTTCTGCGTGAAGAGTATTTAACCGCCTTTCGTGGAGGGATGCGACACCATATCGAAGGAATGAAAATCGTTGACCCTGAAGGTGCTGATGTAACACCAGAGAAGTTAAAAGAGATTCAAAAGAAAAAAGGTCTCCACGGCAGATAATTGTGAATTCCTTTTCATTGCTATTGAAATAAGCTTCTGAATCACGTATAATGAAAGATGTAATAAAGGTAAAAAAACCTAAATTAGGAGGAACTACCATTGTTTGATAAAATCGATCAATTAGGAGTGAACACCCTTCGTACATTAAGTATCGAAGCCGTACAAAAAGCCAATTCAGGACATCCAGGATTACCGATGGGGGCAGCACCCATGGCCTATGCCTTGTGGACGAAACACTTGAAAGTCAATCCAACGACTTCTCGCAACTGGGTGGATCGTGACCGTTTTGTTTTGTCTGCTGGACACGGTTCGGCGTTATTGTACAGCTTGTTGCACGTGTCTGGCTACGATGTGACCATTGAGGATCTAAAAAACTTCCGTCAATGGGATAGCCGCACGCCAGGGCATCCAGAAGTCGATCACACAGACGGCGTGGAAGCAACCACTGGACCTTTAGGACAAGGGATCGCCATGGCAGTCGGTATGGCGATGGCCGAAGCCCACTTGGCAGCAACCTACAATCGCGACAAGTATCAAGTCATTGATCACTATACCTACGCTTTATGCGGCGATGGCGACTTGATGGAAGGTGTTTCGCAAGAAGCGGCATCCATGGCTGGTCACATGAAATTAGACAAACTGATCGTCTTGTACGATTCAAATGACATCTCCCTAGATGGCCCAACTTCAAAAGCCTTTACAGAAAATGTCGGTGCGCGTTTTGAAGCATATGGCTGGCAACACATTCTCGTTGAAGACGGCAATGATTTAGAAGCGATCTCGAAAGCGATCGACGAAGCAAAAGCTGAAAGCGACAAACCAACCTTGATCGAAATCAAGACTGTGATCGGATACGGTGCGCCAAATCAAGGCACCTCTGCCGTTCATGGTGCGCCGATCGGTGCCGAAGGCATTTCTGCAGCTAAAGCGATTTATGGTTGGGAATACCCAGAATTTACCGTGCCTGAAGAAGTTGCCGCGCGCTTCAAAGAAACCATGATCGATGAAGGGCAAAAAGCTGAAGCAGCTTGGAACGAAACCTTCCGTGCCTATGAAGCAGCCTACCCAGAACTTGCGGCGCAATTCAAACAAGCTTTTGCAGGTGAATTGCCAGCAGATTGGGATGCAGCATTACCAAGCTACGAAGTTGGCAGCTCACAAGCTAGTCGAGTATCCAGCAAAGAGATGATCCAAGCCTTATCCAAAGCCGTCCCTAGTCTCTGGGGTGGATCGGCTGACCTTTCTGGATCCAACAACACGATGGTGGCAGCAGAAAAAGACTTTGAACCTGGCCAATACGAAGGCCGCAACATTTGGTTTGGCGTCCGAGAATTTGCGATGGCGGCAGCGATGAACGGCATCCAATTGCATGGCGGTACGCGAATCTATGGCGGAACCTTCTTCGTCTTCGTTGATTACTTGCGTCCAGCGGTGCGCTTGTCTGCGATCCAGCATGCACCTGTGATCTATGTCTTGACGCATGACTCCGTGGCGGTTGGAGAAGATGGACCGACACATGAGCCAATCGAGCAATTAGCCAGCGTCCGTTGCATGCCAAATGTCCAAGTGATTCGTCCAGCAGACGGCAATGAAACCCGTGCTGCCTGGAAATTGGCCATGACGACAACGGATAAACCAACAGTCTTAGTCTTAAGCCGACAAAATCTACCAGTGATCGAAGGCACGCAAACCGGTGCGGATGAAAATGTCGCAAAAGGTGGTTACGTGATTTCAAAACAAGCTGGTGAAACACCAGCGGGGATTTTGATCGCCACAGGTTCTGAAGTGAATCTTGCGGTCCAAGCACAAGCTAAATTGGCAGAAGAAGGCATCGATGTATCGGTGGTCTCCTTACCAAGCTTTGATTTGTTTGAAGCACAAAGCTCAGAATACAAAGAAAGCGTCTTGCCAAAAGCAGTGAAGAAACGGGTAGCGATCGAAGCAGCTTCCCCATTTGGTTGGGAACGTTACACCGGTTGCCATGGAAAAGTGATCGCGATCGATCATTTCGGTGCATCGGCACCTGGTGACAAAGTCTTAGCGGAATTCGGCTTCAGTGTTGAGAATGTCGTGAATACTTTCAAATCAATCGATTAATTGATCGACAATCAATCAAAAATAGCACGTTCGAGAATCTTTTCGATTTTCGAGCGTGTTTTTTTGTCTGGAGCATGGTTAGAGAACCACAAGGGAGAGGAATGAGAAACGCAAGTCACCGATTCAACAGGAAAATACTTTCTATCGATGAGCCAATCGTCAGAGAGAAACTGGTTCAAACAAATAATAAACGTCACTTTGTTGTATAAAATTGAATATATATGAATAAAAATACTGGTTTTCGTTGTTGCAAGGCTGGTTCCTGTGTATAGTTAAAGAAAAGGAAACTAAACAATAAGAGCCAAGGAGAATGGCTCAAGAAAAGAGAACAGGGAAGAACGACTACTTGAAGAAAGAGGAATAAGGAGATGGAAAAACACGATGAAAAGGTTGAGGGTTAGTCACACGAACCGACGAAAGAAATGCGGCGTTATGAGTGGAAAAAAGAAAAAAACCATTCTTTTGGTAATACTACTGCTAAAGCTATTTTCACGAGACGTTTACGCAACAGAATTGAATGAAATTGCAACAGGTGATGAAGCAAACGTTGTGATACATACTGATTTTCTCAAGAGTGAAGTGACAAATCCGTCTATTTATCTCACCTATACGGCCGTTCCGTCAAGTGGAAGTGAGATAGTTGATGTTCACGTTGAGATCAATGGGGCATACCATAGTCATCTTTATTTGAAAGATGAAAACAATCACGAAACAGTGGAGGAATTCGAATTCGGCAGTGGAATCGTTGTTTTGCCCTATCATCAATCAGAAGCGATGTATCTTGAGCTTGTAGCGGTTGACAGCAGCGGCGCCAGTGGGCGATTCAAATTAGAACATCCGATTACTGTGGTAGATCCACCCGCTCTGCCGTCACCAACTCCTGATGAAATTAGTACTGAATTCTTTTGGGAGGATGAAAGAACATTTGTGAACAATCGCTTATACATGGGAATCGCTGGAGAAACAGAAATAGACCGATTCCGAGTATCAGAAGCGAAGATCCATGAAGCAGTCGAATCGATTGGCGGGACAATTTTGCAAGAAGCGGATTGGTCATGGCACATTCTCATAGGTGTCAAAAAAAGTACCGCTGAAGAGCTGATCGCCATGATTATGAGCCTGGTGACGAATTATCCTGAGGTCTTCGACGGGGGCAGTTTAGATATAATTGAGAATGTCGGACATGCAGGAGAGACAAGTGAGACATTTGATGTGGACACGAACGAGACCTTAAATGATCCGTTGGTCTATGCACGATCAAATGAGGCTGCAGCTTCTACTGAGCCGTTGGAGATTTCCTCCGGAATGACACTATTTCTTTATATAATAATGGTAATACCAGTTCCAAGTTTGGTCGTAACATGGTTTTTACTCAGACACAAACGCTAAATAGGAGGAAAAATGGAAATAAAAAAGAAACGATTGCGCAATAAAGTCGTGGTATTAGTGATCATCTTGCTGTTTACACCCAAAATCAGTCATGCTGAAACGAATAGTAATACAGAAAGAGACGGGCAAACGATCATAAACATGGAAGATAAACCGATCATCGAACTACTCAGTGAAGAGCCTGGTGCAGAATTAAATGTGCCCTTTTTTGAGATAATCTACGCAATAACCCCTACTACAGGCAGTTTTATTGATGAAGTGTTCGTGAAGGTCGATGGGGAATTCGATCGTTATCTTTTTCGAAGTATCACTTCATCAGTAATGATCGAACCCGGTCGAAAAATAGCTGACGCACGTTTCTTTCTTCCAACTGAATCTGAAGCGCATCGATTTGAACTTGTAGCCATTGACAGCACAGGAGCAATGGCGACCTATTCATTTGAAGAACCATTTTATATGAAAGAATCTCCAGGCCTACCTGCACTGTTTTTGGAGGATATCACTACTTATGAGGCAGACGGCGTAAAAAAGGGTTTTGTGAACAATCGCATACACCTTGAAATCGACCGTGCTGCTCGCGATGAGCAGTTTCCCACATTGACTGAACAATTGTTGGATAGTCTCATCACACGTGAAGCTCAATTTTTAGCTGGACCTGATCAAAATGATCGAGTAACAATTGAAGTAGCACCCTTTTCCTTTGAGGAATTTCATCAGATCCTCTTTGAAATCAGACAATTTTCTTCTGGGTTGATCAAAAGGGGAGCTTTGGAAGAAATTGATCCCGCGACTGTTTCACTTGATCCTAGAGACGAAAAGCATGCAGCTCGGCCCATGACAATTACTTCAGATATGGTTCAGACAGGGTGGGTCCCTGGACTATTTTTGCGCAAATATCAAACGAATCTGCTCAGGTTTAAGTTTACTCTTAGTGAGGAGAATTATTTGCTGCACAAGTACTTTCCGTCCACTGATTTAGGACGATCATTGTTCTATCAACGGGCGGACGATGCCGTAAGGCAAATCGATGGAATCAGAGTAATCGATCCTCTGCCGATGTTTCCGTATATATGGGTAGAACTCGATGAAAATAGTCCCAATGAATTGATCGAAAAAGCCCAAAAAGTAATGAGAGAATCCGCGGATGTATTTGACCAAGCAGAGATGGTCTTGATCAATGATTATCTAAATGGCGAACCATTCTACGAAGAGGTGCATAGGCAAGTACCAGTTGTGATCAATGAGAATGGTACCGTAGGCTCGCTGTCTTCGGTAAAATGGATAGGGATCACACCGACTATGAAGTCAATTTACCGCACTATCATAAGTCTCCCCATAATTTACTTATGCTTCATTTTTTGTGTGTATCTTTGGAACCGAGTGCGTTTTCGTCCCAAATAGTTTTAGATTTTTCAGGAATCGACGGCGATCAACAAGGCAGGTTCAGAAAGGAGCTAAGAAAGCAAGGTGGTTGAAGGAGGCTGAATTGTTGCAAATTTGCTTTTTGCTTATTCTTGAAACAGAGAAGAAGAAAGTGAAAAAAATTTTAAAAGTTTTTTGTTTTGTTGAGAATACTAAGAATGTTCGTTTAGTTTTTTAAAAGACTCTTTCCAAAGTGTAAAGTGATCATTGTTTGCACTGTTAGATGTTTTTCCGTATAATAGCTGTATTGATTTATTTGAAAAAACGTACAGTTACTGGAGGAAAAAAATGGGAAGTTATCAAACAAGAAGTGAAAGACATCATCAACCAAAGAAGACGATAAAAAGACCTACTAAAAAGGCGGTGGTCTCTTTGATGGGGGCAGGAATGATGTTAGCGCCAATGACGGTCACTTTCGTTCCTCAACAGGTACAAGCTGCTGAGAATCAATACGCAACGCAGGACATTTCAGGTTTTATCGAGCAAATTGGCTGGTCAGCACAAGATGTTGCTGCCAACAATGATCTCTATGCTTCTGTGATGATTGCTCAAGCGATTTTGGAAAGCGGCTATGGTTCTTCCGCGTTATCCAATGCACCCTATTACAATTTGTTTGGGGTCAAAGGCAGTTACAACGGACAAAGTGTCTATATGCCTACACAAGAGTATTTGAATGGTCAGTGGGTAGAGATGAATGAACCGTTTCGTCAATATAACTCTTACTGGGAATCGTTTCAGGATCATGCGAATGTCTTGCGCAGCACGAGTTTCGCGACAGGAACTGCTCATTACAGTGGTGTTTGGAAAAGCCAAACAACCTCATTTTATGATGCAACGAATTACTTGACGGGGCGCTATGCTACCGATCCAGGGTATGCACAAAAACTGAACTGGTTAATTGAAACGTATCAGCTCACACGCTTTGATACTGGGGCAACGCAAAGTACCGCATGGACAAATACAACGAGCACGACTAGCACCAGTACTACGCAAACTACAACGACGACTCAGGTAAACAGCGGATCTACATCGCAGAGCTATTACGTTGCTTCAGGCGATACACTTTGGGATATCGCCAATAAATTTGGTACAACGGTCGACGCTCTAATGGCAACAAATGGGTTATCTAGTGAGGTCATTGTTGTTGGCCAAGAATTAATCGTTTAATTATCTGATACCGCCTTAAGAATGATTGCTCTAAATGGCATCATTCTTAAGGTTTTTTTGTAATGGAAAAACAAAATAAAGAAAGTGAATACAAACAAATATAAAAAAATAAGAAAAAAATTGAAATTGCTTACTTTTTATTCGCAACTCGGGGTTATTTTAGGTAGAATGGAAGAATAAGAACGGGAGGGATTTTCAATGACAAAAATCTATCAATCGGTCAATGAGTTAGTTGGGCATACGCCAATCGTCAAATTAAATCACATCGTAGAAGAAGGTTCTGCGGATGTGTATCTGAAATTAGAGTTCTTCAATCCTGGGGGAAGTGTCAAGGACAGAATTGCTTTAGCCATGATTGAAAAAGCAGAAAAAAATGGCTTGTTAAAAGCTGGTGATACCATCATCGAACCAACATCTGGGAATACTGGGATCGGCTTAGCCATGATCGGTACGGCAAAAGGCTATCGTGTCGTGCTGGTTATGCCAGAAACCATGAGTATTGAAAGACGTAAAATTGTTCAAGCTTATGGCGCAGAGTTGATTTTGACCCCTGGGTCTGAAGGAATCACTGGTTCTATCAATAAAGCAAAAGAATTAGCAGAACAAGACGGCTATTATATGCCATTACAATTTGAAAACCCAGCCAATCCAGAAGTCCATGAAAAAACGACAGGGAAAGAAATTGAGGATGCGTTTGAATCTAAAGGGTTAGACGCTTTTGTTGCTGGGATCGGCACAGGTGGCACGATCACTGGTGCGGGGAAGGAATTGAAGCGCGTCTATCCTAATTTGAAGATCGTGGGCGTTGAGCCTGCAGAATCAGCTATTTTAGGAGGTGGCAAACCTGGTCCCCATAAGATCCAAGGGATCGGCACGGGATTTGTTCCTAAAGTACTAGACACTGAGATTTATGATCAGGTGATTGCCATCGCTAGTGAGGATGCCATGGAAACTGCGCGTCAAGTTGGGATGAAAGAAGGAATCTTAGTAGGAATTTCTTCTGGTGCAGCGATCAAAGCGGCATTAGAGGTTGCTAAGGACTTAGGAAAAGGCAAAAAAGTCTTAGCGATCGTACCAGATAATGGTGAACGCTATTTGTCTACGGCACTGTATCAGTTTGAAGACTAGCAAAGAGGGGGAAAGCAGGCATTCGTTTGTCTGCTTTTCTTTCTCGAAAAACTGAGGGAAGACGGGCTAGGCAAATGCGTTATTCCTTTAAAAAAACAAGGAAAGCTGTTTGAATTTTTAGGTTTTACATAGTATGATAGGTAAGATAAGAGAAATGGAGGAACTCCTGTGAGTACGATCTACGATGAAGCGATCAAACGATTAAAACATGAAAATATTCGTATTACACCGCAGCGAGTAGCGATATTAGAATTTTTAGCCAGTCACGATGCCCATCCGACCGCTGAAGAGATTTATCGGGCGATCGAAGTTCATTTTCCTGGTATAAGTGTCGCAACGGTATACAATAACTTACGTTTGTTCACAGAAATTGGCTTTGTAAAAGAAATGAATTATGGAGATGCCTCCAGTCGTTTTGATTTTACAACGGAGCCTCATTATCATGCTATCTGCCAAAAGTGTGGAAAGATCGCTGATTTTTACTATCCAGGATTGGAAGATGTCGAGATGGCGGCTTCGAAATTAACTGGGTATCAAATAAATAACCATCGACTAGAAGTTTATGGTCTATGTCCTGAATGCCAAGTGAAAGAGGAGGAAACAAAATGAAGATAATTTCTACAGATCAAGCACCACAAGCAATCGGTCCTTATGTTCAAGCAAAAATCGCAAACGGCTTTTTGTTTGCTTCTGGTCAAGTGCCATTAGATCCTGTTTCGGGGGAAGTTGTCGGTACGACGATTGAAGTACAGACTCAGCAAGTATTGAAAAATATCAACGCGATTCTTGAAGCGGCGGAACTTACGCCAGATGACATCGTTAAGACGACATGTTTTTTAAAAAATATGAATGATTTCGTTCCTTTCAATAATACGTATAGCACATTGTTCAATGAAGCGTTACCTGCACGTTCTGCTGTCGAAGTTGCTCGCTTACCAAAAGATGTTTTGGTTGAAGTTGAGATCATCGCAGCAGTCAAAGAAAAAGCGTAACCAACAAAGAATCGTGGGACGTCCGCATTTGCGTCGTCCCCTTTTTATTGATTCGATCCTGATAGGAAGAATCTTAATGTTTCAAGTGAGCCAAGGAGAAGAGGATGTAGTATGGTTTCGTTAAAGGAATATTTGGCAAAAGGGCAAACGACGATTTCAAATTTGCTTTTAGAGAATTACCATCATCTTGGTTTGACGAATGATGAATTTTTGTTATGGCTGCAACTGTATCGCAGCCATGAGCAAGGCAATGATTTTCCAGATTTACGTGAGATCGCCTCGGTGATGGGCAGCGACCAAAAAGAGATCTATCATTGGTTGAATCAATTGCTGAAAAAAGATGTGCTGCGAATGGGTTCTAAAAAAGACGACGCAGGAAAAATGGTTGATTATTATGATTTCACTGGCATTTATGAACGGCTCGAGTTTCTTTTACAGCAGCAATCCAAAAAAGAAGTCGCTGAAACAAATGAAGAGAAGATTCGCGAGTTGTATCGCTTATTTGAAGGAGAATTTGGTCGCCCCTTATCGGCGATCGAATACCAACGGATCGGGCAGTGGTTGGATGAGGACCACTATGATCCCGAGCTGGTCCAGTTTGCTTTGCGAGAAGCGGTCTTGAATCAAGCGTATAGTTTAAACTATATCGATCGTATTTTGCTTTCGTGGGAACGCAAGAATATTACCTCAAAAGCGCAAGTAGAAGAAGAGCAAAAAAGAAGAAAAAAACAGTTTCTTCAAAATGAAACCACGCCACAAGAAGATGGCCCAATGCCCAAAATCCCTATGCATAATTGGTTAGAAGGAGAGTAAGATACAAGGAGTTTAATTCGTCCAATGATCAGTAAAGAAAAAACAATGACTGCGATAGAAATAATGTATGAGATGTTTCCTGAAGCACATGGAGAACTAGTGTCACAAAATGCCTTTGAATTGCTGATTGCTGTCATTCTAAGCGCACAGGCAACGGACGTGTCAGTTAATAAAGTGACACCGGCACTTTTTGAAGCATATCCAACGCCGCAGGCTCTCAGCGAGGCGCCGTTAGAAGACATTATTGAAAAAATCAAATCGATTGGCCTCTATCGAAACAAAGCGAAAAATATCAAAACTTGTGCCTCTGAATTGTTGCTGCGTTTTGGAGGCGAAGTGCCTCAAACCAGAGAAGACTTAATTTCTTTGCCAGGTGTCGGCAGAAAAACAGCGAACGTCGTTCTTGGCGATGCGTTTGGCATTCCAGCAATCGCTGTCGATACGCATGTCGAGCGGGTATCAAAAAGGCTGCGCATCTGTAAACTAGACGCCAACGTATTAGAAGTCGAACAAACATTGATGAAAAAGATTCCAGATACGTTGTGGGTCAAAACGCATCACACGTTAATTTTCTTTGGTCGTTATCATTGCACAGCACGGGCACCTAAGTGTGAGGTTTGTCCATTGTTGACAATGTGCCAAGAAGGAAAACTTCGGATGAAGGGGAAGAAAACCATTTAATGGTGAACATAAACCAAAAATAACTAGGATCAAGACGCTAAGCGAAATCGCTTAGCGTTTTTTTTGCACAAATTGATAAAAAAACAGGTAATTAACGTAATACCCTTTATTAAAGCCCTTTCAAGTAACTGGAAAAACATAAGCTTACTGAATTTTTTTGATTACACCACTCAAAATCAGATTTTTTTTCACAAAGAGATCGTGTGAGGGATGATGCTCGATGCGAAATGAACCTTCCGATACGCCTTTTTTTTGAAACTATTTGTAAGCTTAGTATGATGGGTTTCTTTCGCACAATTTTCACCCTTTCTTTTTATAAAACTGCTTATTTTTGTTCAATAAAACGTAAAATTAATAAGAAAATTCACCTATTGGTGAAAAATAGTATTTCAAATCTGTGAAAATCATCAGTATAGTGAACTTTGTCAAAGGTTATAAGTCTTTCTCTGCTATTTTACGAATGACAGAAAAAGCGTTGCACAGTTCAAATGATTCTGTAACGATCTCAAAATCATTTTTTGTTAACGGGTCTTAGACAAACACAGTTTTGAAAGATCACTTATAAGATGTGGCAAGTATAGAGGAGGAGGGAGAATGAAAGGAGAAAAGGTATGGAAATTAGTTCGTATGGTTCTGTTTTGCACTCTTTTTTATGGGATAACTATTTCTACGGCAGCGGTGAATGCTCAGGAAGTGCAGTCGGTTGAAACAGAAAGCTCTGTGCTTTTTACCGGTGTTTATGAGCCTATTGGGCAACCCGAACCAGCACCGACAGCAGGCCCTACAGAGAATATCTCGCCACCAAACGAGGTAGCAAAACCAGGTGGTATTTTACCAAAGACCAACGAGACAAGAACTTACGGCGGAATCTTACTTGGATTACTGCTCGTACTGGTTGTATTGTATGTGCAATATACCAAACATCGGTCAAAATTTATGATGGTTAAAAAGAAAAGACAAATAATTTGAAAGCAGGGATGAATTTGAAATTCGTACGATTTGCATCGGCAGCTGTTTTAGCTGCAACTTTATTTACTATTAGCGCGCAAGCCTTCGCTACTGAAAGTGTAACAAACCATGATACAGAAGGGAAAGTTCTCTTTGTACCAAACGATAGCGAAGCGACAGTGGTTCAACCACCAAATCCTGGTCCTAATGGTCCAGATGTAGAGATCAATCCAGTCGGCCCGGAAGGACAAACGGGACCATTGACGATTGCTTACGCACCTACGCTTAATTTCGGTGAGCAAGTGATTTCTAATACCGATCAAGAATATAAGCTAGTGGCTGAATTACACAAGCTAAAAGACGCGGAAGATAGTGAAGAAAGAGTTCCATATGTTTCATTTGCTCAAGTCCAAGATACGCGTGGGACAAATGCTGGGTGGGATTTAAAAGTTTCCTTAAGTGCTTTTGAATCAGGAACACAGAATAATGAACTGACTGGAGCACGAATTCGTTTTAATTCGCCAAAATTGGAATATAACGGAAGCAACCAAGAAAATGAACCACAAATTCATGCGGATGGATTGATTTTAGATGCTACAAATAGTGAGCGTTCGGTTCTGACCGCTGCTCAAACAAAAGGTGCTGGCGTATCGTCAGTCGTTTGGGGCGATCAGGAAGAAATCAATCGACAAGTGGAAGCAGGCGCAGAGGTTGTTGAAAATGCTGGAATCGAGTTACTTGTTCCTGGATCAACAGCAAAAGACGCTGCTCTTTATGAAGCAACCCTTACTTGGACATTGGCTGCAACAGCTGGACCGGACGGAGAAACGGTCCAATAACTTGGTTTTGTACTGAATAAAAAAGAAAGAAGGAACTAGAAATGAAAAAGATTCGTTTAGCTACGGTCGCTGTATTATCCACCACTTTACTAGCAGGAGGCGTTCAAGCCTTTGCCCAATCTTCATTAGAAACGACTACCGATAACGTTGTAGGGTTTACCTCAGACGGAAGCGATCTAACAGTCGTACAACCGCCAGTCGTGCACCCAGAAGTAGAAACGATCGAACCAACACCGCCAGGACAAACGGGTCCATTTACCATTGCTTATGCACCACAAACATTCGATTTTGGTCAGAATGCAATTTCTACCAGTGATCGTTGGTATTCAATCGTTGCTGATGAGCGTAATTTGGCTGATCAATCAGGTACGACACCGTATGTATCGTTTGCCCAAGTGCAAGATACCCGAGGAACGCATGCTGGTTGGACATTAAATGTTAGTCTAACTGATTTTACTTCTGAATCAGGGGATGTCTTGACTGGGGCAAAAATCAAGTTGGCAAACCCTGAGATCGTGTTCAACAAAGTCGAGGGTGATCCAGACTTACAGCCAAGTGCCGTTATCAATAATGAAGAACAAAATGCGTTGATCTTAGATGTCAACGATCAAGACATTCCTGTCATGCGTGCTTCGGTCGGTCAAGGCGCGGGCGCTTCATCGATTTACTGGGGAGATCAAGAAAAATTGACGGAACAAAATCTTAATAAACAAGAAGGCGAAATTATCAGAAATGATGATATTCAACTATTTGTACCAGGTTCTACCACGCAGCTAGCAACTAACTATACTGCGGAAATGACATGGACGCTAACTGCTTCTGTTGATAGTGGCGGCGAAACAGTAAATCCGTAAGAAGGATCATAGCTTGCAACAAGAAACAACTGGCAGGAATAGTAAATTATTCCTGCCTTTTTTGGAAGGAGAACCACTTTTGACTGAACAACGTATGAGAATGAAATGGATAAAAACGGTTACCTATGCGGTCATCCTATTATCATTCTTTTTTTCACCAAGATTGAGCTATGCTCAGACAGAATCAGAATTAAACTTCTATGTGACGCCTATCTTACCGGAAAGTCAGCTGGAAGGAGGGGCATTGGGGTATTTCGATTTAAATCTTGGGGCAGGAGAACGTGATGAATTGGCTTTAGAGATCGAAAATGGTTCTGATCAAGCGATCGAAATAGAAATTTCTGCCCATACGGCATTTACGAATGTGAATGGTGTTGTGGAATATGGTAGGGATGCAGAATCCCCTGATCCGACTTTACCTGCATCAATTGATGAACTGGTAGAGGTGCCTGAAACCGTATCGTTCGATCCATTAGAAAAACGAATCATTTCTTTACCGATTACGATGCCAGAAGAGGAATTTAAAGGGGTTTTGGCAGGTGGCATTCGAATCAAAGAGGTTATTTCGGAAGAGGAGCAAACACAATCTGCTGAACAAGGATTAGGTATTCGGAATGCATTTTCCTATGTCATTGGTGTGGTAGTAAGCAACAATCGGTCCGCAACGGATCCGGGATTGGAACTGCTTGATGTTTTTGCCGATCAAGTAAACTACCGAAACGTATTTAGTGCTGTTATCCAAAATTATACTTCAACATTTGTCAATCAATTGGAAGTAACAGCTGAAATTCGATCTGTTGGCAGTGAGACAATTTTATATGAAACAAGTCAATCAGCGATGCAAATGGCTCCTAATTCACATATGCATTTCCCAATTCCCTTGAATGGCGATCGTTTTCGTAATGGGGAGTATGTATTGAATCTTACTGCGCGGTCAGGAGAGGAAGAGTGGTTTTGGGAACAGACATTTAGCGTAGAGGCAGAAGATGCTCGCCGCTTAAATGAACTCGATGTCACTGTAGATACGTCACTCAATTGGTGGATGATCGCCACGGCTGGTCTAATCAGCTTGTTTCTATTGCTTGCGATCATCCTAATTGTTCGTCAGAAAAAAAATGCAAAGGAAGGTGGGAAAAGTTGAAATGAAGAATACCCCACACAAGGTAATAATTGCGATCATTATTGGATTGCTAAGTGTGCAAACTTTTTTTCCAAGTCTGAGCAGTTTACTATTGCCAGAAATCCACGCCATCGATCACACGATTGAACCATTGGACGAAACGCATAACATGTCCTTGCTTGATAAAGCAACACAACCGATCCAAACAAAAGAATTTGACATCCATACCCCTTTTTTTCAGTTTCCAGTTAGTGTGATTGAAGGTGTCGTGGATCAACCGATCGATGTTTTCGTCGTATCAAGCCAACCGTTAGATGAGATTACGCTGGTTGTAGCGAAAGAAGCAGCGATCGTGGAAGAAGAATTTGCTGCAGAAGTGAAGAGTAAAAAGCTGTCTGAAGAAGAACAGGAATGGACGCTTACCTTTGATGAAGAGCTAATGGAGTTCGAGATTCCTATCGTCTTTAATAAAATAGGCGATTATCAACTGGTTATAGGTGAAGCGGAAC
This sequence comes from Candidatus Enterococcus avicola, assembly GCF_047470845.1. Classification (NCBI taxonomy): domain Bacteria; kingdom Bacillati; phylum Bacillota; class Bacilli; order Lactobacillales; family Enterococcaceae; genus Enterococcus; species Candidatus Enterococcus avicola. The sequence continues at coordinate 64,415 of NZ_JBLGTY010000009.1, read as the reverse complement.
TAACGATCGAAGTACAGGCAGAAGATGACGAGGAAGAGGACTCGGATGATGATGCAGATAATGAAACGATCGAGACAGAAGTCTCACCATCAGAGACGCCGCAGGAAGGGGAACGAACCACGCAACCTTCCAATGACGCGAACCTAAACGAGAATCAGCAAGACACAGAAGCTGATCAAGCAGAAGCGATTGCCCAATTGACAGAACCGGTCACACCGTTAAACGAAATCAGTCATCGGGATGTTTCCAACTGGCAAGAATTTATGGCGGCAATCGTGAATAAAGATGTAAATTATATCAATATCGTAAACGACTTTGAATCTTCGGATAATCCTACTTAAGGAGTTTCTGGAGTGGCTGTGGGAAGTGCAACTTCCAACCCAACAAATGGATTAGCCTATATTTGGACCAATGCTTCTGGAATTTCAAGAACGCTTGTGATCGAAGGCAATGGGTATCAAATCGACTTTAGAGCTGTTGCTGTCGGATTTTATGATAGTACCGTCAATAGTGCAACGCCGTGGGACATCACGTACCAAAATATCGATATCGTCATGGCAACTATTATGGCTTCATGAATTTTACGAATATGAGCATTCCACAACAGAATCTATCCAGAATGCGCTACCATAATTTGACCAATGCGGGAAATCAATTGATTCACTCGCACGCAACACCTGTCGTTATGTCTGGCGAGGTAACATCGCATCAATCACCAACGTATACGTCCCGATCAGGACGAGTACAAACGATCAACGCAACGAATCAGGTGAATATGGAAATAACCCAATTAGAAGTTCTCGATAACGCAGTAGTTGACATGTCAACGATTAATGCGGGAAATATTTATTTGTACTATGCAACGGGTCGAATGATTATTGGCGATGATGTGAAAATGACCTTGCGAACAGCTGGCACAGGAGGAGAAGCCTATGGGGCAAATATTTACATTCAAAATGGTCGGATCGATATCGGTAATCGATCCGAGCTTCATTTGAATGCTCGAGCCAACTCTCCCGCAATCAGTTTGTATGCTAGCGGCGCCCACTTTGAAATGTCTGAGGATAGCAAAGTGGTAATCAAAGCTGACGGACGTACCACAAGCCTCAATGGATGGGGCTATAACATTATCTACATGGGTGCTGGAAGCACGATGCTTATTGGAAATAAAAGCAGTGTCGAAATTGATGCAGTGAATCAAGGGACCACCACATCCGGAGTGATCCATGTAGCCGGTGCCGCCACATTTATTGTTGCTAAAGAAGGAATCTTGGATATTAAGTCAGACGGAACCAATCCCTCTCATTCCTTGATGACATTTTTGAGCTCGGCCTCAACCTTCACTTTTGCGGATGCACAACGCATCAATTTAGAGAAAACAAGGGCGGTTACCGGAAATGCAGCAAATAGCAGCCTTATTTCGATCTCCGGCAGCGGTGGGCTATTAGATGTGGATATTCAAGCAGCGAAACAATGGCGGCACGGAAACTTGACGAATGAACCAGACTTCAGTTGGAGTCCAATCTTCAATTTAAAAGTTAATTTTGCCTCAACCTTGTCATCGATTTCGAATGTTTCTTCCATCTCTCAAGAGATCGTTGATCATTTTCGCGCGAATTTTACCACAAGAGCACAACGTATCCTATTTGAATATATTCCAGATGTCGAGGTTCATTTAGAACCATTAACGGAAGACCCGGCACTGGAAGGCTCAAGAATCATTAGGGGAAAAGCCACACCTTATAGTGTGATTCGTTTTGACGGAGATCCAGCGATTCCCGCACCGCAACTGCAATCACCCTCTTTTGATGATAACAGCTTGTTCCATCTTCAAGCAGATGCCAATGGTGATTTCAGCTTGACCTTAGCCGAGGGGGATCGGTTTACAAAACATAATACGGTGACGGCTTACGCTTTCTTAAATGGAAAATTTGATACAGCTGAAACAGTTGTTCAAGAGATTGCCACAATGAATCCACGAGATCCGATCGCGCCAGATATTGAAGTGAATCCAGAAAATAAACCGGATATACCAGAACATTTAGGGTTTATCAGTATCGATTTCATCTCCCAGTATAGCTTTGGAGATGTATCAATAAGTGCAGATACCAAACAGTACAAGGCATTGCCGCAACGTCTTAGCAGTGCAGATGGCTCAGTAACTGAGGAACGGCCGAATTACGTGCAGATTTCTGACCGTCGCGCTCAATTTACCGGCTGGGAACTAAACGCGACATTATCCGCTGCAGGATTTCGTAATGATCGAGGAGAAGAACTTCGGGGTGCACGAATTATTTTAGAAAATGCAGTTATGCTGACGAATGCTGCCAATTCAGCAATTCCTCCCACTTATAGTGAATCAATGATCCTTGATCCTGGGGTACCCGCTTTGATCGCTGAAGCAGATGCAAATGAAGGAAGCGGTACCTGGATTCAGCGCTACGGGGATATGGGGACGATGGGGGATAGTGTCAAACTTGAAGTACCCATTGGATCAAATCCGCGTAACATGACCTACCAAGCAACGATTGAATGGGAGTTAAGTTTTGTCCCATCTAGCGAATGATCAATGCTCAATCTTATCAAATGGAAGCTGTTGACGCCTATGACAGCTTCCATTCTTGATAGGAAGATAGTGAGTAAATCGCTTGAAAAGCAGTGGGTTTTACCGTTTTTTTGCGGTAGATCACGCTTGCTTCATAATAACCGCGAAGATATAGAGTTCACCTAAACTCGTGCAAAAACTATTCAAGTAGCTTTGAATCAGTTCGTCAGGTTTTGTTCAAAACCAATGATGCCAGCTGAAACAAGAGAAAGGAAACTGTATGAAGAGTAAAAAAAAGAAGTCATATCTGACATTATTCAGTGCTGGGATTTTAGCAAGCCAACTTTTTGTTTCTCCCGTATTGCTGGCGAAAGAAAGCCTTCAGCCTGATAACTATTCAGAAAATACAAATGTCGAACAGCAACTTGATGACCAAGATTCATCGGCAGCAGAAGACCAAGAAAGTCAAGAAGACGTCAGCAAAGAGCAAACGGAGGACTCGACCGAGTTATCCTCCGAATCAAATGAACCGCTTATGGATTCAGAAACAGCAGATCCCGTTGTAGAATCTCTTGATTCGTCTGAAGAATCAGACTCAACACAAACGACCGAGTCAGCGGAAACGACCGAACTAGAGGAATTAGAGTCCACGGAACCTTCCGAGGAAGAGGAAAAACTAGATGCTGAAACGGACGATCTAGAAGTAGAAACAGAGAACAAGCCAAAAGAGACCGACTTGATTGATGAGTCATTGGCACCAAAAGAAAATGAAATTTCAACTGAGAGCAACGAAAATACTGAAAATGCAAAAAAAGAGGAGCCGAAAACACCTCCGATTATTGCACCTGAGCAAGTAATAAACCCTGTCGTTCAATCACCAGATGCTACTTCTCACTTGAAAAATTCTTTTTATGATGGACGTACCATTGATTTACCAGAGAGTTTTCGGGCAGCGAAGATCGCAGATTCGAATCTGTTAGATTTCACCTTGCCGATATTAGCTGATTATGATGCCCAATGGCAAGCGGCATTGGTCTACGAGATCATCGGGCAAATTGGTGAACTAGAAGAACCATCGACAATGGACGAATGGATCAATGAACGGATCAAAGCGGTTATAGAAGGAAAAGCTAGCTGGATAGAAAAAGAACAGCAGGTTGAACAATTACAACCGGGGGATCTTTTATATGACGAAAATAAGTTAATCGGTATCTACCTCGCAGATGGTTACCAAGCAAGTTTAGTGACAAATCAAGAAGAGCCAACGAAAACTGCCATCGAAGTTCAGCGGGTTTCAATCGAAGAGCCGCTATCGATCAGACGGCTATCAAATCCTGAATTGGCTACATATGGCGAAAAGCTAGTTACTGAATATCCAGCCCCTTACGAATTTACAGTGAATCAAAAGACCCAGACGTTTATTGAAACATTGGCACAAGAAGCCCAAAGCTTAGGGCAAGAATACGATGTCTTTGCTTCTGTATTAATCGCGCAAGCGATCCTTGAAAGCGGCAGTGGCGACAGCGGGCTTTCCAGCAGTCCCCATTATAACCTTTTTGGGATCAAAGGCAGTTATCAAGGAAGCAGCGTGACTTTACCAACAATGGAAGATAAAGGCAACGGAGAACTATTCCAAATTCAAGCAGCCTTTCGTTCCTATTCAAGTTATCGAGATTCGATGGCAGATTATGTCAAATTGATTCGCGGAGGAATCACTGGAAATCCAACCTTTTATCAAGACGTGTGGCGCTCTGAATCAAAAAACTATCTTCGGGCAGCAGATGCTTTGACGGGCACTTATGCGACCGATGTTAATTATAGTAAAAAAATCAATTCACTGATTGCGGTCTATGGATTGACGCAATATGACCAAGTGATCGCAACAGAAACAGGCTTGTTTATCCAAGGAAAAGAACAAATTCCAGAAGAGTATCGCTCCCTCATGACATTCCCAGAATACAACGGTCGTGACTACAATCTTTCTGGTTCGTATCCTGTTGGACAATGTACTTGGTATGTGTTCAATCGGGTGAGTCAATTAGGCGGTCAAGTAGATGACTACATGGGAAATGGTGGTCAATGGGGCAATACCGGACGACGTTTAGGTTACAACGTCAGTCAAACGCCTAAAGCAGGCAGTATGATCTCTTTTGCACCTGGAACAGCTGGATCTGATCCTCGTTATGGTCATGTCGCTTTTGTTGAAGCCGTTGGTCCAAATGGTATTTTGGTTTCAGAAGGAAATGTCTATGGTGGAACCACAATCTCTTATCGCGTGATCAGCAATGAATTGGCGCACTCATCAAGTGTTTCATATATTATGCCAAAATAAGGATGGAGGGCTGGCAATATGAGTAAAAGGCATAGACAAATAGGTCTTCCTATCAGCGGTATCTTTTTGATGGTCCTTTTGCTTATTGCGTTTCTTCAGCCGTATCGACTGGCGTTAGTCAGAGGAACGTCCATGCTGCCGACGATCGAGGATCGACAAGTTGTGCTGATTCATAAAAAGCGTCAGCCAAATCGCTATCAGCTGATCGCTTTCGAACAGGAAGGAAAATTTTTGATCAAGAGAGTGATTGGTGTGCCGGGGGATTCCTTCGTTCGTACACAGGAGCGGTTGTTGATTGGGGCGGAGGATACTGACTTTGATTTTTCATTTATGATCACTGTGAAGGATGAAGCCGTTGAGGCGTTGCCGATTCGGGGGTACCTCAAAGAAGATGAGTACTTTGTCGTTGGCGATGCACTGCTCACTTCAAGTGATAGTAGAGAATTTGGAATCATTTCAAGTAAAACCTTTTATGGTGTGGTGACCACGTTCTTCTGAAACATCAGCTTTTTGAAAGGAAGTTTGCGATGATTCATTTCTTGCAACATATCAATGAGACTAAGTTTGTATCAAAATGGATGAATAAAACGAATTTTAGTTTTGATGGAAGGAAGAGACTGTGATTTTTATCTATATTGGGATGATACTGCTTGCCATTGGAGCAGGTAGTATCATCGGTTGGCGATTGTATCGAGAATATTTATTAAGAAAAGTTGAAAAGCAGCTGTCGTCAGATGCTTTATCCAAAAGGAAACTGCGTTTATTTAAGCACAACCTGCGCAGTGGGCACCTGCTAATTTTATTGGGCTGCAGTAGTGCCATAATCGTAAGTGTCTTGCTACTAACAGTTTTTCAGCTGACAGGCGGCATTCATTTGCAAAAGCTGCAAGAAGAAACCAGTCAATTGAAAGAGGAAGTCTTCGCGCTAAGAACTGAACAAACGGAATGGATGCGTATGCCGATTTTTGCATATCCTGAGAACGGCTTTTCTTTTGAAGCGATTGATTGGGAGCATTTACTCGTCTCCAATGATCGTGAAGCACAGTTTGCAGCTGAATATGAGTTGGCCTATCAGTTATCACCATATCTAGGTCGCACTGTAGCGATGATTTTTGTTGATCAGCCTTTGCAAGAAATCTCGATTGTTCTATCTAGCAAATTACCATCAATTGATGACTTAAACGGATGGGAAGAGAATTTTTCTCGTCTACTCCATGATATGCAGAACGTTCCCCTGATCACCCAAGGAACCTTCTCTGTCCAATTTTTCAAGGATTCTGATCAGTCCTTTGAGCAGACGATCATTCGTGACGAGAATGGGGTCTGGACCCTTTTAGAACGCAGATTCCCAAACACTGATGCTCAAGAAGTAGACAACAACGAGAGGAGCGAGAGCATATCGTCTACTCCTCAAACGGATCAAAGTGAAACGATCAATACAAATGAACAAAAAGGCAGTGTGAAAAATTAATGATGAAAAAGAAAAACAAAGGTTGGTTTTCTGCCCAAAAGCTAATGGATGAAGTGAATCAATTATCCATAGAAGAGCTGAATGAATTTGAGGAGACAAATCAAGAAGAGGGAATCGTTGAGGATCAAGGGTCCGCAAAGGCTACCCCTGAAAAAAATGAGGACGAGACCAATCGAGCAGCAGACAATGAACTCCCTAAAACCGAGAAAGAAGCAGTAAAACCTGTCGCACAAACTTTCGCAAAACCGATTTCTCACCAAAGAGTGGCTGGAGATCAGCAGAAAGAGCAAAGTGTCAAAAAGATAGCAGTGCAGCAAAAGTCCTCTGGCAACCGTGATAGCTACGCCAAGGATAGTCAACTCGTTGAAGATAAAGGAGAACGTATGGAGAAAGAATTGAGTACAAACCAGACAAATAAGCAAGAGTCAAAAGAACAAGAAAAGGATCATATGATTGAAAATTTATCTTTTGAAATCAAAGAATTGATTTTAGAAAATGAGCAACTACAGGAAGAAAAAAATCAGTTAAAAAAACAGCAGAAGGTAGTGGCTCAACAAGAAACAGAGGCAAAAGAATTAAAAGCTTCGCTAGTAGAAGCGAATAAGAAAGTCAAAGACCTAGAAGAGCAGCTTGCAAAAGAAGATACAGAAAAACTTGAAGTAAAAATCCAGCAATTAGAAGCCAAGTTAGCTGTTCAGCAAGAAAAAGAGCAACAAGAGAAACAAACTTACGAAAAGGAACGCGCTGAATGGACCTTGAAGCGGCAAGAAATCCAGCAGCTGCAAGAGGTAATTGCTGATTTGAAACAGCAATTGGCAGAAAAAGAAGAGCTTGCTGCAAATGTATCAGCTAGCGAATCAAATGAAGAAGTCGCAGAGCTTCAGGCGACAATCGAAGCATTAAGGGAAGAAAATGCAGCCCTACAAATCGAAAACGAGCAGTTCCAAACAGAAATCAGTGAGGTCTTAGTCTTTGCTAGAAGAAAAGCGAATCGCACAATTCAGGAAGCGAAAATCGAATCTGAACGAATGATCCGTACAACAGAAATGCGGATCGATGGGATTCATGATCGTGCCAAAGAGATTCTTTTTGAAGTGAACGAGACGAAAGAAAATGTGATTCATTTATTTGACGATCTGCATAATCAAGTTTATCAGCTTTCCGATAAAAAATTGCTGTTTGAAGAGCTTGAAAAGTAAGCTTCTACATTTATATGGCAGGAATTAAAAAAAACAGTAGATCAGATTTTGATCTACTGTTTTTTTGCGATTCTCCATTATTCGACACTATCATCGTTTGGTTCCGGCGGGTCCGGTGGTGAGGAAGGATTTTCTTCGCTGCTGGAAGGTGTTGTTGAACCGGGATCCTGACTAGAAGCAGGAGGCGTAACGACCGATGATGAATCATCCTCATCAGGTGTTGTCACTGGTGGTGTCACTTCGCTTGATGATTCTGTTGTACTTGATGGTGTTGATTCGCTACTTTCTGTAGAAGGTGTCGTTGGTTCAACGTAGGAACTGCTGCTGGACGAACTTGGTGCTGAATAGCTTGGTTGGGTGTACGTCCCTTCAAGATAAAGCTCTCTTCCGATCCGTGTCAATCCGTCAGGCATTGTCCAGTCCGTGTTTTCTACAGAAGCAGAAACATAGCGCATCAATTCACGATAGACATCTGAAGCCACATGGGTACTACTATCAGTGATCGGTGTCATTTTGTCGTTGTAGCCTGTCCAAACCGCCAATGAGTAGGAGGGAGTATAACCGGCAAAGGTAATATCAGGGTAGGCACCATTCGATGTATCCAGTTGTGCTAACTGGTCATCGGTGTAATTGGACGTTCCCGTTTTCCCTGCTTGGTACAAACCATCGATTTGCGCGTTGGTTCCAGTTCCGACAGAAATAACATCTTTTAAGATATCGGTCACCATGTAAGCTGTCGTATCATCCATTGCTTCTTGACCAGAAACTTTAAAGGATTCTTCGTCTTCTGTGCCATCTTGCATGACGATTTTATTGACGTACTGTGGTTCATAATAGGTGCCACCATTTGAAAACGCAGCATAAGCAGCGGCCATTTTCAGACTGGAGATCCCATACTTTGTGCCATCCAATTTATCCGTATTGCTGGAAATCGCATTGGATTGGGTGATCGTATCATATTCGATTCCTAAACCACTGAGAAAGTCTGCGATATTGTCCGCGCCGACTTCATCAAACAGCTTCACTGCCGGCACATTTCTAGACTCTGCTAGAGCGGTCCGCAAGGTGATATTGCCCATATATTGGCGATCCCAGTTGTAAACAGGAATATTCGTCCCTTTATACGTGTATGGTTCATCTAAAATCATTCTACCCGTGGAATCTTGTAGAAATTGAAAGGCAGGGCCATAGTCTGTGATTGGTTTGACGGTCGAACCAAAGTCTCGTGCGACATTGACAGCCAGGTTATTTGCTAGAACATCATCAACATTACGGGCACCGATCTGAGCGGTCACCTTGCCTGTGTTGACATCAACTAAGGTAGCGGCAACTTGCATTTTGTCATCTGGGTAATCAACGTAGTCGTCACTGTTGACGATGTCATATAATCGTTTTTGTGCATCGATATCGACATTAGTATAAATATCTAAGCCGTCAGTATACACATCTTTCCCAGTTTTTTCTTTGACTTCAGCGATCACTTCGTTAAAGTAGTTGTCAAAGTATTTCCACTCTTGGTTTTCACGGGGATTGTCTTGTAAGCCTTCTTGAATATCCTCGGCAACGGCCGCATCATATTCCGCTTGCGTGATTTTTTCATTTTCCAGCATCGCACCTAAAACAACATCTCGCCGACTTTTCGCATTATCAGGATGCGCAAATGGGTCAAAAGCTGAAGGGGCATTTGGTAAACCGGCAATCAATGCGGTTTGCGCAAGGTCTAGTTCAGCTAACGGCTTGCCGTAAAACTTCATTGCGGCCGTTTGCATCCCATATACACCATTGGACATATATACTTTATTGATGTAGTAAGTGAGGATCTCTTGTTTTGATTTCATTTGTTCAAGACGAACCGCCATCCATGCTTCTTGTGCTTTACGACGTAATGTTTGGTCTTCAGCGCTGGTAGAAAAGAAGGACAGCTTGATCAATTGCTGTGTCAAAGTACTTCCGCCTTGCATACCGCCGGTTGTGGCATTGGATAATGCGGAACCGACGATCCGAATCGGATCGACTCCGATATGCTGGTAGAAGCGGCGATCTTCGACAGAGACGATCGCGTCTTCCAGCAGTTGAGGAATCTCACTTGCTGTAATTTTTTCTCTGGTTTCACTACCGAATTCAGTGATCAATTCGCCATTTGACGCATAGAAACGAGAAGAAACCGTTGAATCCAAACGTGTTTCATCAAGTGCAGGCGCATCTTTGGCATACCACCAGAATAGCCCCATCCCGGATAGAATCCCGATACAGCCCAAGAAAAACAGCCCCATAAATACTTTTAAAAGAATACTCCCAATGCTTCGTTTGCCTTTTGCCTTAGGAGGCTTTGGTGCTTTTTTAGCTGTACCTTTTTTAGAATCATGCCGAGAGGTCCTCGATTGTGATCCATTTGCCATACTAATCATTCTCCTTCATCGTTAGAAATTGATCAACTGCTTTTAAATAGGGAATACGCGGCGCAATTGAAGGGATAATTTCAATCCCATTCATTTCAATATAGGCCAGTGTCATTGATTTTTTTCCCGTTTCTTTTTGCAGGTGCCATTGAGAAACTAAGCACTTGCTATCGAGAAAAAAGCAGCGTTGTAGACTAGAAAACCATAAAAGAACAAAACATAAACCCGCTTGTTCCAAACAGTCTTCCATATGCTTGATTTGGTGTGGATGAAAATTTTTAAAGGGAAATGACGTTTTGTTTTGAGTCTCTTTCGCTTCAAAGTCGATATATTGCCCTTGATAAACCCCATTGTAATCAGTGGTGGATGCCTCACGGAAATAGGCTTCTTTGATTACGGCGGCGCTTCTTCTTGGATAATCTACTTTCACGATTTGAATTGGTGTCGGTTTCTTATGAATGACAGCAAGTTTCCGATTCAAATAATAAAGGTTGCTTTCATTGATCGCTTCTTCAAAACGCATCCCACGATTGGCATACGTTTTTGGCTTTATTAGTTTCTCTTGCATTTTTTGTTTTTTGCCGTCATCATAGGTAGTAGATTGTCCATTCGGGTAACGAATAACCATGTTGTTCACACTCCTAGGCAACATTATACCAAAAAGTCGTTTGGAAAGAAAAGAGATGACCAGAGAAACAATGAAAACCTTATACTTTACTGGCTATCGTAATTATGAATTAGGTGTCTTTCAAGCAAAAGATCCCAAGATTGCAGTTATTAAGAAAGTAATAATGTCGACTTTGACCAATTATGTCGAAGAAGGGTTAGAATGGCTCTTGATCAGCGGGAATCTTGGAGCGGAGCTGTGGTGTGCCGAAGCTGTTGAACAATTAAAACAAACATACCCAGAACTGAAACTAGGAATTATTTTTCCTTTTGAAGGGTTTGGTGAAAATTGGAACGAAACAAATCAGCAGGCACTGCAAACAGCGAAGTCATTTGCCGATTATGTCAATGCCACCAGCCATAAGCCTTACCAAGACCCCAGTCAATTAAGAAATCACACGGCATTTTTACTGGAGCATACCGAAGGCGCACTTGTGTTATATGATGACGAATTTCCAGGAAAACCTAATTATTTCTTAAGAGATGCCAAAGCTTATAGTGAGCAAAATCCCTACTTTATTCATCAAATAACAATGGATGACCTACAAAACGCAACATTTGATAGTAATTTACTTTGATTTTCGTATATTTTTTGATAGAATGGTCTAGAAAGTGAAAACCATTTGGAATAAACAATGAGGTGTAAATAATGGCAAATTTAATTTATAGTCCAAAAGATATTCTGCAACAAGAATTCAAAACAAAAATGCGCGGGTATGATCCAGTTGAAGTGGACGAGTTTTTAGATAATATCATTAAAGACTACGAAAGCTACAATAAAGAGATCTTAGCCCTGCAAGAAAAAAATGACCGTCTGACAGCGAAAATCGATCAATTGTCGAAAAACCAAGCGATCGCATCTCGTGTTCAACAAGAAGCGCCGAAAAGCCAAACCGTTACAAACTTTGATATTTTGAAACGTTTGTCTAATCTTGAAAAAGAAGTGTTTGGCAAAAAGCTTGATCGTGAATCAGAACCTGTCACTCGTTCTTCTTCCTACAACAGCAACTATACAAATGCTGATTTTGAAGATGACAACGAAAAAACCCGTCAATTCTAATCTACTGTAGAAAAGATAGTTGTGGTTTTCGGGTAATTGCGGCATAACTCGATTATGCTGAGGAAAGTCCATGCTCGCACAAGCTGAGATGCTTGTAGTGTTCGTGCCTAGCGAAACCATAAGCTAGGGTACTTGAGAAAGTAACGGCAGGAAAAATGGCTAAGGTGTACGCTATGCCAAAGTATCCTTGAAAGTGCCACAGTGACGAAGCAAGGCGGGAAACCGTCTTGGTGGAACGCGGTAAACCCCTCGAGCGAGCAACCCAAACAATGGTAGGGGCACTTTTTGCACGGAAATGAACGGAGCAAGAAGGCAAGTAATTGCAGATAGATAATTACCCAGTGTTTTCTTCTCCCTGAGGAAAATACGGACAAAACATGGCTTATAGAAAATCACAACCTATCAGGGAATCCTTCCAGCAACGGAAGGTTTTTTTATACCAAGAAGGAGAGCGTTATGACTGAAAAAACATTTAATTGTATTGCCACCGCTGCGAGCGGTTTAGAAGCACTAGTGGGCAAAGAATTACGGGATTTAGGGATCGAGTGTGAGGTTGAAAACGGCCGAGCGCGTTTTAAAGGGACGATGGAGACCGTTGCTACCGCGAACTTGTGGCTCCGTACAGCGGACCGTATCAAAATTGTTGTCGGGGAATTTAACGTATTGACTTTCGATCAGCTGTTTGAAGAAGTTAAAGCGTTACCGTGGGAAGACTTTTTACCTTTAGATGCTGAATTTCCGGTAGCTGGAAAATCAATCAAATCAAAATTGTATAGTGTACCTGATTGTCAAGCGATTACCAAAAAAGCAATCGTCAATCGCTTAAGAGAAGTATACCATCGTCCAGCAAGTGTGCCGCTGACTGAAACGGGCGCTTTTTTCCAATTAGAAGTCGCTTTATTGAAAGACCATGCGATGATCACATTGGATACGACTGGCCCTAGTTTGTTTAAACGTGGCTATCGTTTAGAAAAAGGAGGCGCGCCGCTGAAAGAAAACATGGCTGCGGCTTTAGTGATGCTGACAAATTGGTACAAAGACAAGCCGTTTGTCGATCCCGTTTGTGGATCAGGCACGTTGTGCATTGAAGCAGCGTTGATCGGTCACAATATCGCCCCTGGCTTTAATCGGGAATTTGTTTGCGAAACGTGGGATTGGTTCCCAGCAGAAGTATTTGAAAAAGTACGGAAAGAAGCAGATGAAGCAGCAGATTATGATGTCGAATTAGATATTACCGGTTCGGATATCAATGGTCGAATGATTGAGATCGCCCGCAGAAATGCGGAAGAAATCGGTCTAGGAGATTCGATCACCTTCAAACAACAAGCCGTTAAAGACTTTAAAACAGAAAAAGAGTATGGTGTCGTTGTGGCTAACCCTCCTTATGGTGAACGCTTAGGAGAAGAAGCGTCCGTTCAGCGACTGTATCAGGAGATGGGCCAAGTGTTTCGGCCGCTAAAAACCTGGAGCAAGTACTTTTTGACCAGTGACTTGACTTTTGAGACCCATTACGGCGAAAAAGCGACAAAAAAACGCAAATTATACAACGGTGCGATTCGTACCGATCTCTTCCAATACTGGGGACAACGTCCGCCACGCAAAAAGGAGTCTGCTGAATGAAAGAACAAGAATTTCTGAAAGAATTAAAAGAAATCGATCTATTACAACAAGCAATGGGGATCTTAGGCTGGGATAATCAAACAGGGATGCCAGAAAAAGCCAGTGATTACCGTGCGGAAGTTGACAGCTATTTATATGGTCTATACTTTGATAAAAAAGTGGGGGAACCAATCCAAGAAGCGATCAGCTATTTCGGGAAACACCCAGATGAATTATCAGAAGTAGGGAAAGCTGCGTATCAATTAGTCAAAGAAGAATATGAATTGCAAAAAGATGTACCCAATGAGTTGGCGATGGCGGCTTCCGCAGCTACGTCAAAAGCACATACTGCTTGGCTCAAAGCCCGTAAAGAAAAAGATTTTTCTTTATTTAAAGACGCTCTTTCTGAAAACATTCGCTTGACGAAAGAATTGATTCCTTATTGGAAGAAAAATGAGCTGACGAACTATGACGTCTTGTTAAACCAATACGAGCCGAATATGACGGTTGAGATCTTGGATAACGTATTCTCACAAGTGAGAGACGGTATCATGGATATTCGTCGTCAATTGGCTGAAAAAGGAACCGCGCCAGACACTTCGATCCTTTCACGTAAGATGACCGAAGCGCAACAACGTAAATTTATCTCAAAAGTGATCGCCGACTTAGGCTATGACTTTTCTCGCGGCCGTTTGGATAATACGGTCCACCCATTCGCTACGGGGATCAACCACAATGATGTACGGTTGACCACACGCTGGAGCGAAACTGACTTTTCGATGGGACTGTTCGGTGTGATTCATGAAGCTGGTCACGGGATGTACGAGCAAAACATCGATGAGAAATACGAAGGCACGCCTGTTCATGAAGGGGCGTCCATGGGAATCCACGAATCCCAATCGCTGTTTAATGAAATCATTATCGGTAGCAACCGCAATTTCTGGGCAAAGCAATACCCATTTTTCCAAGAATGTGCGGAAGGCACGTTTGATGATGTGTCTTTTGACACTTTCTATGACTCCTTAAAGCACTCAAAAGCTAGCTTGATCCGTATTGAAGCTGATAGTCTGACATATGTCATTCATATTATTATTCGTTACGAGATCGAAAAAATGATCTTTAATGAAACCGTATCGATCGATGAACTGCCAAAAATCTGGAATGACAAATACGAGGAATATTTAGGGATTCGTCCAGAAAATGACTTGGAAGGGATCTTACAAGACGTTCATTGGTCAGGTTCAAGCTTCGGGTATTTCCCATCCTATGCTCTAGGATATATGTATGCAGCGCAATTACTCCATGCCATGGAAAAAGAAATCAATGTCGATGAAGTGTTGGCTTCGGATGATTATTCACCGATTCGTAAATGGTTGACTGAAAATATCCATCAATATGGTGCATCCAAGAAACCAAATGAATTGATTTTAGATGCAACGGATGAATTATTGAATCCTCAATATCTATTAGACTATTTACGCAAGATCTATTTTAGTGTCTATAAAATCAGCGAGACGCAAGATTTCGCTTAAAAGTAACGAGTGGAAAGAAGCTTCGCAAGACGTTGCCGCCCCAATTATTTCATGGGGTGCTCGTCTTGTTGAACTTCTTTTCCTTTTGTATCAATCACCATCGAAAAAAGAAGGCTAGCTGCTTTCATATCGAAAGAAGGAAAAAAATGAAGGAAGAACACAATGTTGCCGATCTTAGCAAAATAATTGCTTATGCCGAAAGTATTCTGGGGAATGATTACACAGGACATGGGTTTGATCATGTCAAACGAGTGGCAAGCTTAAGTCAAGCTATCATCGATGCCGACGAATTGGCAGTTGATCGCTTTGTCGTACAGGCGGCAGCCTATCTTCATGATACGGTGGATGACAAAGTTGTGGCGGATGTCACAGCGGCGTCTAACGAAGTGCGGACTTGTTTGGCCGCAGCGGGAGCCAATGAAACACAAACGAAAGAAATTTTTTCTATTATCGAGAATCTGTCTTTTTCAAAAGAACTTTTGCAAGGCGCGCAAGTTGTCTCAGTAGAAGGCCGCGTCGTTCGTGATGCAGATCGTCTCGATGCTTTAGGTGCGGTCGGTATTTTACGGACGAGTTATTTTGGTGGCAGTCATCAACACCCGATCCATGTCAGTGACTTAGCCCCAAAGACGTTTCAAAATCATGAAGATTACCGAAAAGGAACGACGGTGATCAATCATTTTTATGAGAAACTATTTTTGCTTCCTGAAAAGATGACCACGGCGTATGGCAAAAAAGAAGCCCAACGACGTGTGGCTTTCATGAAGGATTTTTTAGAAGAATTCTATGCAGAGTGGGATGTTTAACTTTGTTTAGAGTTTTTTAAACTGAAATTCGATTATTTCCTTTTTCCTCCATTGTTCTTTATAATAATAAGTACAAAGGAGGGATGGAAATGTACTACCAACAGGCATTACAACCGAATGAACTATTGCCAGCGATTTCCAATTCAGGGGAATGCTTTTTTGTCATTCGGGCTGAGCTACCCATCCGGCAATATCAAATCGCAGTCTATCTTTACGACGATCAATTCTTTTTGTTGCAAGATGATCGCTTGTTTGATCAAATCGACCAAATCTCTAGTGAAACATTAGGGGATGAAGAAGAGATTTTACCATTTATCGAAGAAGCGCTGGAAGAAAACCATTATTTATTAGTGGAAAAAGCGTTTATTCGTTTAGATCTATCTACTTTACAAAAGATGACCGATCTTACTAGTTTCGATATCTTGTTTTATGAATTTTTTGACTCATGGGGGGAAGAAGGATGAAACGGACTGAATACGTAACGCTACAAGACCAAACATTGATCGACCTATTCCAGCAGTTAGGAGAGGATGTTTCGAATCTCGAGCTGATCGATGAAGAAAAGAATATCGATGTGGTGGTTGTGTCGAATAGTGACTGGCAATATTTATTGGAGCAAGTCAATGATGATGTGAAAGAGTCTTTTGCTGATACCTCAGAGACAGACCTGGATGAAGAACTAGCCGACGAATAAACCTTTTTTTAGTTGATAAACTGTTTTACTACGAAAGTGGCGGATGGATCTTTAGAAGGGGTCTAGCATTCTAGGCAGCTTACCAAAAAAATACGAAGCGATCTCATTTCCCGTCAAGAGGAGCAGGATCAATTCGTATTTCTAGGTAAGTTGTTTTTATTTTGTCCGCAGACGAACGTTTTTGACTTTTAAATAGCCGCGAATCAAGTTGACAATCAGTAAAAGAATGCCCACAATCAATGGAATCGCTAATAAGTAAGGCGAGTAAAGGTGGGTTTCTTGCACGTGTTCAAGAGATGTTTTCTCCACTTCATTGATGGCTTGTTGAATGACTTGTAAACTAAATCCTGTCAGAAAACCAGCAATGATGAAAAGGACGAAGCCTAAATAGGGAATATCGGAAGACCGGCGAAAAAGAGCAAAAGCTGCATATAAAACCAAAAGGAATGCCGGTACGCCAAAGGCAAAATAGGGATTTAACATGGTTTTTTAACCTCCTTTTCTTTTATGATACTCCAAAATTTACGTTTTGGGAAATAGCGTGTAAGATAAAAAGAAAACGTGAAGGAGTTCTTTATGTCCGCTTATATTACCCCAATAAAGGTTGCCTTGCTGGTTTTTCCTTTCCTAGCATTGGCGATATCAATGATTTTTTTTGTTATCCAATATCGAAAATACGGTCGTTTTATCTTGTCACGCGCACTGGTTCTGTATTCATTTGTCTTCTATTTATTGTGCGCCTATTTCTTAGTTATCCTACCATTGCCCTCGATCGAAGAGGTAGCACAGATGACTGGTCCTAAGATGGAATTGCAGTTAGGGGCATCGTGGCAACATTTTGTCCAACAGACCGTCTTAAACATTCACGATCCGCAAACCTATCTTCCCGCTATGAAGCAGGGGGTCTTTCTAGAACCTCTCTTTAATTTATTGTTGACCTTACCATTTGGGGTCTATTTGCGTTATTACTTCAAATGTTCCTTTTTAAAAACACTCGTTATTACGTTTTGCCTGACGTTGTTTTTTGAATTAACGCAGTTGACGGGCCTATATTTTATTTATCCTCGTCCGTATCGCTTATTCGATGTCAATGATCTCTTTGTCAATACAGTTGGAGGGATTGTGGGCTGGACGATCGCCCCGCTTTTTACGTTCTTATTGCCATCAAGGGAAGAGATGGATGCCGATTCTTACGCCAAAGGCACTCGGGTGACTGTGACACGAAGGGTGTTTGCTTGGTTGATCGACTGGGCAATACTGAATGTGGTCAGTTATATTGTGGTGATCGCTGTTCGTTTGCTCACTCAACAGACGGTACGGGACTTTAGTGGGGACTATTGGTACTTTGCTCTTGAAGTGTTGCTGTACTTTGTGTTGTTGGCTTACCTTACCAAAGGACAAACGATTGGAAAAAAACTCGTACGAATCAAAATCATGCAAGAAGGCCGTGAGCGTGTCAGCTTGGGGGCTTTATTGAAACGCTATGGCTTGTTTTATCTGATTTATGCCAGCATCAGTCGGGTCAATATCTTTTTCGCACCGTTTCTTGAGTCCAACAATCTGCTGCTTTTAGTCGTTAGTTTGTTGATGGTAGTTATTTTTGGGTTGATCCAGTTTGGTTTTTACTTGAATCTCTTGTGGGCAGCAATAAAAAAAGAAAGCCGCTTTTTCTATGAACTCCGCAGTGCAACGTATACTATCAGTACGATCGATCCTCAATCGATTACAAAAGAAAGTTAGGAAAACAAGGCAACATATGCTATAATCCAAAGGATGCTAAAAGAAAGAAGGTGTTTGAATGTCTTTTGAGTCATTTAAATTTCAACCATTTATTTATGAAGCACTTGCTGATAAAAAGTTCTCTAAACCAACAGAAGTGCAAGAAAAACTGATACCTGTTATCCAAAAAGGACGCAGTGTTGTAGGGCAATCACAGACCGGAAGTGGTAAGACCCACACATTTTTACTGCCGTTGATGGATAAAATCGATGCCGAAAAAGATGAAGTGCAAGTAGTGATCACTGCACCGAGTCGTGAATTAGCCACGCAAATCTATCACGCCGCAAAACAAATCGGCGGATTTCATGATCCTGAAATTCGAGTGTCAAATTTCGTCGGAGGAACGGATAAGCAACGTCAATTAAGCCGTCTGCAAAATCAACAGCCCCATGTCGTGATTGGGACACCTGGTCGTATCTTGGATATGATCAACGAACAAGCGTTAGGGGTTCACACTGCCAATGTATTTGTCGTGGATGAAGCAGACATGACCTTGGATATGGGCTTTTTGGAAGAAGTCGATCAAATTGCGGGGCGTTTGCCTGAGAAACTACAAATGCTGGTTTTCTCCGCAACGATTCCAGAGAAATTGCGCCCATTCTTGAAAAAATACATGGCCAATCCATTGATCGAAGAAATCAAATCGAAAGCAGTCATCTCTGATACGATCGAGAATTGGTTGATTTCTACCAAAGGGAAAAATACCAATAAATTGATCTATCAATTATTGACTACAGGCCATCCCTATCTTGCCATCGTTTTTGCCAATACGAAGAGCCGTGTGGATGAAATTACGGATTACTTAAAGGAACAAGGCCTAAAAGTAGCGAAGATCCACGGCGACATCAGTCCTCGTGAAAGAAAACGGATCATGCGCCAAGTGCAAAATTTGGACTACCAATATGTTGTCGCAACAGATTTAGCTGCGCGAGGAATTGATATTGAAGGGGTTTCTCATGTCATCAATGCTGAGATTCCAGCTGATTTAGACTTCTTTATCCACCGTGTTGGTCGGACCGGTCGAAACCAAATGGATGGGACCGCGATCACTTTATATGATCCAAGCGATGAAGGGGCAATCCAAGCCATCGAAGATCTAGGGGTTGTTTTCCAACCGAAGGAAATCAAAAATGGCGAGATCGTTGCGACTTACGATCGGAATCGTCGGCAAAAGCGGGAAAAATCTCGTGACGAATTAGACCCAACCTTGATTGGCTTAGTCAAGAAAAAGAAGAAAAAAATCAAGCCTGGCTACAAGAAAAAAATTCAATGGGCTGTTGATAAGAAGAACAAAGAAAAACGGAAGATCGAACGTCGTCAAACGACTCGAACCGCCCGCAAAAACAAGAAAAATTCGAATAGCTAATGCTTACCAAAACAGCAGTCAAGGAAGAGAACTACTCTTCCTTGACTGCTGTTTTTAATTGTTTGGTCATTTCTACACACAATACGCCATCTTCAGCATAGGGTTCAGATGTTTTTTGATACCCACAGGATTCATAAAACGCACAAGCGTCGATCTCTGCGGATAACACTGATTGGAGGGCACCCTCTTGGATACCACGCATTTCGAGATAATGCAATAATTTGGTGCCGTATCCTTGGTACCTATAGGCCTTGGCTACGCAAAAGCGATCAGGTTGCAGAGTGTTCGGTGAAGAGAATTGATAGCGAATGGTCGCGATCGGGATGCGTCCATCTAGCCAAAGAAAGTATGGGCAGGTTTGGTCTTTTTCATCAAATTCCCATTCTATAGGGATGTGCTGTTCTTCCACAAAAACGGCTTGCCGCAGGGCGAAAACCGCTTGTAGCATCCACGGACTGCGTCCAAAATAAAGCATCAGTCGTTTTCCTCCTTTTTCGTGGTATACTCGTTATATAGTAATTGTAGCAGATGAGAGGAGAAATGACGTGGATTTTTTTGAGGCGTTACAATGGTCAAATTGGAAGACACTGTCCTTTGAAATCAAAGAACAGCTGATCCAGCAAATTTTAATGTATTTTGTCAGTCCTTTAAAGGAGATCACCGATGTCCATTTTAGTCAGTTGACGTATGCAGGGTTGAAATGTGCTACCTTTGAATTAACGATCGATGGCGAAGACTTTGCCTTTATACCAGGGAACTCTGAGGCGATCTTAGGTTGGGATCTCGGTGTGCAAGGATTACCAGCTACTTGCTGGAGTAAAAATTGGCAGTCACCACCCAACGAGATCATTCGCCAGCTGGAAACAATCTATGAGTTAGAAACCAGCCAGGATTGGGGGATTTTTGTCAATGAGTCTACGAGCCCTTTGCGCAAAGCTGTGATTGATCCTATGCTAGTCCAAAAAAGTTCTCTGCCTGCTGGCGCAAGGTATATCGGGCAGTTAAATACAATCACTGGGGAGTTTCACGGGTTAGTCGATCAATTCAGTGTTTTCGAAAAAGAGCTAAAGGCACAATTCACAGCACCAGCGTCCTTTGAGGAAAGCTTGCGTTGGGAATTACCCGCTTTTTACCACGAAGAGAATCGCTATTTTGCTGCACTCGAGCCGTTATCGGAAACCTATCAGTTATTTACCCACGAATCCGTCAGTCAAACAGAATTGAAACAGCAGTTAGACAAACAAGGCTTTCAGCTGCTATCAGAGGATCAATGGGAATACGTTTGCGGTGCTGCGACTCGGCGACTTTTTCGCTGGGGCAATGAAAAGTCCTGCGACGATGGTGTCTCTTTGTCAACCGCTGAATTGCTTGAACCGAATTTATTTGGCTGCACCTATGGGCTTGCGGATGCGTGGGAGCTGACAGATGGCTTGTCTTTAAAAATGGAGAACTGGCAGATTTGTGGGCATCCTTTATTCGATGCCTTGCCATATGCCAGTTATTACCGTTCACGGAAAATGCTGCAGCCAGATCAAAAGCTTTCTCCCCAGAGCTATCGTTACCGCAAAGCGATTCTGATCAACAAAGAACGGATTTGAGGATTGACTTTTTCGAAACATTTCCTTATACTTTGAATGACGAAGGATATGGTCGGTTTGATGATTCATTACAGAAAGTTTTTCATTGCTGAGAGAAAAACATGAATTCGGACGGATTGCTCCCTTTGGTGCTCAACTGCAGCAGAAATGTTGCCGTCCACTCCGCGTTAACGAGTCTAAGAGGTAATGAGTCACATCATTGCAAGCAAGGTGGTACCGCGTATCGACGTCCTTGCTCTGCAATGGTGTTTTTTTATCGTCAAAATGACTCTACAGGAATAAGAGCGCCTTACCAGCAATTTTGTCAGCCCCTGTATCTTAAGCGAACACAGAAGAAAGTAGGAGAATAACGTGAAACAATTATCCAGTGCAGAAGTACGCCAAATGTTTTTGGACTTCTTTCAATCAAAAGGACATTCCATCGAGCCGAGTGCGTCCCTTGTTCCAGTCAACGATCCAACCTTATTATGGATCAATTCAGGGGTGGCAACGCTAAAAAAATATTTTGATGGCAGTGTTGTTCCTGAAAACCCAAGAATTACCAATGCGCAAAAATCGATTCGGACTAACGACATTGAAAACGTTGGGAAAACAGCAAGACATCATACGATGTTTGAAATGCTAGGCAACTTTTCAATCGGCGATTACTTCAAAAATGAGGCGATCCATTGGGCATGGGAGTTTTTGACCTCACCAGAATGGATGGCTTTTGATCCAGACAAATTATATGTCACGGTTTATCCAAAAGACACAGAAGCAAAACGGATTTGGGCAGAAGAAGTCGGCTTACCACCAGAGCATATCGTTGAGATTGAAGACAACTTTTGGGACATCGGTGCAGGACCTTGTGGACCGGATTCAGAGATTTTCTATGACCGTGGTCCTGAGTTTAATGACGTAGCGGAAGATGATCCCGAAAACTACCCTGGTGGCGAAAATGAACGCTATTTGGAAATCTGGAATCTGGTCTTTTCAGAATTCAATCATCAACCAGATGGCTCCTATGAACCACTACCACATAAAAACATTGATACGGGGATGGGGCTGGAACGAATGGTTTCCATCGTTCAAAATGCACCAACCAATTTTGAAACAGACTTGTTTCTGCCGATCATTAATGCAGTGGCAGATTTAAGCGGTCGTGTGAACTACGGCGACAGCAAAACGACAGATATCTCCTTTAAAGTGATTGCAGACCATATCCGCGCGCTTTCTTTTGCGATCGGCGATGGGGCACTTCCTTCAAATGAAGGCCGTGGCTATGTTTTACGTCGTTTATTACGTCGTGCAGTCATGCATGGGAAAAAATTAGGGATCGATACTGCCTTCTTATACAAATTAGTACCGATCGTTGGCGAGATCATGGAAAGCTACTATCCTGAAGTACTAGAGCAGCAAGAATTTATTGAGAAAGTGATCCGCAACGAGGAAGAACGTTTCCATGAAACGATCAATGAAGGGTTAGATATTTTAAATCAAGTGATCGCCCAAGTAAAAGCAGACGGTCAAGATACGTTAGCTGGTCAAGATATTTTCAAATTGTATGACACTTACGGCTTCCCAGTTGAATTGACAGAAGAAGTGGCGGAAGACGAAGGGTTGAAAGTGGACCACCAAGGGTTTGAACAAGAAATGGATGCACAACGTGCCCGTGCTCGTGCGGCTCGACAAACGGAGCTTTCAATGGGCGTACAATCCGCTTTATTGACAGATATCAAAGTAGACAGCCGTTTCGTTGGCTATGATTCACTTGAAGCAAACAGCGAATTATTAGTGATCATCCAAGACGAAGCGTTACATGATTCTGTTTCGACAGGTGAAGCAAAACTGATTTTTGCCGAAACACCATTTTACGCAGAAATGGGTGGACAAGTTGCGGATACAGGCACGATCGTAGCAGAAGATGGTACGATTGTAGCGGAAGTGACGGATGTCAAAAAAGCACCGAACGGTCAGTTCTTGCATACTGCTACAATCAAAGCGCCAATAAAAGAAGGCGTGAACTATTTCTTACAAGTGGATCAGCATCGTCGCAATAAGATCATTAAAAATCATACGGCGACTCACTTATTGCATAAAGCCTTAAAAGAAGTATTAGGCAGCCATGCGAACCAAGCAGGTTCATTAGTTGCTCCAGGACATTTGCGCTTTGACTTTAGTCATTTTGGGCAAGTGACCAGCGAAGAGCTGAGCCAAATGGAACAAATCGTCAACCAGAAAATTTGGGAAGCTCTTCCTGTTGTGACGATCGAAACGGATATCGATACCGCAAAAGGCATGGGAGCGATGGCACTCTTTGGTGAAAAATATGGGCATGACGTTCGCGTCGTCAATGTTGCCGATTGGTCGATCGAATTATGTGGGGGAACCCATGTAGCAAATACGGAGGATATCGGTATTTTCAAAATCGTTTCTGAATCAGGGATCGGTGCTGGTGTTCGTCGGATCGAAGCAGTGACTAGTCAAGAAGCTTATACGTTATTGCATGAAGAAGAAGCGCAATTAAAAGCAATTGCAGGGATCGTTAAATCCGCCCAATTAAAAGAAGTCGTTGCGAAAACAGAACAACTGCAAGCGCAGCTGCGTGAATTGCAAAAAGAAAACGAAGCTCTTGCCAGCAAGTTAGCAAACCAGCAAGCAGGGGATGTTTTCAAGGATGTCAAAGAAGTAAATGGTCTGCGTCTGATCACAGCAAAAGTGACTGTAAAGGACATGAACCAATTACGTCAACTAGCTGACCAATGGAAACAAAAAGACCATTCTGATATTTTAGTGTTAGCTACCGCGAATGATGGCAAAGTGAATCTTTTAGCTGCCATGAACAAAGCAGCCAACGAAAAAGGATTGAAAGCAGGCGATTTGATCAAAGAGATCGCACCTAAAGTTGGCGGCGGCGGTGGCGGCCGTCCTGATATGGCACAAGCCGGCGGGAAGAATCCAGAAGGAATCGCAGCAGCACTTGAGACAGCAGCAGCGTGGTTAGCTGCCAAGTAAGCACACTATGGTTGAATCTGTACCCGCGAGTTCCTTTCCTTCTAAGAAGATAGGTGAAAGAGGAGCGTAGGTCTTTAACACATTCCTTTTTTGAACGAAGATGACGGAGGGGGAGACCCTTCCGTTATCTTTTTCCTTTTTTCCTACGTGTTATCTGAAAATGCGTTTGATAATTGAAGGGAATTCGCTTTTTTTTCGAAAAAACGATACGAATAGTTGTTTAATTGAATTCCTTCGGGGTAAAATAAGAAAGATGGTTTTTTGAGAGGGTGATGATTTGCTAAACTTTTTTTTAGATCGTAGCAAAAAAAATGGTGTCTACGAACGTACAGCCATCGGGAAGTTAGCAGGCAGCCTCGGGTTGCTTTCCAACCTACTATTATTTGCTGGGAAATTTATCATTGGCTTATCTGCCCAGTCTGTTTCGATTATGGCAGATGCCATCAACAGTCTTTCAGATACCGCTTCGTCTATTTTAACATTGATCGGTTTTCGGATCTCTGCGAAACCAGCCGACAGTGAACATCCATATGGTCATGAGCGATTTGAAGCCATCAGTGGGTTTGTAGTATCTTTGATCATCACGTTTGTTGGCGGCCAATTTCTCATCAGCTCTGTGCAACGCATCATGGAACCGACGAGTATCCGTCTTTCCCCACTATTGTTTATCGTTTTGGTCTTATCGATTTTGATCAAAATCTGGCAGGGAGCGATGTACCGCAAACTGGCGAACCTGATCGGCTCTCAAACACTTAAAGCCAGCGGACAAGACAGTCTCAACGATGTGTATACAACGGGGGCAGTTTTGTTTTCAGCGACGATCGAGTGGTTGACTGGCCTACGTATCGATGGCTTTGTCGGCTGTTTGATTGCCTTGTATATTTTGATTAGCGGAATCAAAATGATTCGTTCCTTTATCAACGAATTATTAGGGGCACGCCCAACGCAAGAAGAAGTAGCTGCCATGGAGCAACGCTTGGATCACTATCCGACGATTCTCGGTTACCATGATTTACTGGTTCATAATTACGGACCGAAAAATCGCTTTGCCAGTGTGCATATCGAAGTGGATGAAACGTGGTCTTTACGAGAAGCGCATGAGGTGATTGATGCGATTGAACAAGATTTTCGCCAATCTTTAAAGGTCGACCTGGTCTGTCATCTTGATCCAGTACCAATTCAAGATCAGCAGTATCGACATTTAAAAAAAGAAGTGTCAAAGATCATTCGCTTCGTTGACCCACAGTTACGGATGCATGATTTTCAGGTCAAAGGAGATCTGTTGGCTTTTGATTTAGTGATTCCCGCAAAATCGGCGTATAGTGATCAAGAAATCGAAGAAATGCTGAAACAAAATATCAAAGAAACACTAGGGGACTATGAATTGAAGCTTGCTTTCGATCACAGTTACCTATTATAGGGTTACAGGATATAGGAGGAAACTATGATAAAAATGGATATGAGCATGATTTCCACGGTATTATTGGCAC
This sequence comes from Candidatus Enterococcus avicola, assembly GCF_047470845.1. NCBI lineage: Bacteria > Bacillati > Bacillota > Bacilli > Lactobacillales > Enterococcaceae > Enterococcus > Candidatus Enterococcus avicola. The sequence continues at coordinate 38,885 of NZ_JBLGTY010000009.1, read as the reverse complement.
TATTGTTTATTAATACGATCGCTGCCTTTATTACTGTTTTTCGGAAACCACGCTCGATTGCAAGTGTCTTTGCTTGGATGATGACGTTGGTATTCATCCCCGGCATCGGGTTCTTGTTGTACTTGTTTTGTGGTCGGGGGATCGACGGAGAAATTATTTATAAATTTAGTGAGCACCACCAAAGTAGGATCAATGAGTTGAATCAAATCATCAAAGTGCACAATTATTCTTTTCCTGAACATCCTTACTCAGATGACAATCATCTATTAGAGCGCTATTTTAAGAACCTTGATGAATCGCCCTTGACGAAAGGAAACAAAGTAGAATTTTATACAGATGGAAAAGAAAAATTTGTCGCATTGTTTGAGGATATGAAGCAAGCAGAAGATAATCTGCATGTGGAGTATTATTCGTTTTTTAATGATGAGATCGGTGGCCAATTCTTGTCAATCTTGATCGATAAAGCCCGTGAAGGTGTTGAAGTGCGTTTGGTCTATGATCCATGGGGGTCACCGAAGGCCAATCGGAAATTCTTTCAACCGTTGATTGATGCCGGTGGAAAAGTCGTGCCTTTTATCACTTCGAAGAACCTGATCCGCAACACACGATTGAACTACCATCTACATCGAAAAATCGTTGTGATCGACGGTCAAATCGGTTGGACTGGCGGCTTTAATGTCGGCGATCAATATTTAGGAAAAAAGGCCAAATTTGGCTATTGGCGAGACACCCATGCGAGAATCGTAGGTACTGCCAGTTTTACACTACAAGAGATTTTTATTCGTGACTGGAACGCATCTGTAAAAAGAGAAGAGGATCAGCTGGAATACGAGGATCGCTACTTTATTCTACCGCCGAAAGAGCGCTCTGGAAATGTTGATTTGCAGATCGTCGCTGATGGGCCTGAAAGTGAGACCCAAATTCTCAAAGGCGGTTTTGTAAAAATGATCTTAGCTGCCAAAGAATCGATTTGGATCCAAACGCCTTATTTGATTCCTGATGACAGTATGATGAACGCATTGGAAATTGCCATCCACTCAGGTGTAGACGTTCGAATCATGATTCCATGTATGCCTGACCACCCATTCATTTATCGGGCAACACAGCATTATGCCAATTACTTGCATCGCCGTGGTGCAAAAATCTACATCTATAACAATGGTTTCCTCCATGCGAAGACGGTCATGATGGATGATACCATTAGTTCCTTTGGGACGACGAATCAAGACATTCGGAGTTATGCCTTGAATTTTGAAGTCAATGCCTTCGCCTACGATCACGATGTCACGCAAACGTTGAAAGGCTTCTTTGAAGAGGATATGGCACAATCAACATTACTGACGGATGAAATTTTGGCGAAGCAATCTTACTGGTTGCGCTTCAAACAAAACTTCTCTCGGTTATTGTCTCCGATCCTTTAATTTCATCGCTTTTGCTAATCCTTGGCGTGCCAAATGGTCGGCACCTTTGTTTTGACTCTCAGGGACCCATTGGATGATTGCTAAAGCGAACTGTTTCAACAAGTATTGAATTTCTGTTAAATAATCAGAAAAAGCAGGGTTTTTGGTATAATTCTTGTCGATGGTCTGCGCAACGACTTTGCTGTCGGTATAGAGCATAATTGTCTGTTCCTGTAAACCTTTGTCAATCAGCAGCTGCAACGCGTTGACCATCACAGCGAACTCTGCTTGGTGGTTGGTTGAATCAGGTAGCGGAAACGCAATTTGTTCATGCAGATCAGTACCGACAATGACGATTCCACCGCCACTAGGGCCGGGGTTGCCTTTCGTGGAAGCATCAAGATAAACTTTTAACATTGTCTCACCCTTTTTTGATATGATAAAGATAGTATACTAGAAATTTTATGTTGTGAGGAACTTTTATGAAGCGTAAATTGTATTGGCAACCGGAAGCTGCTACAGCGATCATTTATTGGTCGTTTACTATGATGATATTATTTATCAGTTTGATTCTTTCGTTAGAAAATACCAGACCTTATTGGAAAAGCAACCTCGTTTTAGCCGTCTTTTTCTTTTTTGTATGGTTAGGGATTCACCGAAGCATGCTCATCAGGAATGATTTGCTCCTGATTCGCTATGCTCGCTTATGGAAGAAAAGCCTTATTTCTTTACCTGAGATAGAAAAATGGCAAATTATAAACCGTTTAATAAGCATTACCGATCATCAAAAAACGTATACCTTCACGTTGCGTAAAAAAGATGTGGCATGGTTAGAAACTTTTTTTCAAGAAAAAATCCCTGAAAAAAGGGTGCAGGTCAAAACCAACGAGTAATTCATAGGAATCTAGAAAGCAGCGATCGCTCCTTTTGGCGTTACAGCCTTAGGAGGGACGTTGTTTTTTTTACATAAAGGATTCGTGAAACTTCTTGTAAAAGTGTGAAAAATCTCTCTTTCTTTCTGAATAAAATCAAGTATAATAAGAGCATAGCAAACAAAACACATTTTAAAGTGCTAAATAGTTCGTGAATTGAGGGTAAAAATGAAATCAGATATCGAAATTGCACAAGAATCAATGCCTAAACCGATTATTGAAATTGCTGAACCACTTGGTTTAACAGGCGATGACCTGGAACTTTATGGCAAGTATAAAGCAAAAATCGAATGGTCGGCAATCACCGAAAAAGCAAACAATCCGCTGGGTAAACTCATTTTAGTCACAGCGATCAGTCCGACACCCGCTGGAGAAGGCAAGTCAACCGTGACCATTGGACTTGCAGATGCGTTAAATCAAATCGGCAAGCAAACCGTCATCGCCTTACGTGAGCCATCTTTAGGACCAGTAATGGGCATCAAAGGCGGCGCCACCGGCGGCGGCAAAGCACAAGTGTTGCCGATGGAGGACATCAACTTACACTTCACTGGCGATATGCATGCGATCACAGCAGCAAACAATGCCTTGTCTGCATTGATCGACAATCATATCCAGCAAGGCAATGAGTTGAGGATCGACGGACGTCGGGTCACATGGAAACGGGTTGTCGATTTGAATGATCGAGCGTTACGACAAGTGATTGTCGGTCTAGGGGGACCGTTACAAGGCGTACCCCGAGAAGACGGTTTTGACATCACCGTTGCTAGTGAAATCATGGCGATTTTGTGCTTGGCAACAAGCATTGATAATTTAAAAGAGCGATTAGGAAAGATTTTAATTGGTTATTCTTTTGAGAAACAACCGATTTACGTAAAAGATCTGGCGGTCCAAGGTGCTTTAGCCTTACTTTTAAAAGATGCCCTCAAACCGAATCTTGTTCAAACGATTGAAGGAACCCCTGCGCTGATCCATGGCGGACCTTTTGCAAATATCGCCCATGGGTGTAATAGTGTCATCGCAACCGAGACGGCTTTGCACTTAGGCGAATACACGGTGACCGAAGCTGGGTTTGGTGCTGACTTAGGGGCAGAGAAATTTCTTGATATCAAAACACCGAACTTATCAAAGGCACCAGATGCGATCGTAGTAGTAGCGACGATCAGAGCACTGAAGATGCATGGTGGGGTCGCTGTGGCTGATTTAGGGACAGAAAACTTAAAAGCATTAGAGTTAGGCTTCAGTAATTTAAAGCGACATGTTGAAAACATGCGTAAATACGGGATTCCAGTTGTCGTTGCGCTTAATGAGTTCTCACAAGACACCGAAGCAGAGCGAACACTAGTCGAAACCATGTGCCAGCAAATCGACGTCACCATCGCACGGACAGCCGTTTGGGCAGACGGTGGTGCAGGTGGAACGGATCTAGCAAAAGCAGTGGTTCAAGTAATCGAGGAAAAACCTGCCAACTATCAACGCTTGTATACCGACGATTTGCCTTTAGCGGATAAAGCTTCTTTGATCGTGCGGGAGATCTATGGCGGGGCAGAGGTTGAGTTTGCGCCGAAAGCCAAGGCACAGTTGCAAAGCTTCAAAGAACAAGGCTGGGATCAGCTGCCGATCTGTATGGCAAAAACCCAGTATTCCTTCAGTGATGATCCAAAGCGATTGGGCGCACCAGATGACTTTACAGTAACGATTCGCGAATTCGTGCCAAAATTAGGGGCTGGCTTTATCGTAGCCTTGACAGGTGCCGTGATGACGATGCCAGGATTACCGAAGAAACCTGCCGCCATCAATATGGACGTGACTTCTGATGGCCAAGCGATCGGTCTTTTCTAAAAGAGCACTCACAAACAAAGAAGGCATTCGCGGCATTTGAAACGGAAAAACGGAAAGAGATGATTTGAAAGGACGGATGCAAGCGGCATTCGTCTTTTTCTCGTTCATTAGACGTGATGGAAGATAAAAGTAGGGATTCTTGTTATAATAATCAAGGAAGCAAGCAAAAGTCTATTTTCTTTCTTTTGATAATCAAGTATACTTAACCAATTGAGGTGATCTTTGTCAATGGAGCTACAACTAACTAGGAGGACTGGTTTTTATGGAATGGGCAGTCCCTTGGAGGTCATGCAAGGAAAAAAAGAATCGCTGCCATCAATCATCAGCAAACGATTTTTTTGGCGCTGGCTGAGCAGACGCCGATTCGTGTGCGCATGTTTTTTTTAGAAAGTCAGCCTTTTCAGTTACCAAAAGGCCAATCAGCGCTCAAGCTGGAGGTCGTGATGAATCCTGCGCTTAAAAGAATATATATCGGCTTTTATTTAAGCCTTTTTCTCATGATGGGGGTATTGGGCTTATTATCCATCTCCCTTTACTCGTTGCTTTTTGTCGGTGTGTATTTAGTGGCATATTTTGTCTTTGTTTTGATTTATTTAAAAAAAGCGTATCTTATCAAGGAGGTTCCTCATGGCTAGTGGTGCAGATCAATTTTTGAGCAGTTTTAATCGAATCGAAAAGCGGCTTCGTGACGAATTGGATAATCCGCGGAATATGGGTTTTTCTGAAATGGTTCGTCGCTTGTCAAAAAGCAAAAATATCAATGTCAGAAGAGCAGAAGATGATCTATTACAAATGGCTCAGCTGCGCAATGCCATCGTACATGAAAAAATCGGAGAAAACTTTGTCATTGCAGAACCGAATGAATGGGTTGTCAATCGCATCCAAGAAATTGAACGCTCCTTACTGGCACCTGAAAAAGTCATGCCGCGTTTTGCGAAACGAGTGACTGGTTTTGAAAAGCACCTGCCATTACCAGAGTTATTGAAAATCGTTGCCCAAAAGCGCTATTCACAATTTCCGATCTATGATAATGGTCGATTTTTGGGCTTGATCACCTTGCGGATGCTGGGTTACTGGTTAGCGAAAGAAAGCCTCCATGGTGAAATCAAGTTGGCAGGCAGAACGGCAGATGAATTATTAGCAGGAGATGGGAAACGATCAAATTATTGTTTCGTGTCGGCTGAAACGACCATCGTAGAAGTGGAAGAATTGTTTCAAAAAAATGCCCTGCTTGAGGCGGTTTTGATCACCAAGGATAAAAATCCGAATGGAAATCTCTTGGGCATCATCCGTCCACGAGATATTTTTAAAGAAGAAAGAGTGGAAAATTTATGATCGCGTTGTTTTTTTTGTTAAGTGCTGTTGTCATTGGCTTGGATCAATGGCTGAAAATTTGGATCGTTGCCAATTATCAACTGGGTGAAACACATTCTCTGATCGACAATGTGTTGTCCCTGACCTATCTTCAGAATACGGGCGCAGCTTGGAGTATTCTAGAAGGAAAAATCACCTTTTTTGCGATCATCACCGTTATCGCGGTTGCTGTTGTTGTTTACCTATTGTTTCGCTACCAAAAAAGCAGTCTATGGTTTCGTTTCGGACTGGCGTTTGTTCTAGGTGGGGCGATCGGTAATTTTATCGATCGATTGCAGCATGGCTTTGTGGTCGATATGTTCCAGCTTGATTTTATCAATTTCCCAATTTTCAATATCGCTGATATGTCATTAGTGTTCGGGGTGATCTTGATTTTTATTTATGCACTGGTAGATGACGAAGCAAAAGGGAAACAAGGAGAATCAAATGGAAAAGCAAATTGAAGTAATCATTAAAGAAGAAAAAGGGCGGGTCGACAAAGTGTTGGCTGAACGCTTGCCAAATCATAGTCGGTCACAAATCCAGCAGTGGCTAAAAGAAGCTGCGGTCACATTGAAGGGCGAAACGGTTCGGGCAAATTATAAGGTAAAAGCAGGTGATCACTTGATCATCCAAGTACCAGAACCTGAAGTTGTAGACTTACAACCAGAAAATATTCCTTTGACGATCGTCTATCAAGATGCTGATGTGGCAGTCATCAACAAACCGCAAGGGATGGTGGTTCATCCATCCGCTGGGCATCCAAATGGCACCTTGGTTAATGCGTTATTGTACCATATGGATGATTTATCCACGATCAATGATGTTGTTCGGCCAGGAATCGTTCATCGAATCGACAAAGATACGTCGGGTCTGTTAATGATCGCCAAAAATGATCAGGCACATGAGTCGTTAGCGAAACAATTGAAAGACAAAACATCGTTACGCAAGTACGTAGCATTGGTTCATGGTACGATCAGCCACGAAAAAGGCACCATCAATGCACCAATCGGTCGCTCAAAAGTCAATCGCAAAATGCAAGCCGTGATCGAAAATGGCAAACCCGCTGTCACTCACTTCACCGTGTTGGAGCGCTTCGAGCAGTTCACCTTAGTAGAACTACAGCTGGAAACAGGAAGAACCCATCAAATAAGAGTCCACATGCAGTACATCGGTTTTCCGCTAGCTGGCGATCCGCTATATGGACCTAAACGCACGCTAAAAGGCAATGGGCAGTTTTTACATGCCAAGCTTCTAGGCTTCACCCACCCAACAACAGGCGAGTCGCTGGTCTTTGAAGCGCCATTACCAGAGCTGTTCGCGGACACGTTAAAAAAATTGCGAAAAAATGATTGATTTTTTTGTGTGAGAACTGTATAGTAATTGTAACAACTAAATAGCTCCTTTAAATGTAGTCCAGTGAGGCTAAGAAGGAATGAGTAAGCAGACGACTCCCGCGTTGGAGATTCGAACCCTTACTAGATGATAACGTGTACCCAAAATCCACAGAATGGGATTTTAGGCAACGATCGGAAAACATGACTCCTACCTCAAGCAGGTAGGAGTTTTTTTATGTTCAAAATTAGGAGGGAATAACATATGGCAGCGAAAGAAGTAGTAGATGCAGTAACAATGAAACGAGCGTTAACGCGGATCACCTATGAAATTATAGAAAGAAATCGCGGCATTGATAACTTGGTGCTGGTAGGGATCAAAACCCGCGGCATCTATATCGCGCAACGAATAGCAGAACGTTTAAAACAACTAGAAGGCGTAGAAGTACCTGTCGGTGAATTGGACATCACCTTGTACCGAGATGACAAAAAGACAGAAGATGATCCAGAGATCCATTCATCAGACATCCCGACTGCCATTGATGGCAAAGAAGTCATCTTGATCGATGATGTCTTGTTTACAGGACGGACGATTCGGGCAGCTTTGGATGCCATCATGGATATTGGTCGACCAAAAAGAATCTCACTCGCCGTTTTAGTTGACCGCGGTCATCGTGAACTGCCGATTCGGGCAGATTTTGTTGGAAAAAATATTCCAACTGCTTTAAGTGAAGAAATTATCGTGGAGATGGAAGAATCAGATGGTTCTGACCGGATCATGATCAATAAAGAAAACGACTAGGAAGAAGAGTGACAGCAACATGCAGAAGCAAGAATTTCGTAATCCAGACGCAGTTTTAGACATCAAAGATCGGCCCAAAGCACTGCCTTGGTTAGGCCTAAGCTTACAACATCTTTTCACGATGTTTGGGGCAACCGTTTTAGTTCCGATCCTCGTTGGGATCAACCCCAGCATCGCTTTAGTTAGTTCAGGTATTGGAACATTGGTTTACTTGGTTACGACGAAAGGGAAGATTCCAGCGTATCTAGGCAGCAGCTTTGCGTTTATCGCAGCGATGCAGATGCTGATGAAATCTGACGGCTACCCAGCTATTGCACTAGGCGCCATCACGACTGGGTTGGTCTACGTGATCGTTTCGATGATCATAAAACGTGCAGGTGCTGCTTGGTTGGATAAGATCTTACCACCGATCATTGTCGGTCCTGTGATTATGGTGATTGGATTAGGGTTAGCCGCTAACGCAGCTCAGAATGCGATGTACAATGACTCAGTCTACGATTTCAAGTACATTCTGGTAGCCTTGGCTACCTTAGGATTAACGATTTTCTTCAATATGTTTCTGCGAGGGTTCTTAGGACTGATTCCGATCCTTCTGGGGATCGTGGGCGGATACTTGATCGCCTTAGCAGCGGGAATCGTCGATGTACAGCCCATCATTGACGCCAACTGGTTTGGCATGCCGAGCTTCGAGATTCCCTTCATTAACTATGAACCAAAACTGTATCTGAATGCGATCACGACGATGGCGCCGATCGCTTTTGTTACCATGACCGAACACATCGGTCATCTGATGGTCTTGAACAAATTAACGAAGCGGAACTTTTTTGAAGAGCCAGGCTTGAACCGAACACTTTTGGGCGATGGTTTTGCTCAAATCGCAGCCGGTCTCGTTGGGGGACCCCCAGTGACAAGTTACGGAGAAAACATCGGGGTTTTAGCAATTACACGGGTCCACAGTGTGTTCGTCATCGGTGGTGCGGCAATTCTAGCCATCGTACTAGGCTTCGTTGGAAAACTAAGCGCATTGATCTTAAGTATTCCTGGTCCAGTCATCTCAGGGATCAGCTTCCTGCTCTTTGGCGTCATCGCTGCCAGCGGGTTGAAAATTTTGATCGACAATAAAATCGATTTTGATCGTAAGAAGAATTTGATCATTGCGTCAGTGATCCTTGTGGTAGGAATCGGCGGGCTTGTCTTCACGGTCGGTACCTTCACCTTATCCGCAATGGCGTTAGCAACTGTCCTAGGAATCTTCTTGAATCTTATTTTACCTGACAGCTCTCGCAGCGAAGAAAAATAACTTGTGACAACTCATCGTTTAAACAGAATCAAAGGAGGAATTCATTCATGATTATTCAATCCGAAAGAATCAGCTTAAAGCATCTTTTGACGGTCGAAGCATTGACAGACCGTGAAGTGATGGGACTCATCCGCAGAGGACAAGAATTCAAAAGAGGGGCGAAATGGATGCCCCAAAAAGAACAATATTTCGCAACAAATCTCTTTTTTGAGAACAGTACCAGAACCCACAAAAGCTTCGATGTTGCTGAGAAAAAACTAGGGATCGAAGTCATCGAATTTGAAGCCTCCACCAGTTCTGTTCAAAAAGGCGAGACCTTGTATGACACGGTCTTGACGATGTCGGCTTTAGGTGTAGACGTTGCGGTCATTCGCCACGGCGATGAAAACTACTACGACTCTTTGATCCAAAGCAAAACGATCCAGTGCAGTATCATCAATGGCGGGGACGGCAGCGGCCAACACCCAACGCAATGTTTGCTAGATCTGATGACAATCTATGAAGAGTTCGGGCACTTTGACGACTTGAAAGTCGCAATCGTAGGCGACATCACCCACTCGCGGGTCGCAAAATCAAACATGCAAATGTTGAAGCGTCTCGGCGCGAAAGTCTTCTTCTCAGGTCCAAAGGAATGGTATGACGAAGAATTTGAAGTATACGGTCACTGGATGCCACTCGACGAATTGGTCGCAGAAGTCGATGTCATGATGATGCTTCGTGTCCAGCACGAGCGCCATGATGGAACGGAAAGCTTTTCAAAAGAAGAATACTTAAAAAATCACGGGTTGACCGTCGAACGCGCCGCAAGAATGAAAGAGCATGCGATCATTATGCACCCAGCACCAGTCAATCGTGATGTGGAGTTAGCTGATGCCTTAGTTGAAAGCTTACGCTCGCGAATCATCACCCAGATGTCCAATGGCGTCTTTGTTCGAATGGCAATTCTTGAAGCGGTGTTGAACGGTAAGGCCTAATAGGCAAAAAGGAATGAATTAGAGGAGGAAGTTTACATGAAAACGCTCATTAAAAACGGTAAAATCATCAAAAAAGACAATCACTGTGTTCCTGCAGCAATTTGGATCGAAGACGGAATCATTCGCGGGATCGGTACAGCATTTCCCGAAACAGATTTTGACGAAGTCATCGATGCCAAAGAGCAATTGATCACACCAGGTTTAGTGGATGTTCATGTACACTTCAGAGAACCGGGCTTTGAATACAAAGAAACAATCGAAACGGGCAGCATGGCAGCCGCTCGTGGCGGGTTTACGACAGTTTGCGCAATGCCAAACCTTGACCCAGTTCCTGATACACCAGAAAAATTAGCAGCTGTTTACGAAAAAATCAACGCAGATGCATCAATCAATGTCTTACAATACGCCCCGATCACCGAAAACTTGCGCAGCGAAACGTTGACGGATGCAGCTGGAATGAAAGCCGCGGGGGCATTTGCCTTAACAAATGACGGTGTCGGGGTTCAGACTGCTGGCACAATGTATTTGGCAATGAAGCAAGCCGCCGAAAATGACTTGGCATTGGTTGCCCATACAGAAGATGATTCCTTACTCTTTGGCGGCGTGATGCATGCTGGTAAAAAAGCGGAAGAACTTGGATTGCCAGGGATCTTGAGTGTAACAGAAGCATCTCAAATCGCTCGGGATGTGCTTTTAGCGGAAGCAACAGGAGCCCATTACCATGTCTGCCATGTCTCTACGAAAGAAAGTGTTCGAGTGATTCGAGATGCCAAAAAAGCTGGGATCCATGTGACAGCCGAAGTTTCTCCCCACCATTTGCTTCTCATCGATGAAGATATTCCTGCCGATGAAGGCTTTTGGAAAATGAACCCACCGTTACGTGGGCAAGAAGACCGTGAAGCGTTGATCGAAGGTCTGTTGGATGGCACGATCGATTGTATCGCGACGGATCATGCCCCACATGGCTATGAAGAAAAAATGCAAAGCTTTTTAAAAGCACCATTTGGCATCGTCGGATCAGAATATGCCTTCCAATTGTTGTACACTCATTTTGTGAAAACAGGACGCTTTACCTTGCAGCAGCTAGTGGATTGGATGACCGTGAAACCAGCGTCGCTCTTTGGTCTAAGTGCTGGAACGATGATGGTCGGAGACAAAGCCGACCTGGCAATTTTTGACTTAGAATCAGCTTATAACGTGGATCCTAAGCAATTCCTATCAAAAGGAGTCAATACGCCTTTCGGTGGATGGACGTTATATGGGGATACGAGTTATACATTTGTAAATGGTAAAACAGTATGGCAAAAAGGTGGGCAATAATATGAAGCGTTGGCTTATTTTAGAAGATGGAACATACTTTGAAGGCGAAGGGTTTGGTGCCAGTGTCAATGTTTTTGGTGAGATCGTTTTTACCACAAGCATGACAGGGTACCAAGAAGCCATTACGGATCAAAGCTTTAACGGACAAATCATTACGTTTACGTATCCGATGGTTGGCAATTACGGCGTCAACCGAGACGATTACGAATCAATTTCACCAACTTGTAAAGGGGTTGTTGTGAAAGAACACGCGCGTCTAGCGAGCAATTGGCGGAAACAGCTGACGTTAGACGAATTTTTAAAACGCAAAAATATTCCAGGGATCGCAGGAATCGATACACGAGCGCTGACGAGAAAGATTCGTCAACACGGAACCATGAAAGCGAGTATCGTTGATGCAGGCGATGTCTTTGATCATGCCTTTGATCAATTAAAAGCGGCGGTTTTACCAATCAATCAAGTGGCACAAGTTTCTACCTCAAAACCTTATCCAAGTCCTGGAACGGGTCGCAATATCGTGGTCATCGACTTCGGCTTGAAGCACAGTATTTTACGGGAGTTGTCACGCCGCAACTGCAATTTAACGATTTTGCCATACAATACGACAGCCCAAGAAATTTTAGACCTCGCACCAGATGGTGTAATGCTGACGAATGGACCAGGAGATCCCAAAAGCTTGCCAGAAGCAATTAAAATGATACAAGGGATTCAAGGCAAGGTACCAATCTTCGGGATTTGTTTAGGCCATCAGCTCTTCTCATTAGCGAATGGGGCAGATACCTATAAAATGAAATTCGGTCATCGCGGATTAAACCATCCGGTAAGAGAGATCGCCACTGGTCGGATCGATTTTACCTCACAAAACCATGGCTTTGCTGTGGATGAAGCATCCATCGATCCAGAAAAACTAATGGTAACCCACGTCGAAGTAAACGATGGCACGATCGAAGGGGTTCGTCATCGCCGTTACCCAGCATTCAGTGTCCAGTACCACCCAGATGCGGCACCGGGCCCGCATGATGCAGTCCACTTATTTGACGAATTTTTAGAGATGATCGATGCATGGAAGGAGCAGAACTAATATGCCAAAACGTACAGATATCAAGAAAATCATGGTTATCGGTTCTGGACCGATTATTATAGGACAAGCGGCAGAGTTTGATTATGCCGGTACCCAAGCTTGCTTAGCTTTACGAGAAGAAGGCTACGAAGTGGTGTTAGTCAATTCGAATCCCGCAACGATCATGACGGACAAAGAAATTGCTGACAAAGTCTACATTGAACCAATCACATTTGAGTTTGTCTCACGGATTTTACGTAAAGAACAGCCTGATGCAATTTTACCGACATTAGGCGGACAAACGGGCTTGAATATGGCGATGGAATTAGCCAACTCAGGTATTTTGGATGAATTAGGAATTGAGTTGCTAGGAACCAAATTAGCAGCAATCGACCAGGCAGAAGACAGAGATCTATTCAAACAATTAATGGAAGAATTGGACCAACCGATCCCAGAATCAGAAATCGTGTCAACGGTGGAAGCAGCAGTTGAATTTGCGAAAAAAATCGGCTTTCCAATCATTGTTCGTCCAGCATTTACGCTAGGGGGAACAGGCGGCGGCATGTGTAACAATGAAGAAGAACTTCGCCAAATCGCTGAAAACGGCTTGAAGCTCTCGCCAGTGACCCAATGCTTGATTGAACGGAGTATTGCTGGATATAAAGAGATTGAATATGAAGTGATGCGAGATTCTGCTGACAACGCGATCGTCGTTTGTAATATGGAAAACTTCGATCCAGTCGGTATCCACACCGGCGATTCCATCGTCTTTGCGCCGAGCCAAACTTTGTCAGACCATGAATACCAAATGTTACGGGATGCCTCATTAAAAATCATCCGCGCGTTAAAAATCGAAGGTGGCTGTAACGTTCAATTGGCGCTTGATCCTCATAGCTTCAACTACTATGTCATTGAAGTAAATCCACGGGTCTCACGTTCCTCTGCGTTAGCAAGTAAAGCTACAGGGTACCCGATTGCCAAACTGGCAGCGAAAATTGCCGTCGGTTTAACATTGGACGAAATGAAAAACCCAGTCACAGAAACCACCTATGCAGAATTTGAACCCGCCCTTGACTATGTCGTCGCAAAAATTCCTCGCTGGCCGTTTGACAAGTTTGAAACTGGGGAACGTCGATTAGGAACACAAATGAAAGCGACTGGTGAAGTGATGGCGATCGGTCGTAATATTGAAGAGTCATTATTAAAAGCCGTTCGTTCATTGGAGATCGGCACACACCATATCGAAATGAAAGAATTAGAAGCTCTTTCTGACAATGATCTGATGGAAAAAGTCATCAAGGCGCAAGATGATCGCCTATTCTACGTCATGGAAGCCATCCGAAGAGGGTACACCATCGAAGATTTGAACGAAATGACGAAAATCGACTTGTTCTTCTTGGATAAGATGCTTCACATCTTTGAGATCGAACAAGCATTAGCAAACGAACCACAATCCCTTGATGTGTTGAAAAAAGCCAAGCAAAACGGCTTTACGGATAAAAAGATTGCTGAGCTGTGGGAAACCACGGAAGCTGAGATCCGCACGCTGCGTCATGAGCAAAAGATTTTGCCCGTCTACAAAATGGTAGATACATGTGCCGCAGAATTTGAATCAGCAACACCTTATTTCTACAGCACCTATGAGTATGAGAATGAAAGCAAGCGCAGTGAAAAAGAATCTGTTCTTGTCCTAGGTTCTGGACCGATCCGAATCGGACAAGGGGTGGAGTTCGACTATGCAACAGTGCACTCGGTGAAAGCGATCCAAGCTGCTGGCTATGAAGCGATCATCATGAACAGTAATCCTGAAACGGTTTCGACTGACTTTTCTATCTCCGACAAGCTGTACTTTGAACCATTGACCTTAGAGGATGTCTTACACGTGATCGACTTGGAACAACCCATTGGGGTCATCGTCCAATTTGGCGGGCAAACGGCGATCAACTTAGCAGAGCCTTTAGTAAAAGCTGGGGTCAAAATCTTAGGCACCAGCATTGAAGATCTTGATCGTGCCGAAAATCGTGATCTCTTTGAGCAAGCATTACAAGCGCTAGATATTCCGCAACCACCAGGGGATACAGCGACGAATGAACAAGAAGCGATCGCCATCGCTCAAGAAATCGGCTATCCTGTTTTAGTCCGCCCAAGTTATGTCTTAGGGGGACGTGCGATGGAAATCGTGGAAAACCAAGCCGATTTAGAAGATTATATGCGTCATGCAGTGAAAGCATCACCAGAACATCCTGTTTTGGTCGATCGTTACTTGGTCGGTAAAGAATGTGAAGTCGATGCTATCTGTGACGGCAAAACTGTTTTGATACCTGGAATCATGGAACATATCGAGCGTGCAGGGGTCCATTCAGGAGATTCAATGGCGGTCTATCCACCGCAAAATCTTTCGGATGAACTAATTGCTACGATCGAAGAATATACCAAACGCTTGGCATTAGGTTTAAATTGTATCGGTATGATGAATATTCAATTTGTCATCCATGAGAACAAAGTGTATGTCATTGAAGTAAATCCTCGTGCTAGCCGAACCGTACCATTTTTAAGCAAGGTAACAGAGATCCCAATGGCCCAAATTGCCACGAAGGCGATTCTCGGGGAAGAGATCGCAGCGTTAGGTTATCAAGACGGACTTGCGCCAACGCCAAATGAAGTACACATCAAAGCACCTGTCTTCTCCTTTACAAAACTTTTAAAAGTCGATACTTACTTAGGCCCTGAAATGAAATCAACGGGTGAAGTAATGGGATCAGACAAAGATTTGGCAAAAGCACTTTATAAAGCTTTTGAGGCATCAGGCCTGCATATTCCTGAATTTGGAAAAGCACTTTTCACCGTTGCAGACGAAAGCAAAGAAGAGGCAGCAGCACTGGCAGCGCGTTTCGTAGAGGTCGGCTTCACCTTATTGGCTACCAATGGAACCGCCGATTACTTTGAAGAAAAAGGACTACAAGTGACTCGGGTTGCCAAGATTTCCGAACAGCAAGCAGAAGAAACGGTTGTTGATTTGATCCGTAAAGGAACGACCCAAGTTGTAGTCAATACCATGGACAAAGATCGCCAAAATGCAACGGAAGACGGATTTATCATCCGCCGAGAAGCGGTGGAACATGGTGTACCGACCTTTACTTCTCTTGATACAGCGGATGCGATTCTAAAAGTGATGGAATCCCGCAGTTTTTCAACAAAAGCAATTTAACGCAGATAAAGGAGTTTTTTGATGAAGCAAGAAATCATGACCATCAGCAAACAGCGTCAACTGGCACCGCGGATTTTTGAAATGACATTGACGGGTGAATTAGTCAATGAGATGAGGACCCCAGGGCAATTTCTACACCTGCGGGTTCCTCAAAATGCCTTTCTTCTTCGCCGACCGATCAGTATCAATCATATTGATGCTGAGAAAAAAGAATGCCGAATCATTTATCGGGTCGAAGGAGATGGCACAAGAATTTTTTCAGAAATGACTGTTGGTGATCCAATCGATGTGATGGGGCCGTTAGGAAATGGGTTTCGCTATCATCATTTAAACCAGGGGGACACTGCATTTATCGTAGGTGGCGGTATCGGTGTACCGCCGCTCTATGAATTATCGAAACGCCTGACACAACAAGGCGTCCACGTCATTCACTTTTTGGGCTTTGCCAGCAAAGACGTCATGTATTATGAAGAGGAATTTCGCGCACTGGGAGATACGAGGATCGCTACCGATGATGGCAGCGCGGGTTTACAAGGAAATGTTGGCAACCTGTTATTAGCTGCAGAGCAAACACCTGCGGCGGTCTTTGCTTGCGGAAATAACGGTCTTTTAAAAACCACCGCCCAGCTTTTCGAAGACCTTCCAGATGTTCAATTATCAATGGAGGCGCGAATGGCTTGCGGGATGGGTGCCTGTTATGCCTGTGTTTGCCATACGAAAGATAATGAACAAGGCACAAAAAGTGTCAAAGTTTGTGACGAAGGGCCTGTATTTCAGGCGAGAAAGGTGGTCATTTAATGTCGATCAATGTCGAGCTACCCGGATTGAGTCTAAAAAATCCGATCATGCCTGCCAGCGGCTGTTTTGGGTTTGGTGCAGAATATGATAAATATTATGACATCAGTCAATTAGGTGCGGTGATGATCAAAGCGACCACACCTGAACCACGTTTCGGCAATCCGACCCCAAGGGTAGCAGAAACGCCTAGCGGTATGTTAAATGCCATCGGGTTGCAAAATCCTGGGTTAGAAGCGGTCATGAATCAAATTTTGCCCGACTTGGCTCAAAAACACCCCGATTTGCCAATCATCGCGAATGTTGCCGGTTCGACCGTCGAAGATTATGTTCTTGTGTGTCAGGAAATCAGTCAGGCAGAAAATGTCAAAGCGATCGAATTGAATATCTCTTGCCCGAACGTCAAGCATGGCGGTATCACGTTCGGAACCGATCCTACGGTTGCTGGTGCATTGACTGAAGCGGTCAAAAAAGTCTCGCAAGTGCCGATCTATGTCAAACTTTCGCCGAATGTGACGGATATCGTCCCAATTGCGCAAGCGATCGAAGCAGGCGGCGCCGACGGGTTTACGATGATCAATACACTTTTAGGCATGCGGATCGATCTAAAAACACGGAAACCAATTTTAGCTAACCAAACGGGGGGCTTGTCTGGTCCGTCAATCAAACCAGTGGCGATTCGCCTGATCAAACAAGTGGCGCAAGTTTCTCAATTACCAATTATTGGCATGGGGGGCGTGATGTCAGTGGATGATGTCCTTGAAATGTATCTGGCAGGTGCTAGTGCTGTTGCAGTCGGAACCGCAAACTTTACCGATCCTTACATTTGCCCAAAGTTGATTGAAGAATTGCCTATACGAATGGCAGAATTAGGAATCCCTTCTTTGGAACAGCTGATAAAAGAAGTGAGAGAGGAGCACATGTGATGAGTGAACGGCCAATTATTGCCTTAGATTTTCCTAACATACAGGCTATTGAAACTTTTTTAGCGCATTTTCCTAAAGAGGAAAAGTTGTTTGTGAAAGTGGGAATGGAGATTTTCTACCAAGAAGGACCAGCGATCGTTACTTGGTTAAAAGACTGTGGTCATGATATTTTTTTAGATTTAAAACTACATGATATTCCCAATACAGTAGGACGAGCAATGGAACGCTTAGCTTCTTTAGGTGTGGCTTTGACGAATGTTCATGCAGCCGGTGGGATCGAAATGATGACTGCTGCTAAAAAAGGCCTGCAGCAAGGAACCCCCGCAGGGCACAAAGTTCCTGATTTGATTGCAGTTACCCAATTGACCTCCACTAGTGAGGCACAAATGCATCATGATCAGCAGATCATGACGTCACTGCAAGAAAGTGTCATGCATTACGCCACTTGTGCCCAAAAAGCTGGGTTAGACGGTGTTGTTTGCTCCGCTCACGAAGCAAAGCAGATCAAACAAAAGACAACGGATGCCTTCATACGCTTGACCCCTGGTATCCGACCAGCCGGCAGTGAAGTTGGTGATCAAAAACGGATCATGACACCTGCACAAGCTCGTAAAGCAGGGGCTACCATGATCGTTGTGGGACGTCCAATCACCCAATCTAAGGCACCGTATGAAAGTTATCTGCAAATAAAACAAGAATGGAAGGAAGCTAGCCAATGAAAGAACAATCCAATCAAATCGCCAAAGATCTTTTAGACATCGAGGCGATTTTCTTACGACCGAATGAACCATTTACTTGGGCAAGCGGCATCAAAAGCCCTATTTACTGCGACAATCGAATTACTATGAGTTATCCACATGTACGTCGCGCCATTGCGAAAGGCTTAGCTGCAGTCATCAAAACGACTTACCCAGAAGCAGAAGTGATTGCAGGGACCGCAACAGCTGGGATTCCCCATGCTGCATGGGTCGCTGAATTGTTAGATTTGCCAATGGTTTATATTCGCAGCAAAGCAAAAGAACACGGTAAAGGCAATCAAATTGAAGGGCGTATTCAACCAAATCAAAAAATGGTCGTCATTGAAGATTTATTGTCAACAGGTGGCAGTGTCTTAGAAGCTTGTGAAGCAGCCAAAAGAGAAGGAGCCGATGTATTAGGCGTCGCTGCGATCTTTACTTACGAGCTGCCTCAAGTCCAAGAAAATTTTGATCAAGCAGGTTTATCCTATGTGACTTTGACAAACTATACAGCGTTGATCGAGTCGGCTTTAGAAACGGGTGCTATTCAAGAATCTGATGTTGCCCTGTTACAAGAGTGGCGTAAAGATCCTGCTGCTTGGTTGAGTGAATAAGGAATTGAAATAAGAAACGGATATGTGAGGAAATGACCAAGCATATTCGTTTTATTTTTACCTATTTTCTGATAGCATTGGGAGAAAGTTTTTTGATAGGAAGGGCTATACCTTGCTGTCAACTTGAATTAGGAGGCTGTTTTTTTTGAAAAGAAATATGGACGTTCCCTGGAGTTATTCCGGAGACAATGGACCTGAACATTGGCACACTTTATGCGACTGGTATGCACAAGGCGCCGAATTTCCTTACCAATCCCCAATCGCTTTAATCCACGATGAGACCGAAGAACCCATCGATCAGGACTTGGCTTTTCACTATAAACGAGAGCGGTTCACGGAAAAAGAATTCAAAAATACGATTCACTTCGTTCCTTATAACAAAGAAAGCTATGTCACATTTAAAGGGATCAACTACTATTTGACGGATATTCATTTTCACATGCCGTCTGAACACATTATCGATGACGAGCAGCAAGAGTTAGAGTTTCATCTCGTTCATATGAATGATGACGGAGAAAACTTGGTGGTGGGTATCTTATTCAAACTGACGGATAAACTCAACTGGATCTGCAATCAGCAAGACGACAGCATCTGGGACTTTGAGAACCACACCCAATGGTTTGATCCGAGCATGTTCTTGCCAGAGCGCACCCACCATTTTCATTATGTTGGTTCCTTGACGACCCCACCAACGAAAGGGCCAATCAACTGGTTTGTCTTTGACTGGATTGGGGAGATGAGCCGTCGCTTCATTTTAGAATTCCGCGAAGAAGTATTAGAAAATAATAATCGCCCATTACAAGACCGCAAAGATCGGCCTATTTATTTCTATTGATTTATAAAAATGGTTCCTTTTACGTATTTTTTTCGGACTTCTCTTCTGATTATCCTATAAAACCCGACGTAGTGGGAACCTTCTAGCAATACAATAGTTTAAAAACGAACGGAAAAAAGACGAAAATCCTCGTCTTTTTTTTATTTTCATAGCCATCGAGCACAAAGACTATGCTAAACTAATCAACAAGCAGGTTTTAAGTATTCGTTTTATTGTGAAATAAAACACAATTGAATCAATTGAAAAAGAGCAGACACGGTAAAGCTTTTTTAGCGAATTATTTTATAGTAAAAGAAAGGAAATTCATATGCATGCATGGGAGGCAATCCAAAAATCAATCGATTATATTGAAGACAATCTTACCGAGCCGTTAGAGATCGAAACGTTGGCGCAAGTTGCATCATTGTCCGTTTTTTATTATCAGCGCTTATTCACTCGTTTGGTTAAAATTTCTGTTAGGGAATATATAAAACTGCGTCGTTTGGCAAGAGGTGCGCTTTTATTGAAAAACCAAAAGAAGCGAGTCATTGATGTCGCTTTTGAAGTCGGCTTTAGCAGTCATGCCGTTTTTTCAAGAACGTTTAAAACGGTCTATAGAATTTCACCCTCGCTTTATCAGAAAAAGCCCATTGGCTTACAAAACTTTGATAAGCCAGATCTTTCATTAGGCTATATTGTGACGGAAGAGGGTATCCCATTGATCAGTGAAGGGGTTGTTTTAGAAATCCAGAAAAAAAGCAATCCGCATCCGCTGGTCTTCTATGGGATCGTCGGTTACTACCCATTCAACTATGGGAAAATGCTAGGGCAACGGACAGGGATCGACCCGATTGAAGAAATTTGGCATGAATTTCTTCAAAAGATTGCCAATCAACCGGGAAATGCCAACTACCAGATCGGTGTTTCGTTTCCAGGAGATGCGCCAGAAGGCTATTCGAGTTACTTTGTTGGCCAAGTAGGTTATGACTCACAGGGATCGACCTTCAGTGAATGGACGCTACCGGCTCGGGATTACGTTGTTTGCAGTTTTGATACGATTTCAGAGCAACTGATCATCAATATGGGGAAGGCGATGCGCTATACCCGTTTCTGGTTAAAGAAAAATGGGTGGATTGCTGAGGATTTTTTCCCTGAGCTATATCAAAAAAAAGAAAATCAGGTCGTTCATGTTGAATTATGGATTCCTTTTAAAAAAAGAAGTGAGATGTAAGGAGGAACAGTACAATGACTCAGTTTGAAGAAGGAGTAAAACTACTTGAAGAAAAATTCGGACATTTTAAAGACAATGTGATCGCCCTTGCCACGGCTGCTTGTAACGAGAATGACAAGGGAGGAACACAGCCAGTCGTCCGAGAAGTAGATGCTTTTTATGAAGACGGCGTTTTTTACGTGACAACTCATGAGCAATCAAACAAAATGAAGCAAATCAGTAAGAATTCAGCAGTTGCGATTGCTGTCAGTGGTGAATGGTTTACTGCGATCGGTCAAGGAGAGAATTTAGGGTGGGTACTAGACCCTAAAAATGCAGAATTAAGAAGCAAAATTCGCAAAGCCTTTGTCTGGTACGACGAAGTCAACAATGAGAATGATAAAGGCTGTTGTTTTCTAGCGATCCGTTTGACCAAAGGAACGTTGAATATCAATCACTGGGAAAAGCTGTATCATTTTGATTTTGAGAAGAAAGTCACTATGGAGGATGGCGGGATTTATTAGCCAGCAGAACCTATTATCCGCAGGTGCTGTTCAATTGCCATTCTAGCGGATCTAGCAGATATGTCGATGGCTGAATTCTGAGAAGGCTTGCCTTTTGTGATTCAAGCTAAGGAAAATTGTTGCTGAAAGAGCAGTAGAGAAAACGAAAAGCATAAAAACCGATCACAAACGCGTGCCTCTTCGCAGCGCTTGTGATCGGTTTTTTGATTGATTACTTTATGATTTGTTGATCCGAATAAACTTAGAAACAGCTAGGACTGTTTTAATCTTAAAATACCCTCATCAGGTGTCACAAAAAGTGTTTTTTGATTCTCATAAATGACGAATCCAGGTTTGGCACCATTCGGTTTCCGAATATGTTTGACTTGCACGTAGTCCACCGGTACTTGGGCAGATTGACGATATTTTGAGAAATATGCGGCAAGCTCTGCAGCTTCCATTAAGGTTGTCTCACTAGGATCATCCGAACGAATGATGACATGAGAGCCAGGAATATTTTTGGTATGCAGCCAGATATCACTCTTACGAGCTGTTTTTAAGGTCAGTTGGTCATTTTGTAAATTGTTTTTTCCGACGAAAATTTCAGTTCCGTCTGAAGAAAGAAATCGTTCTGGTTGCGAAGGAGCAGCTTTTTTACGCTGTTTCGCCCGATTTTTGACATAGCCTTGTGCGATCAGTTCTTCCCGAATAACCGCCAGATCCATGGGAGAGGCGATTTCTAATTGGGCTAACACGGATTCGAGATACGCGATTTCTTCTTTCGTTTCGGCAATCTGCTGATGGATCAGTTTGACTGCATTTTTAAATTTCTGGTAACGTTGAAAATATTTCTGAGCATTTTGATTGGGAGAAAGAGCAGGATCGAGTTTGATCGTCAAAAGCCGATTCTCATCATAGTAATTTTCCAAATCAACTGAAGCAGCACCACGGGGGACTTGATTCATAAAGGTCGTCAAAAGCTCACCTTTTTGACGGAATTCTTCGGCGTTTTCTGAATCGATCAACGTTTGTTGGCGTTTCTTTAACTTCAACTGGTTCCGTTTCAGTTCATTCTCAATTTTTTTCAGTAATTCGCCACCTTGTTGTTTGACCCGATCTCTTTCCGCCTTGTCGTGATAAAACGCATCTAAGAGCTCACTCAGACTCTGATAATGGGTGACAGTGGTGGTCGCATCGATCAATGATGGATAGGGAATTGGTGTAAAATATTCCTTTTTCTCTGACTGGAGATAACTTGGTACTAGCTCCTGGGTAAGCTCTGTAAAGAAAGCTTCCCACTGACGCAGTTTTTCATTGGGATTGGCATTGATTCGAGCGATTAATTCTTCTGCTGTATCGCGGCCTAAGCCTTGGAATCGTTGTTGAAGTTCTTTTGCCGTCAATGGATCAAGAGTAGATAATTCTTCAAAAATCTTGGTGCGAGAGGCTGTGAAAGGATTAAGCGTCGATTGCTTTGGTGGTGCAACATAGACAGCACCTGGCAATAAGGTACGATACGTATTTTGTGAATGACCAATGTGTTTGATCGTATCGACGATTTTTCCGCTCGTCTTATTCATTAATAAAATCGTACTGTGACGGCCCATTAGTTCGACGATCAAGACGAGGGCTTGCAAATCACCTAATTCATCTCGTCGCGTGAAATGAAAATGGATCACACGGTCATTGTCGATTTGTTCGATTGATTCTAAGATCGCCCCTTCTAAATATTTCCGTAGCATCATCAAGAAATTCGGTGGGGTTTCTGGATTGCTATAGGCGATCGTTGTGCATTGTACACGAGCATAGGTGGGGTGTGCGGATAGCAAAAGTTTGTGATTTTTCCCTTGGGAACGAATCACAAATACGACCTCATTTTCATAAGGTTGATGAATTTTGTTTACACGTCCACTGGTTAATTGATTTTGTAATTCTTGGACCATTAAATGGGTAAAGACACCATCAAAAGACATATTGTTTCCCTCTTTTCTTTTAAGAATAGTTTGACTGAGGGATTGATCCTTCCAATGTCAAATATTCCTATCTATTATACCGAAGAATCCAAAGAAAAGCCATGGCAGCTAGCTTTCCTTTTTCTTGGTAGGTTGGTGATCGGTGGTTTGCAGTGCACGCTCGATTTCCTTATTCAAGAAATAAGAGATAACTGTCCGAATAATAACGACGGCAGCTAGACGTACGATGTCTTCGAAAGTAGGGTGGATGATCGTCTCAATAATATCTGCTGCAATCAAGATCTCCAGACCTAATAAGACATAGCTCCCTAAATAATTGCGGATAAAATTATTCTCTCTGGCTGCCACCAATCGATCCTTTTCTGTTAATTCGTAGCGCACAAAGTCAATGCCTGCGATCAATACACCCCAAACGATGACAAAAATGGAGAGAAAGTTCAAACAGACAACGATGAAATCGAAGATTGGATTGGCTCCAGACATCAATGAATCAGCTAGATTATGCATAATGACTCCTTTACCGTTTTCTTTTATCTTACCGAATTATCGAAGAAATGTGAAGTTTCTTGACGTTCTAGGAGGGAATTGATAGTATGAATTAATAGTAGGATTTTTAAAAAAGGTGGGCAAATTATGGAACAAGTTAGGAACTTTGTTCATTACACGAAAGAAAAAATAGTTGAAAGCTGGCAAGCTTTTTTAGATGATCTTTATCGAGATCAGAAAAAAACGATTTTCACGCTGATCGGGGGAATTCTTTTCGCACTGGTCTTCGCAGGTTTGATCGTCTTTTCTCAAAATCGTATCAATGCTTCTTTAGTGGATCGGATCGCTTTTGACAAGCTGCCGTCAGAAAAAGTACAGCCATTGCCTTATCTGACTGCAGACAAGACGATTCGTGAAACACGAGCGATCTCGGTGATGTTTAGTAAGCCCAACGGACCTCAACTCGATCAAGTATTTGATCTGATCCAAGCGCAAGAAGATGAGCTGAATCGGACTTTTTTTTATTATCCAATCGTCTATGATGCGGCTTTTTTCTCCAATGAATACAGCGTTGATCCTGATAAAGTGACGTTTGTTTTTTATGAAGAAGGGGTTGAGAAAAATCGCTTTACCTTTGATTCATTTGGGCAGCCAACGACGGAATTCATCCCAGAATTGAATCGTTTACCGATGTGGACGATTCGTTCTTCTGCCAATGATCGATAAAAAAATCTGACAATTTGACAGAAAATTGTTGACGTTTTTTTATCAATAAGCTAAACTGAATTCAATCAAGAAAGAAAACAAGTTGAGAAGGAGGAACAATCATGAAACTATTTATTCCATTGCAAGTGAAATCATGGCAAAACTGGCGTAGATAGTTGTATTGATGGGACCTCATTCCATAGATACAACTTTTTAGAGAACCTTCTAAAGTGCTGTATCTATGCTGGTAGTTGAATTTATCGCCGCATAGGACAAGCTTCTATGCGGCTTTTGCTTACTTGCAATTGCCGTCACATAGGCAGTTGCTTTTTTTGTTCTCAAAAACCATAAAATGAAAAACACGAAAAACGTAAGCAGAAAAAGGAGAATGAAAAATGAAAAACAAGGGATTAATTGCATCGGTTGCCGTTATTTTATTATTTTTAGGAGCGACATTTGTCTATCAGTTAGGAATGAGAAGTGGGACCAATCAAGCTAGTGAGACTTCGGAACCAGTAGAAAAAGCTGAGAAAACAGTCGGGATCCTGCAATTTGTCAGTCATGAAGCATTGGATGCGATCACCGAGGGGATCAAAGAAGGCCTTAAAGAATCAGGCTATACCGAAGGGGACAACTTGACGATCGAATTCCAGAACGGTCAAGCGGATCAAAGCAAATTGGCAACGATGAGTCAGCAGCTGCTAAATAAAGATGCCGACGTTTTGGTGGGGGTAGCAACACCCGCAGCACAAGCGTTGGCGAATGTCACTCAGGATGTACCGATCGTTTTAGGAGCGGTCACTGATCCAGTTGGGGCAAATCTGGTGGCAGATATGGATCAACCCGGCGGCAATATCACTGGTGTTTCCGATAAAGCACCAGTTGCTGCACAAATCAAACTAGCAAAAGATTTGCTGCCAGAGGCAAAAACAGTCGGTATTTTGTATTCTTCGACCGAAGACAATTCGAAATACCAAGTGGCAGAAGCAGAAGCTGCTGCCGAAGAAAATGGCTTGACCAGCAAATCCTATGCCGTTCCTTCAAGTAATGAAATTGCGCAAATGGTGCAAGTGATGGCACGGGAAGTCGATTTTATCTATATTCCGTTAGACAATACGATCGCAAATGCTATGCAGACCGTGGTTCAAGAAGCCAATAAATCAAAAACACCAATCATTACTTCCGTAGACACGATGGTGGAACAAGGCGGTTTGGCAACGGTCGGACAAGATCAATTTACGATAGGCGTGGAAACTGGGAAGATGGTGGCAGCAATTCTTGATGGGACAGCAGAACCTGCGACAACACCAATCTATACATTCAGCGATGGCGAAACGATCATCAATGAAACCCAGGCGCAGTTATTGGGCATCACTATCCCAGAAAACCTTAAAGACGAGGCGAAACTGATTACAACGACGCCAGAAAGCGAAGCAAGTGATGAGTAACTACCAAGAACAGCGACCACCTGCGATCATCGAGAGGGTCTTGAAAGAGAAAACTTGTAAGAATATGGAGGAAGAATGATGATTGTTTCAGCAATAGGGCAAGGACTACTTTGGGGAATCCTGGGATTAGGGATTTTTATGACCTATCGAATTTTGAATTTCCCGGATATGACGACGGAAGGGTCCTTTCCGTTAGGCGGTGCTGTCTGTGTGACAGCGATCACCCATGGGGTGTCGCCCGTCTTAGCGACTTGTTTAGGAGTATTGGCTGGGATGTGTGCGGGCTGTGTGACAGGACTTCTTTATACAAAAGGCAAAATTCCCGTGATTTTAGCTGGAATCTTGGTGATGTCTTCATTGAACTCGGTCATGCTGTTTGTGATGCGCTCACCCAACCTCTCTTTATTAAACCAACCGAAAATTCAAGATTTTTTTACTAGAATGAATTTACCGAATTATTATGATACGGTGATCATTGGATTGATCATGGTCTTGTTGATCGGGGGCGTCTTGGTTTACTTTTTCCATACGAATTTGGGTCAAGCTTACATCGCTACAGGTGATAATGAGCATATGGCAAAATCGATGGGGATCAATACCGATCGAATGAAAATCATTGGATTGATCGTCTCCAATGGCGTGATCGCACTCTCAGGCGCATTGATTGCGCAAAATGACGGCTATGCCGACATAAGCAAAGGTATCGGTGTGATCGTTATCGGACTGGCGTCAATCATCATTGGTGAAGTGTTATATGGGGAACTGACCTTGCTGGAACGTTTGATCGCTATTGTGATCGGCAGCATTATTTACCAATTATTGATCCTATTTGTGATCAAAGCTGGATTTGATACGACCTACTTGAAGATCTTCTCTGCAATCGTCTTGACGATCTGCTTGTTGATCCCTCAATTTAAACAAGCCTTGCATCTACGCACTGGTTTTGAAACGGAGGACGAATAATGTTAGCCTTAAAAAAAGCCTTTAAAGTTGTCGGCAACGGACCGAATGAGAAAAAAGTACTCTTGAATAAAATCGATCTTTCTTTAAAGCCAGGAGAGTTTGTTACGGTCGTTGGAGGAAACGGCGCCGGCAAAAGCACGTTATTCAACTGCATCTCAGGCACCATGCCCTTGACGAGTGGGCAAGTGATGATTGATGATCAAAATGTGACTACACTTTCGGAAGAAAAACGCGCACGCTTTTTGGCGCGGGTTTTCCAAGATCCGAAAATGGGCACTGCTCCCCGTATGACAGTGGCAGAAAATCTGCTGTTAGCCCAAAAAAGAGGACAAAAACGGTCACTTGGTCTTCGACAACTCCAAGGACAAAGGGAAATGTTCTTTGCGCTTTGTAAAGAAATCGGCAACGGGTTGGAAAATCATTTGGATACGCCAACGGGCAGTTTATCTGGTGGTCAACGACAGGCACTAAGTTTATTGATGGCAACGATTCAAACACCAAAACTGTTGTTGCTAGATGAACATACGGCTGCGTTAGATCCAAAGACCTCCAAACAGCTGATGCAAATCACTGCAAAACGCGTGGAAGAACAAAACCTGACCTGTCTAATGATCACCCATCGGATGGAAGATGCATTAAAATACGGGGACCGCTTGATCCTGCTCAGAAAAGGGGAGATCGTAAAAGATCTTTCGGCGGAGGAAAAAGCGCAATTAAGCTTACCAGAACTATTACTGTTCTTTGAGGATGACTTATAAACCCTTGATAGAACAGTGTTTTCAAAAAAAACAATCAAATAAATGAAAAAAATAAGAAAAAATCATTGACATCTTTCAAAGTTAAACCTATACTTAGGTCAATCTTACATCAGTTTGGAGCGAACGACTATGCAAAAATTATTGCTAACGAACCCCACACAACTGAATAAATATTACTTTAGCTATTTTAGATAGGTTTGTATTCATGAAGGCATGGGTACAAACGCTAAGTTTGTATCTATGATGGCTAGAGCATTTCGTAATGAATTCGCAGCCACGTAGATCGTAAAATCTATAGTGGCTATTTTTTATATTCACATATCGGCTCTGTCGTTATGTAATGTTTGAAGGTGTTCACTGTAGATTCTTAAATTTACGGTGGACATCTTTTTTTGTTGAAAGGAATGAACCAGATGAAACAAATGATAACCGGTCACACACGGTTGGCGGCACTATTTGCCAAACCAGCCAAACACAGCATCTCTCCAGCGATGCACAATCTTTCTTTTGAAGAACAAGGGATCGACGCCGTGTATCTGGCCTTTGATGTTGAGCCGGACGATTTAGCCGCTAGTATCCAAAGCATCCGTCAGTTGGACCTCTTAGGTGTCAATTTATCGATGCCTCACAAAATGGCGGCTGTAGCGCTGATGGATGAATGTTCACCCGCAGCCGAGTTGATCGGCGCAATCAATACGATCGTCAATCAAGAAGGTCGCTTGATTGGGCACAATACAGACGGCATCGGCTTTATGCGAGCTCTTGATGACATTCAAGTATCCATCATTGGCGACACCATGACGGTGATCGGAGCTGGCGGAGCGGCGACAGCGATCATTAGCCAAGCCGCACTAGACGGCGTCAAAACGATCCATGTCTTTAACCGCAAGGATGAGTTTTATCCAATCATCCAAGAAAAATTAACACAGATTGCACAAAAAACAGCTTGTGAAATCACCTTAACCGACTTAGAAGATCAGATGGCTTTAAAAACAGCCATCGATCAAAGCAGCTTATTGGTAAATGCCACGGGCGTGGGAATGAAACCAAATGATACCGTAAGTCCTCTGAAAGATAAAACACTCCTACGGGAATCATTAGCTGTCTATGATGTCATCTATAATCCAAGAGAAACGCAGCTTTTGAAAGATGCGAAAGCAGTCGGCGCCAAAACTGCAAACGGCTTAAGCATGTTACTCTATCAAGGTGCAGCCGCATTTGAACTTTGGACTGGCAAAGCGATGCCTGTTGAAAAAGTCAAAGCACTCATCGAATCCATTTAAAAAATAAAAAACAGAAAAAAACGAAAGTAGGAAGAAAAAATGATCGTAATTATGAAACCAGGCGCTACGCCAGAACAAGTTGAAGTTGTTGTAACAAGAATCAAAAAAGAAGGCTTAGATGTTCAAGTCAACCAAGGAAAAGAACAGGTCGTTATCGGCTTAAAAGGGGATACCCGCCGCATCCAAGATGTTGCTTTTCGCAGCTACGAGGGTGTCGAAGATGCCATTCGGATCTCAAATACCTACAAATTGACCTCTCGTGAGTTCCATCCGCAAGATACGGTTGTGGATGTAGATGGCGTGAAAATCGGTGACGGCAACTTTGTTACGATGGCTGGTCCATGTTCGATTGAAGGCTTAGACCAAATTCGTGAATGTGCCCGAATCGCTAAAGCTGGTGGAGCCCAAATCTTACGTGGTGGTGCCTTCAAACCACGCACGTCGCCATACGCATTCCAAGGGCTGGAAGAAGAAGGGCTAAAATACATTCGTCAAGCAGCGGATGAAACGGGAATGAAAGTCATCACAGAAGTCATGGACGAAGGACATATCGATATGGTTGCGGAATACAGTGACATTTTGCAGATTGGCGCTCGGAACATGCAAAACTTCAAATTGCTAGCTGCCGTTGGGAAAACTGGGAAACCAATTGGCCTTAAACGAGGCATCTCTGGCACGATCGACGAATGGTTGAATGCAGCGGAATACATCGCCGTTCAAGATAAAAGTGAAGTGATTTTCATTGAACGTGGGATCCGAACTTACGAAACAGCAACCCGTAATACCTTTGATTTAAGCGCGGTACCAATCATCAAAAAACTGAGCCACTTCCCAATCATCGTTGATCCTAGTCATGGAACAGGTATCTGGGATCTCGTACCGCCTATGGCTAGAGCGGGTGTTGCTGCTGGCGCCGATGGGATGATCGTTGAGATCCATCCAGATCCAGCCAATGCTTGGTCTGATGGTCCTCAATCACTTAATGAAAAAACGTACATGAACATGATGAAAGAAGTCCATATCATGGAAAAAGCGATGAAAGAAATCAAAGCATTGCAAGACTAAGCGTCAAGACAACCAATAAAAGAGGTGCAAAAATCAATGTTACACATTCATTTAGAAGAACATTCCTATGATATCCTCATCAAACGAGGGGCGTTTCAAAACGTCGGAATCTGGGTGCAACAATTGTGGGACAAACAGCGTATTGCCGTCATTACAGACAGCAACGTCGCACCCCTGTATGGCGGACAAATCGTCGATTCCTTGACCGCTGCAGGGTTTGAGGCAACACTGTTAGTCGTACCAGCTGGCGAAAAAAGCAAATCACTAGAGCAAGCAGCTAATTTATATGATGGTCTTGCCCAACTCGGAATGACCAGAAGCGATGGGATCATTGCCCTTGGTGGCGGTGTGATTGGTGATCTTGGAGGATTTGTTGCTTCTACTTATATGCGCGGCATTGATTTCTTGCAGATTCCAACGACGTTATTGGCACAGGTCGATTCAAGTATCGGCGGAAAAACAGCTGTAAATACTGGCAGTGCCAAGAATCTCGTCGGGACATTTGCACAACCAGCCGGTGTGATGATCGATCCAGATTTACTTACAAGTTTGCCCCTCAAACGCGTCCAAGAAGGCATTGCTGAAATCATCAAGTCAGCCGCTATTGCAGATCCTGAGCTTTGGCAAACGTTAGCAGGTTTGAAAGATGAAGTCGATCTTTTGGCACATGCTGAGAAAGTAATCACTGCTTCTTTAAAGGTAAAACAAAAAGTAGTAGAAGAAGATCCTTTTGATCATGGCAGTCGTCTGACACTGAACTTCGGTCATACGATCGGGCATGGCTTAGAAAGAACAGCTGCGTTTGACACCAGTCACGGCGAAGGGGTTGCAATGGGGATGATCATGATCACCCGTCATGCAGAAGCCATCGGATTAACACCAAAAGGTACGACCCAGCAGCTTACAGAAATGGTTGAGAAGTTTCATTTGCCGATCACACCAAGTGAAATAGATAAAGAGCAATTATACCAAGCAATCACTCATGATAAAAAAGCCCGTGGGCAACAATTGAAGATTATTCTATTAGAAGCGATCGGACAGGCGAAAATCGTGACGATCCCGACTGAAAAAATCAAAGACTACCTATTATAAGAAAGGAAGGTAACGGATCATGCGTTATATTACAGCAGGCGAATCACATGGACCAGAGTTGACCGCCATTATCGAAGGTTTACCGGCAGGATTGCCATTAACAGCAGAAGACATTAATTTTGAATTAGCGAGACGACAAACCGGCTATGGCCGTGGGGGACGGATGCTGATTGAAAAAGACCAAGTCCGTATCACTTCGGGTATCCGTCATGGAAAAACACTAGGCTCTCCTGTGACTTTAGTGGTTGAGAACAAAGATTGGAAAAACTGGACCAAGGTCATGGCGATCGAAGAGGTACCA
Organism: Candidatus Enterococcus avicola; assembly: GCF_047470845.1. Classification (NCBI taxonomy): domain Bacteria; kingdom Bacillati; phylum Bacillota; class Bacilli; order Lactobacillales; family Enterococcaceae; genus Enterococcus; species Candidatus Enterococcus avicola. The sequence goes on along the minus strand of NZ_JBLGTY010000009.1, from coordinate 7,690 downwards.
GAAAAAGACCGCAAACTACGACGAGTGGCACGACCAAGACCTGGTCATGCTGACTTAGTCGGCGGCATGAAATACCATCATCAAGATTTACGAAACGTTTTGGAACGCTCATCTGCTCGTGAAACGACCATGCGGGTAGCCATCGGAGCAATCGCGAAGAAAATTTTAAAGGAGCTTGGCATCGATGTGGCGGGTCATGTAACAATGTTAGGCGGCATCAAAGCGGAAATTCCTGAAGGGTTGACCGTCAAAGAAATCGCAGAACGCTCTGAAGCTTCAGAAGTAAGGGTGTTAGATCCGTCAGTCGAAGAAGAAATCAAGCAGCTGATCGATCAAACGAAGAAAAATGGCGATACGATCGGCGGTGTAGTGGAAGTACTTGTTGGCGGCGTTCCTGCTGGTTTAGGCAGTTACGTGCAATGGGACAAAAAACTTGATGCGAAAATCGCCCAAGCCGTGGTCAGCATCAATGCCTTTAAAGGTGCTGAGTTCGGCGTTGGCTTTGAGGCTGGTGTTTTGCCCGGCTCCAAAGTCATGGATGAGATTTTATGGGACGAACAACGAGGCTATACCCGTCGCAGCAACAACCTTGGTGGGTTTGAAGGCGGCATGACGAACGGTGAACCAATCGTGGTTCGTGGTGTTATGAAGCCGATCCCGACCTTGTACAAGCCATTGCAAAGTGTGGATATCGACAGCAAAGAACCATATAAAGCAAGCGTCGAACGCTCAGATAGCACCGCTGTACCAGCAGCCAGTGTTGTTTGTGAGAGTGTGGTGGCGACAGTGGTGGCCAATGAACTATTAGAAAAGTTCCCAAGTGATTCATTCGCAGAATTGACTGCATCTGTTCAAGCGTATCGAGAATACTTGTTAACCTACTGATTAAAGAACCAACAAAAATTCCAGTAGAAATGAGGATTCTTTTCATGAACCAAAATATCTTTGTCGCCGGTCTAGGATTGATCGGCGCTTCCTTAGCAAAATGTATCAAAAAGGCACATCCGCAAGTGCATTTGATGGGCTGGGATTGTCAGGAAACCAATGAGATCGCATTAGCAACAAGTTTAGTAGACGAAGTGCCCCCTTCATTTTCTGAAGGTGCTGTCCGTGCCGACGTGATTTTGTTAGCATTGCCGGTAGAGATCACCAAAAAATATCTTGCCGAACTGGGGGCACTTTCATTAAAGCCTTCGGTGCTGGTAACAGACACCGGCAGTACCAAAGCGGAAATCACCCATTTCGCCGAGTCCTTTTCCTTTGATTTTATTGGGGGCCATCCGATGGCTGGCTCTCATAAATCAGGGATCACAGCAGCCGATGAGAACCTTTTCGAGAATGCTTACTATATCTTCACACCGACGAAAAGTCAGCGGATGGAAGAACTGCAAGAGCTTTTTCGCGGCACCAGAGCCAAATATGTGGCGCTTGCGCCAAAAGAGCATGATCAAATCACAGGGATGTTGAGCCATTTGCCCCATATTATTGCTTCTGGATTAGTCAATCAGGCAGACGCTTTCAACCAAGCCCACCCCAGAGCGCAACAACTTGCAGCAGGCGGTTTTCGCGATATCACTCGCATCGCTTCTTCAGATCCTCGCATGTGGACCGATATCTTATTGAGTAATCGACAGGAACTGCTGCAGCTGATCGAGGAGTGGCAAAAACAAATGACGACCATGGCTCACTGGTTGCAGGAAAAAGACGAACGGGCGATCTTTCGGTTCTTTGAATCCGCGAAGGAAACACGGGATCAATTGCCGGTTCATCAAAATGGCGCGATCCCGGCATTCTATGATCTATTCATCGATGTACCGGATCATCCCGGTGTTGTCGCTGAAGTGACGGGCCTATTGAGCGAACATCAGCTCTCTTTGATCAACTTAAAAATTCTTGAAACTCGAGAAGACATCATTGGTGTTTTACAGATTTCATTCAAAACGCAAAATGATTTGCTGCAAGCAGAGCAGCTGATCCAAAACAAGACGACCTATTCGTGTCGAAAAAAATAGGAGGCTGGGATGAAACTAAAAAAAGCAACACATTTAAAAGGGACGATAGCGGTCCCTGCTGACAAATCGATCTCGCATCGCAGTATCATGTTCGGGGCGTTAGCTGAAGGAACAACGACTGTCCGAAATTTCTTACGTGGAGAAGACTGCTATAGCACCCTTCATGCATTTCAATCATTAGGGGTTCCGATCCATGATGACGGTCAGACGATCACGATTGAAGGACAGGGCTTTAATGGTCTTAAGCCTGCTGACGAACCAATCGATATCGGTAATTCTGGCACAACGATTCGTCTAATGATGGGGATTTTGGCTGGACAGCCATTTACAACTACCTTATTCGGTGATGACTCATTGAATAGACGACCAATGAATCGCGTGATGCTGCCATTAAGAGAAATGGGTGCCAATGTGAGAGGGCATGAACAGACGGAATTCCCACCGATCACCATCAATGGCACGGCTTCATTACATCCCATCAATTATCAGATGCCCGTAGCAAGTGCTCAAGTAAAATCAGCGCTGATTTTTGCGGCACTACAAGCACAAGGTACATCTACGATCATTGAAAAAGAAACAAGCCGCAACCACACCGAAGAAATGATCCGTCAATTCGGTGGTGTCATCACAACACAAGACAAAACGATCACTGTGACGGGACCTCAAACACTCCAAGGACAAGAAGTAGTTGTTCCCGGTGATATTTCCTCTGCTGCCTTTTTCTTAACAGCTGGCGCGATTATGCCAGAAAGTGAGATCGTTTTAAAAAATGTCGGGATCAACCCCACTCGTACAGGAATTCTTGACGTGTTAGAGGAGATGGGTGCTTCGATTGCTTTTTCTAATCAAGATGATCAGAATCAATCAGCTGACCTTACCGTTCAAAGTTCTACCTTGCAGGCAGTAACCATCGCTGGTGATATTATCCCACGCTTGATCGATGAATTGCCGATCATTGCGTTGTTAGCCACGCAGGCGCATGGCAAAACGGTGATCAAAGATGCGGAAGAACTAAAAGTAAAAGAAACCAACCGAATTGATGCAACTGCCGAAGAGTTGACAAAACTAGGAGCGGACATCACTCCCACCGAGGACGGGTTGATCATCAACGGTCCAACCCCTTTGCATGGCGGACGTGTGTCAAGTCGGGGGGACCATCGCATCGGCATGATGCTGCAAATTGCCGCCTTATTGACAGATGAAGAGGTAGAATTAGAAAAAGCCGAAGCCGTAGCAGTTTCTTATCCTGATTTTTTTGAGGATGTCGCACGTTTGGCTAAAGGAGGAAACAGCGAGTGAAAAAAGTGATATTAATTGGCTTTATGGGTGCTGGAAAAACCACGATTGGTCGTCTTTTGGCTGAAGAAACGAAACAGTCTCATGTGGATTTTGATGACTTGATCGTTGCTGAGATCGGCATGACCATTCAAGACTTTTTCGATCAACACGGTGAGGAAGCCTTTCGCAAAATCGAAACGGATATTTTAGCTAAAACTTTGGCAAAGGAACAAATTATTTCCACTGGTGGGGGCATCGTATTAAAAGAAGAAAATCGTCAGCTTTTAAAAGAGATGCCGCTCGTCGTGTATTTAAAAACAGATCCCGAGGAACTGATCCATCGCTTAAAGGCGGATACTGGCAGCATTCGTCCCTTAGTCGTCTCAAAATCACCAGAAGAAATATTGGCTGTTTACCGTCCTCGGATTCCTCTTTATGAAGAAACTGCTTCATTGATCGTTGAAACGACGAACAAAACACCAGAAGAAATCGTACAGGAAATTTTGATCAAAGCAGGTGCATAAAATGAAGATTGGTTATTTAGGACCGAAAAGTTCCTTTACGCATTTAGCTGCGCAAGAAGCGTATCCAGAAAATGCCTGTATCCCTTATGGATCGATTCCACTTTGTATTCAAGCGCTAGCTAACGGTGTGATCGATCGTGCGGTCGTTCCGAACGAGAACTCATTAGAAGGGTCCGTTCATGCCACTATTGATACACTGTTTCGTCAAAATCAATTGAGCATCGAACAGGAAATTATTTTACCGATCAATCATCAATTGTTAGTTTCTCAGCAAACAGCAAAAGACAACCGTCCTATCACTAAGATAATTTCTCATCCGCAAGCCTTGGCTCAATGTGCCGACTTCATCGAAGCCCGATTTGCTGGAGCTACTGTTGAGGCGGTTGCTTCCACAACGACTGCAGCAGCGTACGTAGCAAAACATCCAGAAGAAGCAGTTGCGGCGATTGCTTCCAAAGAAGCCGCTTTGGCTTATCAGTTAACGATCAAAGAAACCAATATTCAAGATGTTGCCTTTAATCAAACCCGGTTTTGGGTTTTGACGAAGAAAGCAGCAAACACCCAATTACCAGAGCAGACCGTCGAGAAAGCAACGATTTTTGTGACGCTGCCAGCAAATCGCCCGGGAATCTTGCACAAAATCTTAGCAACCTTTGGCTGGCGAGAAATTGATTTAAGCAAAATTGAATCGCGGCCGTCAAAAACCTCCTTAGGGGAATACTTTTTCGTGATCGATCTGGTGATGGACAAACCGTGGCAACTGATTGTAAATGCCTTTGAAGAGATTCAGTTGTTGGGTGGACACGTCCATCTTCTCGGCGTGTATTCGGTAAATGTTGTTGAGGAAGTGACAAAAAATGACTCAAGTCAAAATAAGAATTAGCCAAGATGAAACACTTTTAGCAACGTTTCATAAAGAGATCCAAACACAGCACCATCAATGGTACCCAACGATTTTTAAGCCCTTTGATCAACCAAGATTTGAACAAGCAATCACACAGCAGCTGCAAGAGCCAAGCCACCACTTTTTTATCGCTTGGTTGGCGGAACAGCCTTGTGGCTTTGTGCATCTTCAAGAGGTCCGTTTGCCACAAAATGCGATGATGCATGAACGAAAGTGGCTGGAAATTGCAGCGATCGCTGTTGACCCTCGGTACCAAGGGATGCATATTGGAAAACAATTGTTGGCATTTGCTGAAAACGTTGCGCTGGAAAAAGGCTTCGATGATCTCTCGCTAAACTTTTGGTCGGCAAATCAAGTGAAATCATTTTATGAGCAAGCAGGATTTGTGAGCACACGACAAGGAGCATCAAAGCATCTAAGGTAGAAAAATGAAGAAATTTCCTAGAAAAAGGTTAAAATTTCAAAAAATAGCTTTCTTTCTATAAGGTCTAGGGTATCCTTATAGACAGAGAGCTATTTTTTAGTTGGAGGATCAGAAGCAATGAGCAGGATGGAAAAAAATAAAAAACTGCATGAACGGCTAGAAAAGGAATCCAGTCAGGCAGCCAAAGAAAGTATCTTTGCCCGCCGAGAAGCCAAAAGAAGAAACCAGCGCGTCAGACCGAGTGATTCTACTTCGTCTGCTGATGAGCCAGTAAGAGACATTTTGTATCAAAACACCGAGCATCCTAGGGCAAGCGACCCTCGTGCGGCTCAAAGTTCCCGAGAACAGTCACAAGTAGGAATAAAAAAATCTGAGGGACGAAAAAGCGCAATCCCCCCGCTATCTGCTCAGGGACCTGCGATGCATCAAGGCCCGGAACAAAGCAAACAAAAACCGCAAAAGCTTAAGAAGAGCAAGCAACCCAAACAAAAGAAAAAGCGGAAGCACCCAGTTCTGCGTATTGTGGTTCGGGTACTATTGGTGCTTTTTGCCTATTCATTAATTGCGTTTCTTGTCGGTCAGCAAGTCGCAAGAAGTGACGCTGCTTTTGCTACGACTGATGAAGAGACCTTTAATGGTACGGCCGCTGCTAATGGTGCTCGTAATATATTACTCATTGGTAGTGATAGTCGTGAAGGAGAAGCTGGACGCGCAGACACTATTATGGTTTTGCAATTAGATGGTCCCAGTAAGCAACCGAAGCTGCTTTCCTTTATGCGGGATACTTTAGTTACGATTCCCGGTTATGGCGAAAACAAGATCAATGCGGCGTATGCCTTTGGTGGTGCTGATTTAGTCAGACAAACATTAGCGGAGAATTTCGGGCTAGAAACCAACTATTATGCAAAAGTTGACTTTCGTTCCTTTGAAAAAGTGATCGACACACTGTTTCCCTCAGGTGTTGCTATCAACGCGGAAAAAGATATGAGTAAAAATCTTGAAGTTGCCATCAAACAAGGGCAACAACAAATGAATGGGCTTGAGCTGTTGCAATACGCACGCTTTCGGATGGACGAAGAAGGTGACTTCGGTCGTGTAAGACGACAGCAGCAAGTAATGGATGCGATCTTTAGCGAAATGAAAAATCCTTTAGCTATTTTAAAATTGCCTTATGCAGCAGGAAAAGTCTTAGGCTATGCTTCCACCAACCTGCCAATGTCTTTCCTATTAAAAAATACCTTCTCGATTGCTCGAGGGGTGGGAGGAGTCGACAGCTTGACTGTCCCAGTCGCTGACTCTTGGCAATACGGTTCAAGTGCGAGTGCTGGAAGTGTGTTAGTCGTCAATCTTGAAACCAATCAACAAGCGATCAGGAATTTTCTTAATGAGTAAGCAGAATGAAAAGTTCTGAAAACCATTTGAAAGTAAGTAAATTTATGCTATATTATTAATGACGTTTGAAATTTGTTGAAACGAGGAAAAAGAATGAAATTAGCCGTTGTTACTGACAGTACAGCTTATCTGCCGGAACGGATCAAAAACCATAAAGATTTGTTTATCATACCGATTCCTGTTATTTTAGATGGAAAAGTCTACAATGAGGGTATCGACATTGAAGCTGATGAGTATTACGCTTTGCTGAAAAACAGCAAAGAATTCCCAACCACTTCTCAACCGGTATTAGGGGAAGTGTTAGCCTTATATGAGTCATTGAAAGATCGCGGTTACGACACGATCATTAGTATCCACTTATCAAGCGGGATCTCTGGATTTATCGGAACGCTGTATGGAATCACCGATGAAATCGAAGGCGTTCAAATCATTCCTTACGATTCGAAAATCACAAGTATGCCGATGGGTCACATGGTAGAAACCGCTCTTGATCTATCAAGTCAGGGCAAAACCGTCGAAGAGATTATTTCCCATCTGGACACTATCAGAGACAATACCTATGCCTATCTAATCGTGGACGATTTGAATAACTTGGTTCGCGGCGGTCGCTTAACCAATGGGGCAGCATTGATTGGCGGATTATTAAAAATCAAACCGATCTTGACCTTTGATCAAGGAAAAATTGTGCTTTACGAGCGCATTCGTTCCAGTAAAAAAGCATTCAATCGCGCAGAAGATATCATTGGTCAACGGGAGCAAGAAATCGCATTGCCTGTTAAATTTTATGTAATCCACGCCAATAATTTAGAAGTAGCGAAAGAAGAAAAAGCGAAGCTACAAGCGAAATACCCAAATGCAGAAATTGAGATTGGTCACTTCGGACCAGTTATCGGCACGCATTTAGGCGAAAAAGCCATTGGGATCGCTATTTCAGCGCAATAATTATTATTTTTTCTATGTTCATTCACGCCTTTATCTTTTCAAGACATTGTATGTAAAAACCGGCTCTTTGTCAATAAGGACTGATGAGTTGTGTAAAATCAAATCTGGGTCAGAATGAACCACATTCTGGCTCAGATTTTTTTGTTATCTTACATTGATTAATTGATTGATCAAAAAGATTCTAATTCTCATGTTCTCGAATGATTTAAATCCG
>NZ_JBLGTY010000008.1:0-141330 GCF_047470845.1 Candidatus Enterococcus avicola | reverse complement strand
TATGTTTTTTAATACCTAAAATGAAAATGGGGCTGAAGAATCAATTCTGATTCATCAGTCCCATAAATTATAGAGCCGAAACATGTCGGAAACTGTTTGGTTTGGAAAGTAAGACGATCGTGTATGAATGGTTAAACATCAAAGTACCAGCCCTGATTTATTTTGGGGTCACGATCACGCGATTGCTGGAAAAGGGGTGAAGAACGATCGGCTGATCATAAAAAGAGGTGAGAACCTCCTCAGTAAAAATCGTCTCTCGTTGACCAGCGGCGTGGACTTTGCCGTTTTTTAACATCAGCAAATGAGTGAAAATCGGTAGTAGCTCTTCCGTATGATGGGTAACGTAAAGAAGAGTCGGCGTATTCGGCAGCTGTGAAAAAGCCTGCAGACGGGTTAGCAGTTCTTCTCGCGCAAATAAATCAAGGCCCGTACAAGGTTCGTCCAAAATGAGGATCTCTGGTTGTGCCATCATGGCCCGTGCGATCATGACAAATTGTTTTTCCCCTTGAGAAAGGACGTGATAGGAACGATGGATCAGATGCGATAAACCTAAGTCAGCCAAAAGCTCTTTTGCTTGGATCAGCTGCTCTTCTTCGTAGGACTCATAAAGACCAATACTGGAATAAAGCCCGGAAAGAACGATCTCTTCGGCAAGATCGCGACCATAAAACTTGCTTTGCAGCGCTGAACTGACCCAACCAATGCGCCGTTGAAGATCGGGCACAGACGTTTTTCCGTAACGCTCCCCTAAGACTGTTCGTTGACCAGAAGAAGGCCATAAACTTCCCGTGATCATTTGGAGTAATAAACTTTTGCCAGCACCATTCAGACCTAAAATCGCCCAATGCTCATCTTTTTTCACTTGCCAATTGATCGCTTTTAATAAATAGTTCTTGTCGCGAACGAATGAAACCTGTTGGAAATCGAGGATTGTCATCTATTGTCGAACCTTAAACAGGTTCTTCACCTCCAGTTGTAAGAAAATTCAGAAAATAATCGCTCATATTATAGCATAAAGAAAAACATTTTGCTGACTGTTTGGTATCGCATTCATATCTTTTGTCAGAAATCAGAATGCTTGTTATGATGAAACTATACAGGAGGGATGATAACTATGGGTACTTTTAAAGATGAAAAAGATGTGATCGTTGGCAAAGCCAAAGAAAAAATCGGTGAGTGGACCAACAATGAAGAACTTGCCCACTCTGGAAAAGAACAAGCACAAGAAGGTCAAATCAAGAAAGAGCACGATCAAAAACGAGTCAATGAACTAGATGATCAAAATGATGAGCGTGATGCCCGCAATGATCGAACCACCCCTGAAAATGTCAGCAGCGAAGAACTATTGCGAGCTGAAAATCCCGATGCAAATAAAATTTCTTCGAATGATCGACGGGATGCAGACCAGCTGAAGCATTACACAGGAATTGAAGATAAATTATAAACAAACATGGATGCCTTCGTCTTCTAGACGAGGCATTTTTGGGTTAATGAGACAAGAGAGGTTGAAAGACAACCACCTACACAGTTGACAATTTCTCAACCTCTCATTATAATCCATTAAGATCGCATGGAAAGAAGCAAAGAAATTGGGAGGTGGTCATCAAATGCTTATTTATGCATTGTGTACGACTGTCAAGAAAGTAGAACAGCCGCAATAGGAAACGGAAAATTAGAAAGAAGGCTTTTTTATGATCGAACCTTACCAATTTCATTCAATTAAACATCAAGTATACCAATTAGTACGAACGTATCAATCGGTCAATGATCCTCGAACGATCAAAACGGTTGAAACGATGACAAAAGACGCCATAGAACAATTTTTTCCTGAAGAAGAAACAGCGCCACGTGAAATTTTAGCTGCTTTCTTTCAACCAGGGATGACGATCAGTCGCAGCAATGAGCTGTTAACAGAGCTCAAAGAGTACGTCCGACCCTTTCAGGTACCGACAACAAAACAAATTGAAAAAATGTTTCGGAAAGTAAAAAAACTGAAAATACCTGATTTTGCTTCCGTTGATTTAAAAGAGACCATCTATCTTTCTTGGGATGATATCGGTAGTCAAAGCAAGTTTATGATCATTGCCACTGAAGAAGGGTTTACAGGACTTCACGGTCATGTCTCAACCGAGGTCAAAAAAGGAATCTGTCCCTTGTGTCAGCATGAGGGGAATGTCTCGATGTTTCTTTCTTTGACGAAAAGCAATGGCGATGGAACGTATACCAAACGGGGGAACTATATTTGCCGGGATAGCCAACGGTGCAATCAGCAGATGGAACAGCCAGCAAATTTGCATGACTTTGTTTCTTTGCTGCAAATGAAAGATAAATAACGAAATGAAACGGCAGAAAAATTTCTGCCGTTTTTTCAAATTCAAAAAAACAGTAGTTATAACATTATTTAAATTTTGTAATAAATGAACAGAATAAACCACTTTGGCTATTGTACCAACGGATTTCATGTTATAATTAATCATAGAAACCGATGACTTTACGTAAATACGTAAGCGCATAAGAGAGAAAATGAGGTGGAACTATGCAATGTCCAAAATGTCATCATAACAATTCTAGGGTAGTTGATAGTCGACAAGCCGATGATGGACGTGTGATTCGCCGCCGTCGTGAATGCGAAAATTGCGGCTATCGCTTTACAACATTTGAACGTATCGAAGAGGCACCCCTACTTGTCATTAAGAAAAATGGTGCCCGTGAAGAATTCAATCGCGAAAAAATCCTACGGGGCTTGATTCGTTCTGCTGAAAAACGTCCAGTGACAATGGATCAGATGGAAACGATCGTCGATCATGTGGAAAGTCGTGTTCGTGCTCTTGGTGAAAATGAAATTTCTACAACACAGATTGGTGAGTATGTGATGGAAGATTTAGTTGATTTAGACGAGATCGCTTATATCCGTTTTGCCAGTGTCTATCGCCAGTTTAAAGACATGTCAGTTTTCTTGAAAGAACTACAAGACATCGTCGAAAAAGCGAAAGAACCACAAGAATAGAGGGGGACAACAAGTGGGCAATAGTTTACCGAATCAATCGTACAAAGTGTTCAAAAGCCGTCCACTTACAACGGAAGGAAAAGACGCCCTCATTTATTTGTATCAACCAATTATTGAAAGTGATGCTTTAGCGTTGTACTTGACACTCGCAAGCGATGTCCAAGCCCAAAGCTTTTCTGGCGAGGAGTCGATGACGTCCGTGCATCTAGATATCTTGAATGCCATGAATGCGGGAATGCCTCGCTTCATAAAAGCCAAGCAAAACTTAGAGGGCATCGGCTTGCTAAAGTCTTATGAGAAAGCAGATGCTCAAAACGTAAGCTCGTATCTGTATTGGTTGCAAGAACCGGTCCATCCAGCAGCGTTTTTTCAAGATGAATTGTATGCCTATCTGTTGTTGGAAAGAGTCGGAGAGCGTAAATTTGATCAGCTGGTCAAGCTGTATCAACCAAAGCAGTGTTCCTTGACCGATTATCAGGAAGTGACCCAATCCTTCTCAGCCGCCTATGGGTTAAATACCGCACGTTTTGCTTCACATGAAGAAACGTTACAGGCAGTCAGTGATTCCTTTCAAGAAACCAATGCGAACTTGGTGCTTGATGAAAAGCAGTTGGATTGGGACTTTCTTTTATATGAAGCGCAGCGTCGGTATATCCGTGCCGCTAATTTCACACCAAGTTTTCGACAAAAGTTAGTTCTATACCATTCTTTATATGGCTATGATGTGTTGGAATTGTTGGATTTGATGGCGGACAATGTTTCTTTGACAACAGGCGAGGTCGACCAGAAGAAGCTGGAACAAGCCATCATGAAGAAATCACGACAAACATTTACGAAAACATCAAAAAGAGAAGATCCCCAAGCGGAAAGTCAGTTGCGCCGCTTCAATACCTTAAAACAGAATGGTTTTTCAGAAAATGATGTGTTATTGATTCAAGAAAGTGAGAACAATGCACCAATCGCTTTTCTCAAGGCGATCAAAGCGGAGAAAAACAGTTTTATGACGGATTCAGAACAATGGCTGATCAAGAGCCTTGTCGAACGGTCACCATTGCCTAATAGTGTGATCAATGTTCTGGTTCATTATGTCTTGGTGGTCCAAAACAATGCCGCTTTGTCAGGGAATTATGTGAACAATATCGCCGCCCAGTGGTCAGAATTAAAAATTGGCACGGCAGAAGATGCCATCAAACATGTTCGGAGCCTTGTTCGAAGTGCCAAGGAAAAACGCAGCCGACCACAAACCAGCGGCAAAAAAATTATTCGCGAAGAAAAGCTGCCTTCTTGGGCTGAAAAACCAGTGGAAGAGACAGCCTTAACGCCAGAGCGACAAGCAGAATTAGATAAAAAACTGCAAAACTACTTGCATAAGAAAGCTGGTGACAAGTAATGGAAGATGTAGGGAAAAACTTAGGAAAACTATTGGATAAACGCAATTACCGTGATCAGTTTTCAGCAATGATGGCAGAGGTTTTACAAGATCCTGATGTCAAAGCGTTTATTGCCGAAAATGAAGAGGTATTGACCGAAGCAGATATTCAAAAAAGCTATGCGAAACTGTATGAGTTCGTCCAAGAAAAGCGGAAATTCCGCATCAATGATCCATCCATGATCGCACCGGGCTATGAGCCGCGCTTAGCGTTAAATTTTCATTTTATTGACGTCACCTATGTACCAACGAAAGAACTACTGGCATATCAGAAACAAGAAGAAATTCGCAGCCGCATCAAAGCGATGGATATGCCTAAAGATATACAAGAAGCAAGTTTTGCAGATTATCAGCAAACGCCTGGCCGAATGGAGGCCATCGCAGCTGCCGTTGATTTTATTAGTGAGTTGACAGCCAATCCACAGGAGTTTCATAAAGGACTTTACTTTGTAGGGAGTTTTGGGATCGGAAAAACCTATCTGCTTGGCGCGATCGCCAGAGATTTAGCGGAGGCAGGCTACACGACGACATTGGTTCACTTCCCGACATTTGCAGTAGAGATGAAACAAGCAATCGGCAAAGATCAGGTGGGGGATAAGCTGAACGCAGTGAAAAAAGCCCCAATTTTAATGATGGATGATATCGGTGCGGATGCGATGAGCAGTTGGATTCGTGATGAAGTCTTCGGTGTGATTCTACAATACCGAATGCAAGAGCAACTCCCGACGTTCTTTACCTCGAATTTTACTATGCATGAGTTGGAGCAGCATCTTTCAGTAACGCAACGCGGCGAATCCGAACCATTGAAAGCCAAACGTATTATGGAGCGTATTCGTTATTTGACACAAGAGATCCAAATGACGGGCAAAAATCGACGAAATGATGCCTAAAAAAACCATTACTGGAGGAAGAAGATGATGAAAAAACAAGTGATTCTAGGCTTGTCCTTAGCAGCAGTGCTGCTGTTAACGGCTTGTGGCAGTCCCGAAAACAACAATGCATCAAGTGGCGATAACACGCCTTCTGAATCAAGTGAGAATGCTAGTTCCGTTGCCAATAGTTCTTCAGAGAGCGAAACAGCGACGGTTTTTACTGGTATTATTCAAGAAGATGCCCGAGCAGGTTCAGATGATACCTTTCAATTATTTTTGAAAGACGTAGCGGCAGTTGAAGATGAGGATCAAGTCGTCCAAAGTTTTCAAAATGATGGGGTCATTCTCCATGTCCCTATCGAGGCCTATTCAGGAGAGATCGAGGAGTTAGTTGAAGGAGACAAAGTCCAAGTGTCGCTGCAAGGCGTCCCGATCATGACGATGTCGATCCCACCGCAAATTCCCGGTAACTCGATTCAAAAGGTTGAATTAGTGAACGATTAATGCAATGTGCGCCTTGGCAATGGCACCACAGTCAAGACGCACATTTTTTTCTATTTATGGAAAGCGTGTTATACTACGAAAGAAGGAGTGACAATATGAACGAACATGCATTATCGGATCGTTTGGCTTGCGTGGGCGAACAAATTCCCGACCAAGCACGTATCGCCGACATCGGCTCCGACCATGCTTATTTACCTGTGGCATTGATGCTGCAGAACAAAATCACTTATGCTGTAGCTGGAGAAGTCGTTCAAGGACCTTATGATTCTGCCAGTAAACAAGTACGTAAAAACGGGCTAACAGAGAAGATCGTGGTGCGCTTAGCAGACGGATTGGACGCTATTCAGCCAGCAGATAAAATCGACACGGTTGTTGTTGCTGGAATGGGGGGGACTTTGATTCGCTCTATTTTAGAAGAAGGCAGCAGAAAAAATCGCTTAGCGGGGGTCAAACGTTTGATCTTACAACCGAATGTTGGCGAAAGAACCTTGCGGGAATGGCTCGTTGATCACAATTTTACGATCATTCATGAAGTGCTGTTAGAAGAAAATGACAAAAATTACGAAATCATCGTTGCGGAAACTGGAAAAGCGACGTACACGCCCCAGCAATTATTTTTTGGTCCCTTTTTATTAAAAGAAAAAAATCCAGTTTTTTATAAAAAATGGCAGCATGAATTGAAGCAGCGTCAACGAGTGGTCAAAGAGTTAGAGAAAGCCAAAGAACCACCTGCTGAGAAAATGAATGAGTTGAAAGAACAAATCGAATGGATCAAGGAGGTACTGGCATGATTTCTGGTCAAGAATTTATCAAACGCTTTGAAGCATATTGCCCATTATGGTTGGCAGAAGAAGGCGATCCTGTTGGTCTGCATGTTGGTACATTAAACAAACCCCTCGAGCGAGTCATGATGACCCTTGATGTCCGTCCAGAAGTGGTAACCGAAGCCATCGAGAAAAAGATCGACTTGATCATCGCGAAACATCCACCGATCTTTCGCCCTTTGAACCGCTTGCTGACCGATGATCCGCAACAAAAGATGTTGATGGATCTCGTCAAGCATGATATCGCCGTTTACGCCGCCCACACCAATATGGATATTATTGAAGACGGTTTGAACGATTGGTTTTGTGAACTGCTAGAAGTTGAACCAGATACGTACTTGAAGCAAACCCATCAAGTAAAAATGAAGAAGTTAGCTGTATTTACACCTGTTGAATCGGCACCAGCATTGCGAAAGGCATTAGGAAAAGCTGGTGCTGGTCAGCAAGGCAATTACCAAAACACCAGCTATTCATTGATTGGCACCGGTCGCTTTACGCCACAGCAAGCGGCGCATCCTGCCATCGGTGAGATTGGAAAAGAAGAACAGGTGCAAGAAGCGAAAATCGAAGTCATTTTTCCAGAAACGATCGAGAAAAAGGTCCTTTCGGCAATGATCGCTGCTCATCCTTACGAAGAGCCAGCCTATGATCTGTATGCCTTAGACAATTTGCCGAAGACCTATGGAATCGGACGGGTTGGCAACCTCGCTGAGCCTCTTTCCATTGATCAGTTTGTCGCACGTGTCAAAGAGCGGTTTGGTTTGACTGCTTTACGTGTTGTCAGTTTTCCTAACGCACCTGAAAAAATTCAGCGAATCGCCATTTGCGGCGGCAGTGGCCAATCGTTTTATTCCGATGCCTTACGCCATCAAGCGGATGTGTACATCACTGGCGATATCAGTTACCATTTCGCCCATGACATGCAAGCCAATGGGTTGATCGCGATCGATCCAGGGCACAACATCGAAAAGGAATGTATTCCTCGGTTTATTGAGAAATTCAATCAGTGGAAAGCAGAAGAGAACTGGGCTGTGACCTTTGTTCCTTCCACCACTTCAACAAATCCATTTGACTATAGATAGGAGAATCTTTTATGTACGAAAATTTATTGCCTCGCTTTTTAAAATATGTCAAAACAGAAACTCGCTCAGATGCGACAAGCACCACAACACCTTCCACCCAAACACAGGTCGCGTTTGCTAAAGAACTGCAAAAAGAACTTGAAGAATTAGGATTAAGCGATGTTCATTACAATGAATCCAATGGTTTCGTGATCGCAACATTACCAAGTAACGTCGATCATGACGTGCGCTCCATCGGTTTTATCGCCCATATGGATACCGCCGATTTTAATGCAGAAAATGTTGATCCGCAGATCATCGAAAATTACGATGGCGAATCGACCATTAAATTAGATAAAGAAGGAAAATACACATTAAACACAAAAGATTTTCCGAATTTAAAAAATTATGCTGGGGAAACCTTGATCACTACTGATGGTACCACTTTATTAGGTTCTGATGATAAGTCAGGTATTGCAGAAATCATGACAGCCATGGAAATTTTACTGAAAAACCCAACGATCAAGCATGGGGAAATCAAAGTCGCTTTTGGCCCTGATGAAGAAATTGGTGTTGGTGCAGATAAGTTCGATGTGGAAGATTTCAATGTTGATTTTGCCTATACAATGGATGGCGGTCCAGTAGGAGAATTGCAATACGAAACCTTCAATGCGGCGCAAGCTGAAATTACGATCCAAGGAAAAAATGTCCACCCTGGAACAGCCAAAGACACCATGATCAACGCCTTGCAACTAGCAGTCGATTTTCAAAATGCGCTACCTGCTGATGAAGTTCCTGAGAAAACCGAAGGGACAGAAGGGTTCTTCCATTTGATGAGCCTTAGTGGTTCAGTAGAAGAAGCGAAAATGGCATACATTATTCGAGATCATGACCGGAGTCGTTTTGAAGAAAGAAAAGCACAATTATTAGCGGTTCAAGAAAGCTTGAATGCCCGCTTTGATGAACCACGAGTGCACGTACATCTATATGATCAATACTACAACATGAAAGAAATCATCGAAAAAGATATGAGCATCATTGATTTAGCGAAAGATGCGATGAAAGCAGTTGGAATCACACCGATGACAGAACCTGTCCGTGGTGGTACGGATGGCTCGAAAATCTCCTATCTAGGGATTCCAACCCCGAATATCTTTGCTGGTGGAGAAAATATGCATGGACGTTATGAGTTCGTCTCACTACAATCAATGATGAAAGCGACCGATGTGATCGTGAAAATCGCCGAACTGAATGCGCAAGCATAGCAGCAGCTTCTTCATTGAAAGAAAAGAACAACTTTAGGGCTGGGAACTCTTCACGCAGGTATTGCGTAAGGCCCGGCCTTTTATTAGGATGTGAATAGGATGAAAATTCTCGTATTATACAACGATACAGCGGGGAAAAGTGAAGCAAAAGAAACAGCAGAAAAATTCCAAGCCTATGTGAGTGAACAAGGCGATGAGCATCAAGTGTTTTTACAAGCTTCAAATCCCGATGTTGACCCTGAGGATGTTAAAGAGGCAGCCAAGAAACATGCTGTCGATACGATTGTTATTATTGGTGGGGATGGAACGATCCATCATGGGCTGCAAACATTCAAAGAAAAGCTGGATGAGCTGAAGATCGGGATCATTCCTGGAGGAACGGTAAATAACTTCGCTCGAATGTTAGGTATTCCAGTCAAGCCAGAAGAAGCGTTTGAGAATATTTTAACAGGGGTTGGACGTCCGATCGATTATGGGATGGTCAATGATCAAGTAATGATCTCGACGATGACTATTGGTCTTTTAGCAGATACTGCAGCAGCAACTTCCCAAGAAGAAAAACAACATTACGGTCCGTTGGCGTTTATGAAACGGTTCATTCATCTGTTGATCAAAAAGAAACAATACAAATTGGAAGTCATCGCTGACGAACGGAAATGGCAAGGGAAAAGTCAATTACTGACGATCGTCATGTCGAATTCAGCAGGTGGGTTTAAGAACTTTGATGAAGAAGCAAAACCTGACGATGGCTTGTTCCATGTTATTCTTTTGCCAAAATTGAACATTTTACGGTTTATTTTGTATTTGCCAAGAATCATTCATGGTAGAATTGCCAAAGTGCCAAGTGTTGAATACTTCACTGCCGCAAAGGTCTCGATCAAGGCGAAAGAAAAAACGGTTCATACTCGGACCGACGGCGATCCAACGGATGATCTGCCAATCGAGATGAAAGTCATCAAGCACGGGTTGACGATGTTGGTACCTGAGGAAGCACAAGAATCAAAATAATGGTCCCTACGATCAATCATATGGAGGAAATGGATGGATGCACTGATTTACAATCCATTGTGGTTTTATTTAATTGCAGTCAATCTTTATCTTTTCTGTCTGATGGGTTATGATAAATATCAGGCAGTAAAACAAGGTTGGCGGGTTCCCGAAGCAAATCTCCTTTTTATGGGGGCGATTGGCGGCGGATTAGGCGGTTTGATCGCGCAACGCGTGTTTCGCCACAAAACAAGAAAGAAGAAGTTTTATTTCTTTTTTGCTTTCGGCACCGTTTTTGCTATCCTGCTGATGGTCTTTTTTGCATAAATTCGGTTTAACAAGCAAGGAGTTAATATGAAAACTAAAGTGAAGTTCGCCCTTAATTTACTTTTACTAGTAGGCATTCTGGGTGTGATGTATTTTTTTGTCCGTAACTCGATGATGGAAATTTTAGCGGGGCTAAGAGAGACCAGCTTTCTCGTCGTCTTACTGGTTATGGGGCTTGGCACATTGTACCTAGTGATTGAAGGACGAACAGTTAAAGAGATCGCAGTGACTTTTCAACCGGAATTCACCACCAAGGCGGGGTTTCTAACCGTCTGTTACAGTGGGTTTTATCGGATCGTGACGTTTGGTGCGGGCACCTTGATCTCAGAGGTGAATTTTTATCGTAAAAATGGTTTGCAGTTGTCACAAGGGGTTGGGGTCACCACCTTACACATGGTGATGTATAAGTTTGCCATATTGACTTATGCGATCGCTGGGTTGATCATTCAATTCTCGTTATTCTATGACAATGCGCCGAATATGATTTGGGTGATATTGGCGGGGATCGTACTCGTCTTTTTGATCATTGCCGCTTTATTGGCACTTTCTGTCAGTATCAACATTCAAGTCTTTTTTGTGATCGTCAGTAATAAGCTGTTCAAAAGTGCGACATTAAGAGGAATCGTTGACAAATGCAACACCCAGATCTATTCTTTGCGAGAAACGGTCAATGCAATCATTACCGACCGCACCGCTTTTTTACGCATCTATCTTTGGAATCTTTTGAAGATGCTGCCTTGGTACGTGATCCCTTATGTGATTCTTGTCGTGCAGCACCCAGAGATCGATTTCTTGTTGACGTTATCCTTCATCAGCTTTGCCGTCGTCTTGTCCGGAGTGATTCCAACACCGGCAGGGATCGGTTCCTTTGAATTTATTTATATGCTGCTTTTTGGTCCATTAGTCGGCACAGTCGATGCAGCATCTTCTATGCTGCTGTATCGCTTAGCGACATTCATTTGGCCCTTCATTATTGGCTTTGCATATGTAATGAAAGAAAAGCGCAAAGACATTAGCCAAGAGCTGACAGAGCTTAGAAAAGAAAAAGTGGAAAGTTAAAAAAACGCTTATCTTCGAGTAGAGGATAAGCGTTTTTTTTAGTCTTTCAAATCAATGATCCGATCAACAAAGGATTCATAGAATTCAGCTTCATGGGAAACGATCAGAACGGTTCCGGGGAAAGCTGCCAGGGTTTCTTCCAAATTGTTTTTCGTGTCTTGATCGATATGGTTGGTCGGTTCATCAAGAATCAAAAAGTTGCTTTTGATCAGCATCATTTCAGCTAACTTCACTTTTGTCTGCTCGCCACCACTTAATAATTTCAATTCCTCTTGAGCAAGCTGGCTAGGTAATCCCGCACGAGAAAGTTGTCGTCGCAATTCTTTGTTGGTTGCCTTTGGGAAAAGATCCTCGAGGTATTGCAGAGGCGTCTGTAATGGATACTCCCAGTCAAGATCTTGAGAAAAGTAATTAAACTTTGTATGCTGTGGGTAAGAAACGGTTCCTTCAATTGCAGGGATCACACCAAGTATTGTTTTGATCAACGTCGATTTACCGATCCCATTAAATCCCCGAATCGCAATTTTTTCGCCATAGCGGATCGTTAGGTTGATTGGCGATAGTAAAGGCTTTTGGTCATAACCAATCACTAGATTGGTCGTCTCTAATGCCAAGGTCGTAACGATCGGTGCCAAATCAAATCCTAGATACGGTTTAGGGACATCTTGGGGTGGGGTCAAACGTTCGATTTTTGCCAATTGTTTTTCACGACTCTTTGCCATTGTTGAACGAGAACCAGCTTTGTATTTACGGATATAGCTTTCGGTTTTCTTGATATGCTCTTGTTGTGCTTCGTATTGCTTCATATAACTTTCATTTTGCAGCGTTTTTAGCTTTAATGCTTTGTCTAAATTCCCCGTATACTTAGAAAGCTTGCCAAATTCGATATCAATGATATGGGTCGTGATTTCATTCAAAAATTGTCGATCATGAGAAACGACTAAGTAGGTACCAGTAAAGTCCTGTAAAAACTCAACCAGCCATTTGATATGCTCATCATCTAAGTGGTTGGTCGGTTCATCTAAAATCAGCATGTCGGGTTTTTCTAGCAGCATTTTTGCTAAGATCAATTTTGAGCGTTGACCACCACTTAAGGAAGCAAGGGGGGTATCCATGCCGAGAACCGAAATACCTAATCCTTCTGCTAAATCATCGATCAATGTATCCATTTGGTAGAAATTTCCTTGATCCAATTGATTTTGCAATTCGCCGGCTTTTTCTAAAAGCTTATCGTCAAGACTTTCGCCATAAGCAGTATAAAGATCTGCGATCTGTTGTTCTTTTTCGAAGTCTTCTGCAAAGGCAGAGCGCAAAAAATCACGGATCGATTGCGTTTCATCAACATTGACATATTGATCCAAATAGCCCATTTTCAAATTTTTCGGAAATTGAACAAAGCCATCGTCTGGGAGAATTTCTCCTGTAATGATTTTGATTAAAGTACTTTTGCCGGCGCCGTTCCGTCCAATCAACCCGACTTTTTCCCCACGGTTGATTTGAACGGAAACATCTTCGTAAAGCAATTTGTCGCCAAATTGTTGGCTAATATTCGTTAATGTTAACATCGTTTCCTCCATATAAAAAAGCTGTAAACAGTAGACGTTACAGCTAAGTAGATAATCTTACTGAATAACTATCGCCAAAGAGCGATCAAAAGGATCAGGAAAATCGATTGTTCCTGACCAATCAGGACCTAGCATACCATTGCGGCTTCCTATCTGTCAATTTTCATGAAAGAATACTGAAAAAATCTTGATCTTCGAGGGAAATCTTTTGACCATTACTGACCAATATTGTATAATAGAAGAATAGAAAAAAGGAGCTGCTTGCAGCGTACTAATTTTTCTGACTACCATTTTGGGAGGGAAAAGTATGAACCCAGAAAAAATGACGACTACATTACAGAGTGCCATCGCGGAAGCACAGCAGATTGCCATGACGCGTCACCACCAAGAAATCGATATTCCGCATTTATGGAAGATTTTATTGCAAGCCAATCAATTCGGCCGCAATTTTTATACGGATACAGGCCTTGATGTCGATGCATTTGAAAAGGAAGTCGACCAGCTACTAGATGAACTGCCTTCGGTTGAAGGAGGAAATGTTCGTTATGGTCAATCCATGAGTCAAAATCTGTTTCATCTTTTGTCTGAGGCAGATCAATTAAAAAATGAATTTCAAGACGAGTATCTTTCCACAGAAATCGTCCTTTATGCGTTGATGAAATTGAAAAATCATCCATTGACGGTGTATTTAAAGAAACAAGGAATCACCGCTAAAGAAATCAAGCAAACGATCGAAACATTAAGAGGAGGGGATCGTGTGACCTCACAAAATCAAGAAGAACAATACAAAGCATTAGAAAAATACGGCGTTGACTTGGTCCAACAAGTCCGCAGCGGAAAAATGGACCCCATTATCGGACGAGACGAAGAAATTCGCGACGTGATTCGCATCCTTTCTCGGAAAACAAAAAACAATCCCGTTTTGATTGGTGAACCGGGAGTTGGTAAAACAGCCATTGTTGAAGGATTGGCTCAACGGATCGTGCGAAAAGACGTCCCAGAAAACCTAAAAGACAAAACGATCTTTTCTCTGGATATGGGTGCCTTGATCGCAGGTGCCAAGTTCCGAGGTGAATTTGAAGAGCGTTTGAAAGCCGTCTTACAAGAAGTGAAAAAAGCCGATGGACGGATCATTCTCTTTATTGATGAGATCCACAATATTGTAGGTGCTGGTAAGACGGAAGGCAGCATGGATGCTGGAAACTTACTAAAACCAATGCTGGCAAGGGGAGAATTGCATACGATTGGCGCAACCACCCTTGATGAATACCGTCAATACATGGAAAAGGACAAAGCCTTGGAACGTCGTTTCCAAAAAGTGTTGGTACAGGAACCAACCGTTCAAGATACGATTTCGATTTTACGTGGGTTGAAAGAACGGTTCGAGATCCATCATGGCGTCAACATCCATGACAATGCGCTTGTTGCTGCTGCGACCTTATCCGATCGGTATATCACGGACCGCTTTTTACCAGACAAAGCCATCGATTTGATCGACGAAGCAAGTGCCACGATTCGGGTGGAAATGAATTCGATGCCTACCGAGCTCGATCAGGTCACTCGACGTTTGATGCAACTGGAGATCGAGGAAGCCGCACTGAAAAAAGAATCCGATGATGCATCGAAAAAACGTTTAGGCATTTTACAAGAAGAATTGGCGGAATTGCGTGAAGAAGTCAATACCATGAAAATGCAGTGGGAAACGGAAAAAGAAGAAGTCAATGCAGTTTCCAATAAACGGGCAGAGATCGATAAAGCCAAGCATGAGTTGGAAGATGCTGAAAATAACTATGATTTGGAACGGGCAGCTGTTCTTCGTCATGGGACGATTCCACAACTGGAAAAAGAACTCGCTGAATTGGAAGAAAAAAACCAGGACGAAGGCATTCGGATGGTTCAAGAGTCAGTGACAGAAAATGAGATCGCCTTAGTCGTGGGCCGCTTGACAGGAATCCCTGTTGCGAAATTAGTGGAGGGCGAACGAGAAAAACTGTTGAAATTAAATGAGACCTTGCATCAACGAGTGATTGGACAAGACGAGGCAGTCGATGCCGTCAGTGACGCAGTCATTCGTTCCCGAGCTGGTCTGCAAGATCCAAATCGACCATTAGGTTCCTTCTTGTTCTTAGGACCGACCGGCGTCGGTAAGACCGAATTAGCGAAAGCGTTAGCGGTCAACCTATTTGACTCTGAAGAGCATATGGTTCGGATCGATATGAGCGAATACATGGAAAAACATTCGGTGTCTCGTTTGGTCGGTGCCCCTCCAGGCTATGTTGGATTTGAAGAAGGCGGACAATTGACCGAAGCCGTTCGACGCAATCCATACACGATCGTCTTATTGGATGAGATCGAAAAAGCCCATCCAGATGTCTTCAATATCTTATTGCAAGTGCTTGATGATGGCCGTTTGACAGACTCAAAAGGACGCGTCGTTGATTTCAAAAATACCGTCTTGATCATGACTAGCAACATTGGCTCTCAAGTCTTGCTAGATGGCGTGACTGCAGAAGGGACGATCCCAGAAACTGTTGCAGAAACTGTCCGTAATCTCTTGAGAGGCCATTTCAAACCAGAATTCTTAAATCGGATCGACGATACGATTTTATTCACACCGCTTAGTCTAAGCGATGTGACAGGCATCGTCGACAAGATCATCGCACAGCTTTCACAACGACTGGAAGTCCAAGATATACTGTTGACGATCACTGAAGAAGCCAAACGCTGGATCGCTGAAAATGCTTATGAGCCAGCGTATGGTGCGCGACCTCTCCGTCGGTTTATCACAAGAGAAGTCGAAACCCCATTGGCAAAAGAAATCGTTGCTGGCAGAGTCTTACCAAAGACCCAAGTCACGATCGAATTATTGAACGATCAGCTGGTTTTTAAAAATACGCCAATGGCCGAGTAATAAAAAGAGAACAAATGAATAAATACAAAACGATGGTTGCCATTTCATTGGCAGCCATCGTTTTTTTGTCTCTCAACATATGACAAAAAAGTTCTCCTTGCTTGTTGTTTGGAGGAAATTCGCACTTCGATTATACTGTTCTTATGGAGTAGGAGAGGAATGAAAAGATGAATACTTTTTTTGAAACGTTGAATGAGCGAAAAGGGGAATTGCTGACAGCTGTCTTTGAACATTTGTCATTGTCGATCATTGCGCTGCTCGTGGCGATCGTTATTGCTGTTCCTTTAGCTATTTGGCTGGTTAATCATAAACGGGCAGCGGAAGTCGGCCTACAAATAACGAGTGTGTTACAGACGATTCCATCACTGGCACTGTTAGGTTTATTGATTCCATTCGTGGGGATCGGAACGCCACCTGCATTGATCGCATTAGTTATTTATGCGTTATTGCCGATCTTTCAAAATACCTATATTGGCCTTTCGGAGATCGATCCATCAATCGAAGAAGCTGCTGCGGCATTTGGTATGTCTCGGATGCGCCGATTGATCAAAGTCGAATTGCCGATTGCTTTGCCTGTCATAATTTCTGGGATTCGCACGGCGCTGGTCTTGATCATCGGAACAGCGACCTTAGCCGCTTTGATTGGCGCTGGCGGGTTAGGTTCCTTTATTTTGTTAGGGATCGATCGAAATGCGCCTGAGTTAACGTTGATTGGTGCGATCGGGTCTGCCTTGTTGGCGATTGTTTTCAGTACCCTGATTCGTTACCTACAACATTTAAAACCGCGCTATACCTTGATCACGTTGGCAGCAATCATCTTGCTGATTGGTGGGGTTTCCTTTTCACAAAGCGGATTTTTCGCTCCCAAAACCATTACCATCGCAGGAAAACTAGGATCTGAACCAGATATCTTGATCAACATGTACAAAGAATTGATTGAACAAGAAGACCCTGATGCCCAAGTTGAACTAGAGCCAAATTTTGGAAAAACCTCTTTCTTATTCAGCGCATTGGACAATGGTCAAGTTGATATATATCCAGAGTTTACTGGTACCGTGTTGGAGAGCTTAGTTGAGGTACCAGAAGAGCTTGCGAGTCAAAACCTTGACTCCGACGAAACCTATACCGAAGCAGTCAATCTATTGAAGGATCAGTTTGAGATGACCTTGCTTCAGCCGATGGCGTATCAAAATACCTATGCATTGGCTGTCAAAAAAGAATTTGCTGAGGAAAATGGACTAACCACGATCTCTGATTTGAAGAAAATCGAAAATCAAATCAAAGCTGGCTTCACCCTCGAATTCATTGATCGGACGGACGGATATGCGGGGATCCAAGAACTTTATGGGCTAGATTTTCCAAGTGTCCAAAGTATGGAACCAGCATTGCGTTACCAAGCCATCAATAATGGTGATATCAATCTACTGGATGCCTATTCCACGGACAGTGAATTGCGTCAATATGGCTTAGTTATTCTAGAAGACGATCAGGAACTATTTCCACCTTATCAAGGAGCGCCTTTGATGAAAGAAGCCTTTGCCAAGGAACATCCAGAAGTCGTCCGTGCATTGGAAAAGTTGGCAGGGAAAATCACCGAAGAACAAATGAGTGAAATGAATTATCAGGTCAATGTCGAAGGAAAAAATCCAGCAGAAGTCGCACTTACCTTCCTGATAGACGAAGGATTAATTAAGGAGGGACAAGAATGACACCAATTATTGAATTTAAAAACGTCAGTAAAAAGTTTGATCAAAAACTAGTGATCGATCAATTAGATCTGAGTATCAATAAAGGAGAAATCTTTGTTTTGGTCGGTCCTTCTGGGAGTGGGAAAACGACGACTTTGAAGATGATCAACGCGTTGTCAGAACCGACAGATGGTGATATTTACTTCAAAGAAAAACGCATCAAAGAATACAATATTCAAAAGATGCGTTGGCAAATGGGTTATGTTCTCCAACAAATCGCTCTGTTTCCGACGATGGATGTCAAACAAAATATCGAAGTGATCCCAGAGATGTTAGGGTGGTCAAAAAAAGATCGCTCAGAAGCCGTGGATCGTTTGCTGACACAGGTCAAACTTGACCCAGAGCAATACCGTCATCGAATGCCGAAAGAATTGTCTGGTGGAGAACAGCAACGGATCGGGATCTTGCGCGCGTTAGCTGCCAATCCCGAAATCATTCTGATGGACGAACCCTTTAGTGCCCTTGATCCAATTTCTCGTAATTCCTTACAGGAGCTAGTCCTCGATCTGCACCAAGAGCTTGGGACAACGATTATTTTTGTCACGCATAACATGAAAGAAGCGGTAAAATTAGGGACGCGCATCGCTGTGATGAATCAAGGGAAGATCGTTCAATGCGATACACCAGAAGTCATTGTTTCACAACCGAAGACCGCTTTTGTGAAAAGCTTCTTTGAAGAAACCGGGGAAGATGAAGCGAAACTGGTCACAGCAGGAGATTTGATACGGATGAACTTTTTCAGCAATGACATCAATCAAGCTGACCCGAAAATTGCAGCATCTACGCCATTAAATGAGTTGTATACTTTATTTGCGAGTCATGAGACGGTGGTGATCGAAGAAAATCACCAACTGATAGGGAGTCTACGTCGAAAAGATGTGTTTGCTTTCTTGAGTCGTGATCGTACGTAAACGATTCTTTTCGCAACGAGAAATATCATAAATTTTTTAAAATCGATGATTTCTCTTGCTCAAAGCAAAAATTCCACGTAAGATTGAGGAAGATATCTTTTGTCAAAATGGCAGAACAAGCTTTCGCCGATGACAAAAGATGCAGTAAAGGAGCGAAAGAGCAGCTATGGTAAAAATCCTCAAAGAAAATTGGTTACTGCTTTTCTTTATCGTCGCCGTGGTTCTCATCCGTCTGTTTGTCCTGACCCCAGTTCAAGTCAGCGGCCATTCTATGGACCCAACGTTGGCAGATAAACAGCGTTTGATTGCATCAAAAATCTCATCCTATGACCGACAAGACATCGTGATATGTGTTGAACCAGATGATCCAAGTAAAATCGCTGTCAAGCGGTTGATTGGTTTACCCGGTGATACCATCGAGATGAAAGATGATGTCCTAACGATCAATGGAGAAGTATACGAAGAACCTTATTTAGATGAGTTTAAAGAGAAATTTGCAGACGATCAATTACAAGACGAATATTCTTATCGCGAAATGTTTCAGCAAATCGCCGCTGGTGCGGAACAGTTTACGGAAGATTTCTCAGTAACGGTGCCTGAAGGCAGCTATTTTGTGATGGGAGACAATCGTTTGATCTCTAGAGACAGTCGCAGTTTCGGGGTTGTAACGGAAGATCAAATGGAAGGGAAAGTGCTGCTGCGCTTTTGGCCATTGAATCAACTCAAACTATTTTAATCAAAAGAAAAAACATTCTTGCCAGTGCAGCGAAAACGATCGCTACTGACAAGAATGTTTTTTAGATGACCCAAGCGACAAATGCAACCATTGAAAAGAACATTGTCCAAACCGCAATAATAGCTGATGCAATAAAAATAATTTTGATTGATAAAGGTTGGACAAATTTTCGAGCATCTTTAGAGAACGCATAGGTGATCGATGAAAAAATCAAGCAGCATAAAATAAAAAACACTGTTAGAACCATAAGCCTCTCCTTTACTGACGCAACGTCAAATGAATAATGTAATTATAACAGACCATGGTTTTTTGGGGAAATAAAAATGATTAAACGAGGGAATTTTTTTGTGGTTGTAATCGTTTTATAGGGAAGTGTAAGAAAGGTTAAACCTTGATAGACAGCGAATCTATAAAAATAAGATGTGTTATTTAAGTATTTTTATAAATTTTTCTTTATGAATAAAAGAACAAAAGAAAAAAGCTTGTTGAAAAAACGCTGGTTTCAACAAGCTCTTAAAGGTCGTTTATGATAATTTTTTAATCCGATAACTTTCAAAGTAATCAGGTTTGCCTCGACCTTGCACATACGCGATCACGCCCATCAAGGCAGCACCAATCGTGTTGGTCAGTAAATCACCCATCGTATCCATCAATGCTTCACGACCGATAAACGGGGTGCCATCTAAGGTTGCATAACGTTGGAGATTCATTCCACCAACGGAATCGCAGATAAATTCCCAAAACTCCCAGAAGATACCACACAAGCCGGCAAAAGCAAAGCCCATCAGTAGGAATAACCAGGGAGAGACATTTGAAACTTTGACTTCTTTCAGCAGCAGACAGATCAACCCGTAGCCGACAGCCGTCAAGACCATTGGGCTTACCGCATGCAGAATTTTATCCCAGAAAGCAATGGTTTCGATCAAATGTAAGATCGTCCCCATAAATACAGAGATAAGCAAGAAAAACCAATAAAAGTAGACGGTGGCATTTGGTAGCTGGATTTTCAAGAACTTTTTACTCATTTCTGGGACAAAGATCAATAAAATCCCAAGCAAGGCTTGGGCGAGGAAAATCAATCCTTGTGTTTGCGGATAGACCCCACGGAAAAATTCCCACAAAGAAAAACAAAACACGAGAACACCGAAAATAGTGAATACCTTTTGCAGTCGCTGATAATTTTGCCCCATTTAGTTGTCCTCCGAAAGATAGTCGGCTAAGCCAGCCAAAAGGGCTGCTTCAGAGGAGTAAATCTCCCCGTTTAGCTTGATCAAACCCACCGTATAAAGATTGACATAGTGGAATTGGTTTTCCGCAACGGTTTGTAATGCTGCCAGCTTTTGCTGATTGTCGGCACCTTGTTGGCGACTATCCGTATAAAGCCCTAAAACAGGAATGCCTTTTGCATAGGCGACACCGATCTCAGAGGCAACCCCAGCATCGATGGTCAAACCATCCAGCAATGCGATCATCAAATCACTTTCCAGCACTTTTTCGGTATCTGCCAAAGCGATCATTTTGCTATCCGCATAGGCGGATTTATCATTGATCGCGGCATTTTCTTGAGGTAAATAAATCTCCAGCTGCGGATACTGCTGACGAATCGACGCAACAAGTTCGGCGTTGTAGCGCAGGTCACTAGCAGCAAACAGGGGAGCAGCAAAATATAGTTTCATTCAAAAACACTCCTTAATCATTCATAGTTGTACGTTTTGTTGATTCGTTGTTTAGAAATAATCACTAAAATAGGCTTCCATATCAGGGATGATCGATTCCAGTAATGCCAGTGTTTCTGAATCGGTATTTAGCCGTTCCACACGCTCTAAGTAAGCCGGACGGCGGTAATTCATCAACAGACACGACAATGTCTGAATATCCAGTTGGACCGCTTTTCCGATAGCTTCTCTTGAAACCACGATCTCCCCGTGATTGTATTGGACACCGAAGATCCCGTTGTTCCAATCGGCAACTGGGTCGGAAACAACAAAGTGAAAGGGTGTTTGGAAGGCTTCAAATGGGAAGTTTTTCAAAAACTGTTCAACATCGACGATCCGCGCCATGTAATAAGGCTCGATGGTTTCTTTGATTTGGCTATCGTCCAAGTAGAAGGACAGGGGTTCGTTTGAATATATGTCTCCTTTGACCCAATAAACCATTGAGAAATGGGCAGAGATAAAATTCCAAAGACCATTGCGGGCTTCTTGATTCAAGTAGAACATTTCCTTTACATGGAAGACTTCTTCGGCTACCCAATAAAAAAGTACACCAGTCGGATGACCACTGGCATTGTAATAGACAGCCGCGGTGCGCTCTTCTTCATTTTCATAGCGCCAATACTCTTCCCAGTGAAAAGAGGTCCGCTGCAAGGCACCATGGTTGTCGCGGGAGAATTGGTTGTAGACAGTAAAGACATCAGGATCATCCACTTCTTTGCGCTCTACGATCCCAGGGACTTCTTTGGTTTTCGGAAGCTGGGTATCACGAATTTTGAAGGTCAGCTTGTCGGACATGATCTCCCAGCCTTTGCGACGATAGTAGGGCACATTATAAGGGTAAAGGTAGGAGATCCATTGCTGATCTTCCCGCATCGTTTCTAAGGCAAGCTTGATCAAGTCTTTCATCAGGCCATGTCCGGCATATTCTGGGTAGGTCCCAACACCGGTCACTCCGCCCATTTTGATCAATTTGCCGTGTATATTGACTTCACAAGGATAAACGGCGATTTGCGAGATCAACTTGTCTTCATTGAACCAGCCAAAGACTTTGGAAAGCTCTAAGATCGGGCGCTTAGATTTGATCATTTCCCGTTTGCTCTCATAGCCGCTTTCTTCAATATCCGATTCAGTGATCTGAAAAACATAGCTTAACAGTTCGTTGAACTGATCAACGTCTTTTTCTTCCACCGCTCGAATATGTAGATTTTGATGAAAATTATTGTCCATTCTTTCAACTCCAATTTATTTGCTAGCTCTAGTATAGCAAAACCTGAATGAATATGTCTAAATAACGGTTAAGAAAAATACTTTATCTATTGGCGTTTCGTTGGTATAATAGAAAAGCTGACTAAAAGAAATGAGGAACGTATCCATGAACATAGAAGAAATGAAAAAACGACAGGAGAAGATTCGTAATTTCTCCATTATCGCCCATATCGACCATGGGAAATCAACATTGGCGGACCGTATTTTGGAACAAACCCATACGGTGACGTCACGAGAAATGCAAAACCAACTATTAGACTCCATGGATCTTGAACGTGAACGAGGAATCACGATCAAATTAAATGCCGTGGAACTTAACTATACCGCCAAAGACGGAGAAACCTACATCTTCCATTTGATCGACACCCCAGGGCACGTCGATTTCACCTATGAAGTTTCCCGCAGTTTGGCCGCTTGTGAAGGCGCCGTGCTCGTCGTTGATGCGGCTCAAGGGATCGAAGCACAGACATTGGCAAACGTCTACTTGGCGTTAGACAATGATTTAGAGATTCTACCAGTCATTAATAAAATAGACTTGCCAGCTGCCGATCCTGAGCGAGTACGAACAGAGATCGAAGATGTGATTGGTATCGATGCCAGTGAAGCTGTTTTAGCAAGTGCCAAAGCAGGTATTGGGATCGAAGACATTTTGGAACAAATTGTTGAGTATGTCCCAGCTCCAGCAGGTGATATTGAAGCACCGCTAAAAGCGTTGATCTTTGACTCCGTGTACGATTCCTATCGTGGGGTGGTCTTAAACGTCCGCATCATGGACGGGATGGTCAAACCTGGAGATAAAATCAAAATGATGAGCAATGGCAAGACCTTTGATGTTACGGAAGTTGGTGTCTTTTCACCAAAAGCCATTCAACGAGATGCGTTGATGGTGGGCGATGTTGGGTATATCACTGCTGCCATCAAGACCGTTAAAGATACCCAAGTCGGGGATACGGTGACATTAGCCAACAATCCAGCAGAAGAAGCCTTAGCTGGTTATCGTCAAATGAATCCGATGGTTTATTGCGGATTGTACCCAATCGATACTTCACGCTACAACGACCTTCGAGAAGCATTGGAAAAATTACAATTGAATGATGCAGCATTGCAATTTGAACCAGAAACCTCTCAAGCATTAGGATTTGGGTTCCGTTGCGGCTTCTTAGGCCTATTACACATGGATGTCGTGCAAGAACGGCTAGAACGTGAATTTAACCTTGAGTTGATTACGACTGCACCCTCCGTAATCTATCATGTCAACAAGACAGATGGCTCAATGGTGGTCGTTGATAACCCGGCAGAATTTCCTGAACCAGTCACGATCGAAAACGTACAAGAACCTTACGTCAAAGCACAAATCATGGTGCCTAATGATTACGTCGGTGCTGTAATGGAATTGTCCCAACGCAAACGGGGAGACTTTGTCACAATGGATTACTTGGATGATTATCGTGTAAACGTCGTTTATGAGATCCCACTATCGGAAATCGTCTTTGATTTCTTTGATAAATTGAAATCCAGCACCAAAGGCTACGCATCACTGGATTACGAAATGTCTGGTTACCGCACCAGCAAGCTAGTGAAGATGGACATCTTGCTGAATACTGAAAAAGTCGATGCGTTAAGCTTTATCGTTCACCGTGACTTTGCGTATGAACGCGGTAAAGCCATCGTTGAAAAACTGAAAAAACTGATCCCACGACAACAATTTGAAGTACCGATCCAAGCAGCCATCGGACAAAAAATCGTTGCGCGTTCCGACATCAAAGCCTTGCGTAAAAACGTATTGGCGAAATGTTACGGCGGTGACGTTTCTCGAAAACGCAAACTCCTAGAGAAACAAAAAGAAGGGAAGAAGCGGATGAAACAAATCGGCTCCGTCGAAGTACCGCAAGAAGCCTTCATGGCAGTTCTGAAGATGGACGACCAGGATAACGCGAAATAGCTTGTTTTCAACGGAAAACCCTATTAAATCAATCTTTTCGAGTAGCGAAAAAAACGTGATTTAGCAGTTTGAAAAAGTTATTACTGTCATATTGCTGTCACGGCTTAACAAAAAAGGACAAAAAAGGAATAATTTCCTTGAGGATTTTTACTTGTCAGCGTATGATGAAAGCATCTCATAAGGAGGTGCTTTTTTCATGCAAACAAATAAATATGAGTTAATCAAAATGGGAAATCATTTAAAAGAAGCTAGGTTATCTAAGCAATTAACTCAAGAAGAACTGGCAAGGTTATCAAATATATCACAAGCTACAATCGTAAAATATGAAAATGGTTTACGCAGCATATCTAAAAAGAACGATAGAATTTTGAGTGACGTTCTCGGCGCTGAATCATTTATTAAAGATATGATTCAAAGAAAACAACAAGTCTTGATTGATTTAGAAAAATATCAAACTACAAATAATTTTTCTCGTGAGGATTTATCTAAGAAGTTAGGAATCGAAATATCTCTTCTAAATAAATTTTTAAATCAAAGTCGACCATTGTCAAAAAATGCAATTGTGAAAATCACTCAGTTATTGTCTAACGATGGTAAAGAAATTTTGATGGATATAAAACAAGATGACGGTTCGTTTAAATTACCCATCGTCGATAAAATAGCGATGGGAAAACGAATCCAAGAGATTCGGAAAAATCGAGGTGAAACACTGGAAAAATTTGGTAAGAACTTTACCCGACCAGCAGGTAAGAATGTTGTGAATAGATGGGAAAAAGGTGCGAACATTCCTGATATTGAAAGATTAATGAATGTTGCCTATCTTGGGAAAGTGACTGTCCCTTATATTTTGTATGGGGAGACTTTTAGCAAAATGTTGAAAAGGGGAAATACGATTAACCAATTTGAAAAGTTGGATTCTTTCCGAATGGGACTAAGACTTCGGAAAATTCGAAGGGATTATCGTTTAGAAAGAGAAGACTTTGGAAAGTTTTTTTCACCGCCTATTACAAAATGGTCAATGGACAAATACGAGAACGGAAAAGATATCCCAAATACGGATCGCATTATTCAGTATGCCTATATAGGAAAAGTCTCTTTGGAGTTTTTGATATATGGTGCTAATTAGTTTTTAAAAAGAATAGATTACTTGAGTTTGAGATGTTAAAAAAATATCTTAATACAATTTTGAGGAGAATCATCGTTTGTTATGAATTGGTGGTAAAATAATTGTGAATTCCAATTTTGGAGGGAACTATTATGACAATTTCAAAAGTAAAAGCTCTTAGATCTGTTCTTTCAGAGAAAAGAACGACATTCTTATTTGGAGCAGGAGCTTCAGTACCATTTTTTTCTAGCTTAGGAAAAATTGAGGAATACATGACTAGCAGCGATGTAACTGAGGAAGGTAAAAGACTAGTCATGTTTATCTTTTATTATATAGCCATTAAAGATAATTCTAAATTAGTTAGGTATATAAAAAAAGGTGGATCAGAAAACCACTTGGGTTCTGGATCTTCTGTAATGAATCAATATTCAAGATTTGTTTTTAATTGCGTGGAGTTCCTAAAATTAAGAAATAGTCGTGTTTCACCAAGACGAACTAATGTCTTTACTACGAACTATGATTTGTTTCTTGAAATAGCTGTCGAAAAAAATATAGAATCGAATCCCAAAATTTTCTTTAATGATGGGACGAACGGTTATATGAAAAGATATCTTAGCACTGAAAATTTTAATAAGACAATGTTGTATGCTGGGGCCTTTGATAATTATTCAAACGAATTGCCAACTATTAATTTGGTGAAATGTCATGGATCCGTGAATTGGCTGAATGAACAGAACTTCATCGGGAGAGATAGAGTGCTTGTTGACAATAGTCTTTTAGGTACTATTGAAACTGCTAAAGAATCAGAAAAAATTTGGTCTGAACTTCAAGGGGATATAACTCAAGATACAACTTACTTCTTGCCTTTTAGTGTTGAAATGTTGAAGGATGTCGTATTAGGTAGACCTACTGATGAATTTCTTGGTACATCTACGGATGAATCTATTGATTTAATTAATTATTTTGGTGATAAGTATTATGATAAATTACAAAGTATAAGTGAAAAAATTAGTGAAATACAGATTGTTTTGCCTACAAAAAGAAAATTTCAGTCTACTCTAATGGAAGAACAATATTTCAATATGCTGAGATTCCTATCTTATGAGCTTGAGAAGGAACAATCTGTTTTAATAGCATTTGGTTTTTCATTTTTAGATGAGCATATAACAGATATTGTCCAAAGATCTTTAAATAATCCAAATTTATTGGTATTCATTTTCTGTTATAAAGATGGTACTAAAGGTGAAATAATAAATCAATTTAGCTTTGGAACCAATGCAATCCCATCCAATATTGTGTTTATAACACCTTCAGATTTCATTATGGAACAAACTGAAATCGAAGAAGAGAATCCCTTACAGTTAGAAAAAAATCAAATTAGATCTAATGATGGTACTATTGTCGCTTATTCTGAAGAAGTATCAGTTTACGATAATAAATATGCTGTTATAGATTTTGAATCTTTTAACAGGATTATCGAAGGAAATCTTTCTGAAAAGTATATTGATAGTCAATATACGGAGGTAGAAGATGATGACGAATAATTCTAATATAGAGGTTGCTTTAGTTGTTGAGGTGAACGGAATCAGGTGTAAAGCAGTTACTTTCGATGATATGAACCAAGCGACATATATTAATAATGGTGAAGTGATAAAAAACTTAAGTGTAAATAGTTTTGTAGTTATTCGTCAAAACTTTATTAAAATAATAGGCCGAGTCAATTCTGAATCAATTTGGGATACTCAAAATAATAAGCAAAATTATCAGTTGGATAACAGATTCAGTAAGAATACCATCAAAAGAATTCTTGATATCCAAATTATTGGATATATTTTAGAAGACTGTTTCACTACTGGTACAACATATATTCCAATGATTGGAAATATTTGTTCAATTCCGACATCTGAAGAAACACAAATTATCTATGTAAATAGCTTCGATCATTTTAATGGAGATCAAACAATTCAAATTGGGAAAAGTTTAAATGAGCAAATGGAGGTTAATTTACCAATAAGTTCCTTTTTTGCGTCACATATTGGTATTTTTGGAAATACTGGTAGTGGCAAGTCAAATACGCTTCACAAATTGTACTTCGAGCTATTTAAACAACCGTTCCCAATGCTAAGAGAGAAAAGTAGATTTGTTGTCATAGACTTTAACGGTGAGTACGTGCATGATAACTCATTTGGTGTACCTAGGAGCGAAAAAAATATATATGAATTAACTACTAGAATCGTTTCAAATAAAAAGTTACAGATTAAAAGGGATGTCTTTTTTAGTTCTGAGATCTTGTCTATTCTTTTTTCAGCGACTCAACAAACTCAAAAACCTTTTTTGGAACGTGTTCTTAAAGGGATAAATAAGTTTGGTTTTGGTGAAGGGACCCTTCAAAGGTGGATAAGTTCTTTACTTCGAGAAATATTTACGACTTTTCCCAACAAGGATTTAAAAAATAGACTTGTTAATATTTTGGATGAATTTTATGATTTTGATGGAATTTTAGAGCCAATAAAACAAGCGTGGGTGTATACTGGCAATGATTCTGCAAAATTCGTTGTAAGTAATATTTATTTTGATGGAAATTGGGAGTCCAGACACATTCAAGTGGTTAATCTTGTTCAAATTGAAACTATGATTTTGGGGAGTAAATTGGATATATTCAAAGAATTTGAACTTAGATGTAAATTACAATTAGTCAAGGATTTACTATATCGAAACGTTATATCTGATCATATTGATCCGCTTCTAAAGCGAATTGATAGCCGCATTGATGATTTCCAAAAGTATATTGAGATAGTGGAACAGATTGACAACGTCAAATTTCTTGAGATAATTTCTTTGCGTGATTTGAATCAAGAAGCTAAACAAATTGTAGCGATGTTAACTTCAAAAATGTTTTTTGATGAGCAGAAAACGGGTAAAGATAAGGTTAGTTTCCATCTTATTATCGATGAAGCACATAACATTTTGTCTGATCAATCAAGAAACGACAATACGTCATGGAAGGACTATAGACTTTCTACTTTTGAGGAAATTATTAAAGAAGGTCGAAAATTTGGCTTTTTCCTTACTTTATCAAGTCAAAGACCGGCGGATATTTCACCCACACTTCTCTCACAAGTTCATAATTTTTTTCTGCACAAGCTAGTGAATGAGCGAGATCTTCAAATAATTGATAATTCTTTATCAACTTTAGATAGAGTTTCTAAATCAATGCTTCCAGGTCTATCACAAGGAATCTGTATTATCACTGGAACAGCTTTGTCCTTACCAATGATTGTGAATGTTGATTTTATAAATGACAAAACTTTGCGTCCACAAAGTGATACTGTGGATTTAGTGGAAGCTTGGGTGAATGAATAACATAAATTTTTACGATGAGATCTTCAAAAATTGAAGGTCTTTTTTATATTCAAAGTGAAAAGAGATTTTTATGAATAAATGTAAGATAGAAAATTATCTCGCTTCATACTGATGATGGCAAAGAAATTTTTATGGATATAAAACAGGATGATGGTTCGTTTAAATTCCCCATTGTCGATAAAATAGAGATGGGAAAAAGGCACAAATGTTGCCTATCTTGGGAAAGTGGCTGTCCCTTATATTTTGTATGGAGAGACTTTTAGCAAGATGTTGAAAAGGGGAAATACGATTAACCAATTTGAAAAGTTGGATCCTTTCCGAATGGGACTAAGATTCAGGAAGATTAGAAGGGATTATCGTTTAGAAAGAGAAGACTTTGGAAAATTTTTTTCACCCTCGATTACGAAATGGTCGATGGACAAATACGAGAATGGGAAAGATATCCCAAATACCGATCGCATTATTCAGTATACCTATATAGGAAAAGTCTCTTTGGAGTTTTTGATATACGGTGTTAATTAGCTTCTTAAAAGAATAGTTTGTTTGTATATGAGCTATTTATTTATTGAATGGCTCTTTTAACTGTTCTCATTTTTATGTACTATAATGTAGTAGAAAGCGGTTTCTTTTTTGGGGGAGGTGAGAGAGATGGGGAAATATACAGATGATGAAATTCGTTCTATGCCAAAAATAACTATTAAAATTGCTGCTGACTTTTTAGGTATATCATCAAATATGTTGACTATGGGAATGAGGAATAATCTGTTACCAATTGGTTTTGCAATAAAATCTGACGATAGCTATCGTGCTAGTTGGTCTTATTCAATCGTACCTGAACGATTGATTGCATATAACCATGGTAAAATAAATAGCATTCAAGTAGAGAACATTGAGAATGGGATAAATAAAATCGTGGAACAATTTGAAGAGATTAAAAATGACTTGGTTTTTCTATTAAGCGAAAGCGAAGAATCGGAGGAATCATAAATTTCAGAGCGATAGTCAATGAGACTAATCCCAAACTAGCTGAAATTATACTTCCTAAATTACGAGAAAAAAATAATTCTGATGTTTTCGCAATAGAAGATCGAATAGTCGAGAAAAGCAATTTGGGTGGAAAGAGGGTGATTACTATGGAAAATGTTATCAAACATACTACTACGAGAAAAAAGTTATATGATGAAATATGGGATATTTCTGCTGCTGCGACCGCTAGAAAATATGATATTCCTTATCAACAATTTCTTGCTCAATTAAAAGAAGCAGAGATTCCTACACCACCTTCAGGATATTGGGCTAAGTTAAGTAGCGGTAAAGAAGTGACTGTGATTGAACTAACAGGAGAATTTAATAAAAAAATCGAGTTGTTTGAAAGAGTCAAAAATATTTCTTACGAAGAGAAAAAAATAGATCTTACAGCAATTAAAATAAGTGACAATGAAAAATTAGAAAAAGAGGTTGTCGATTCTCCAGATTTGATTGATATGCGTGAAACTGGATATAACTATTATGATCGTGAAGGACTTTATAAAGAAGTTTGGTCAGACCCAGTAACTGAAGTTGCAAAAAAATATCATGTGTCAGACAATGCAATCAGAAAAGTATGTAAATCATTGAATATTCCCACACCACCAGCTGGATATTGGGCAAAAGTTAGAACGGGCTCTAAAATAAAAAGACCTCCTCTTCCTAAAGGAAATTATCCTAAAGGGAAGTCTGGACTTCGGAATAATAAATGGATTGAACCAGAAAAACAACTTGCTATTGAGGAAAAATTGAACTTTTTAGGAAAAGAGACTTTAGCTGCAATTCTTTCTATAGCAGAACAAATATCGTTATCTGATGAGAATCAAAAGTTTAGTCCTACTGTGTTGAAACAGAAAAAAAGTATTACTAAATGGCAGAAAGAATATCAAAAAAATCTTGCGAAAGGATGGGGAAAACATAATCTCGAAGATCCACCAATGAATGCGGATAATTTATCTGAAGAATGTGTACAAAGAAGAAGTAGAATTCTTGATTCTATAATAAGAGCAATTGAACCTTATGGATGTCAATTATTATCGGATAAAGAAGCTTTTTTAATTAATGATGAGATTGTTTCATTTACTTTTTCTGAAGCCAAGGATAAAATCCCTCATGTTTTAACGAAAAAAGAAAATATGGAAATGTTGGAATATCAGGAAGACAAGAAACGTGGTAGGTATGCTTACGAACCTAGAGTAAGAAAATATGACTATCCTTTCAATGGTAGACTGAGTCTGCGATTATGTAATAATCGTATTTTCAGAGATAGTAAAAGCTATCAATTAGAAGAAAGACTAGGAGAAATTTTAGTTGCATTATACGAAGCATCTGAATCAGTCAGAGTAGATAGACTGGCTCATGAGGAAGCTGAAAGAAAGAGAGAAGAAGAAAGAATTCTTCGAAGAAAGAAAATTGATCGATACAATGAAGAAGTTGAACAAACATTATTTTTATTAAACGAGGCAATTGATTTTGAGAATGCTGAACGTATTCGAAAGTATGTCGAAGCAGCCAGAATCTCTGATAATACGAATAAATACTCCGATGAATGGATTGACTGGGCTAAGAAAAAAGCTGACTGGCTTGATCCCACTGTTGCAGCATCAGATGAGTTTTTTGGAGAAAGAGAGCATTTTAAAAATGAAGAAGCAAAAGTAATTAAAGAAAAAAATTCTTTTTGGTATTAAACTCTTTATATTTCTTTAACTAAATAGCATTAACTAAAAGATGTTCGAATTATCGAATGTCTTTTTTTATTTTTAAAAACGAAAGGAGATTATTTATATGAAAAAATCGAGATTTAAAAATTTGCGATTATTTGCGACTTTAGCTCTGTTGGGTCAAACAATTGGCGGAGCGATTGGTCCAGCTGTTGCCCTTGCTGATGAGGTTATTCACCCTCAGGAAGTAACGATTCACTATGATGTAAGTAAACTTTATGAAGTTGATGGAACCTTTAGTGATGGTAGTAAGCTCTCAGAACGTACTACACCACTATATGCTGAATACAATGGTGAGAAACAAACAGTATTTTGCATAGAACCGGGAGTTAGGATTCCAACAGAAGTCACTCCGGGCTATGAAAAAAATCCATTACCGGCAATGTCTGAAAAAGCGAAGCTAGTTTCAGTTCTTTGGAAAAAAGTAGGAACAGATATGGATACCAATATGGTGGCACAAAAGATGATTTGGGAAGAAGTAAACGGTTATACCCTTCATTCTATAAAACGATTAGGAGGTGCAACAGTTGATATAAAATCGATTGAAGGAAAAATTAACAAGGCAATTGAAGATTATCAAAAAAAGCCGAGTTTTCATGATAGCACGGTAAAAACAATTTTAGGTCAATCGACAACTTTAACAGATAAAAATGAATTAAATTTATCCGAGTTTGATAAAGTGGTTCAAAATACGGCAAATATTGATTACCAAGTAAGTGGGAATCAACTTATACTTACACCGAATCCTAACTCCAAGTCAGGTACATTAACATTAAAAAAATCAGCCGATACTGGAACTCCAGTCGCCTATAAGAAAGCGGGAGTTCAAACAGTCATGGCTGGTGCAATTGATAAACCTAATAGCTATACGATTAAAATTGACGTAGAAACTGAGGGTTCTTTGAAGATAAAAAAAGTCGATAAAGAATCAGGTGATGTTGTCCCAGGGACAATTTTCCATTTAGATTTTGGGAAAACTTTACCCGCAAAAGATGTGACTACCGATAAAGAAGGCATTGCTACATTGGATGGGATTCCCCATGGTACAAAGGTAACCATTACCGAAAAATCGGTACCGGCGCCTTATACGATTGATACTACACCCATGACTGCTACGATTAAAGCGGGCGAAACCATTTCTGTGACTTCAAAAAATACGCGAGAAAAAGGTCAAATCATTCTGGATAAAACTGGGATTGAAACAGGGAGTGATCTTTGGAATGACAACTACTCTTTAGCTGGCAATACGTTTGCCATTCGCAAAGATAGCCCAACCGGTGAAATCGTCCAAGAAATGACCACGGATGAAAAAGGTCATGCGGAAACACCAAAAGAGATTGCTAACGCGTTGGAATTGGGAACCTACTATGTAACAGAGTCAAAAGCATCTAATGGTTTTGTGAATACTTTCAAACCACTAAAAGTCGAATTGAAGTATGCCAATCAAACCGTAGCTCTTGTTACCAGTAATGTCAAAGGGCAAAACCAAGAAATTACTGGGGAAACCACTTTGACAAAAGAAGACAAAGATACTGGAGATAAAACACAGGGTAAAGCAGTCTTCGAGGGAGCTGAATACACCTTGTTTACTGCTAGGGATGGAAAAGCTGTTAAATGGAGTGAAACTTTTAAACCAGAATTAGTGAAAGGAACGCAAGCTTCTGATGAAACCGTGACTTTGACTTTGGATGAAGAGAATCAAGTTGCCGTTAAACATTTAGCCATCAACGAGTATTACTGGCAAGAAACAAAGGCACCAGAAGGATATAGTTTAGATCAAACCAAATACACTGTATCCATCAAAAAGGTTGATGATAACGAAAAAAATGCCGTGATTACCCGAGATGTTACGGCAAAGGAACAAGTGATTCGCTTTGGTTTTGATTTCTTTAAATTTGCCGGTTCAGCTGCTGGGACTACGGAAACTGGCTTCAATGATTTAACTTTTAAACTAACACTATTAGAAGGGACTAGTGAAATTACTGGAGCTGAAGATGAAGTCACCACAGCCTATAATGAGCAATTAGGTTTTGATGGTTATGGTAAGTTCGAAAATCTTCCTTATGGTGATTATTTATTTGAAGAAGTAGAAGCTCCAGAAGGATTCCAGAAGATTACACCACTAGAAATCCGCTCTACTTTTAATGAAAACAAAGAAGACTACACCAAGAGTGAGTATGTCTTTACCATTACCGAACAAGGTCAAAAACAACCGATTAAGACGGTGACCGTTCCTTACGAGAAACTGACTAATAAAGAATTTTCTGTTAGTTTGAACCGTTTGATGCTTTATGATTTGCCTGAGGAAGAAGACAGTGTGACTTCCCTTGCGACTTGGAAAGACGGAGGCAAAGAATTGACTACCCTTGATTCTACTGAGTTAGTTGATAAATTGAGCTATAACTTACATGAAATCAAAGAAGACTGGTATGTGGTAGCTCAAGCCATTGACGTGGAAGCCACTAAAGCTGCCCAAGAAAAAGATGAAAAAGCCAACCCAGTGGTAATTGCCGAAACAACCGCAATTTTGGCGAACAAAGAGAAAACAGGAACTTGGGAAATTCTGCATAAATTGACCGCCGAACAAGTTTTAGACAAAAGCATCGTCTTATTCAACTATGTGTATGAAAACAAAGAAGCCTTTGAAGCGGGCGATGAACCAGTAGCGAAGGATGCTAGTTTGAATAATCAAGCCCAAACTGTCAATTGTACAGTGGAACGTCATGTTTCCATCCAAACAAAAGCGCACTTAGAAGACGGTTCGCAAACTTTCACGCATGGTGATGTGGTAGATATGTTTGATGATGTGTCCATTACCCATGATGTACTAGATGGCTCAAAAGAAGCCTTCGAAACAATTCTGTATGCTTTATTGCCAGATGGTACGAACAAAGAAATTTGGAAATCCGGCAAGA
The DNA here is from genome assembly GCF_047470845.1 of Candidatus Enterococcus avicola. Taxonomy (NCBI): domain Bacteria; kingdom Bacillati; phylum Bacillota; class Bacilli; order Lactobacillales; family Enterococcaceae; genus Enterococcus; species Candidatus Enterococcus avicola. Next base: position 107,071 of record NZ_JBLGTY010000008.1, on the reverse strand, counting down.
TTGAATATGAAGTGAATGACAAAGAATTTACTAAAACCGTGCTTGCGGAAAAAGTAGATACAAGTAAATATCAAGAAGGAACCAAGTTTACTTTTGCGGAAATCAATTATGATAAAGACGGAAATATCAATGGAAAACACAATGAAAATCTAAAAGAAAAAGATCAAACCTTAACTCCAAAAAAAGTTCCAACCACACCAAGTACGCCGGAACAACCAGAAACACCAACTGTTCCAAGTGGCTCTAAAGAATCTAGTCCTACAGTGAAGACCTTCCCTCAAACTGGGGAGAAAAATTCTAATGTGTTACTGTTCATTGGCTTTAGTTTGATCTTTGTGACGGCTGGGTATTACTTCTGGAATCGCCGCAACTAAGGTAATGAGATGAAACAAGTAAATCCTAAGAACTAACATGCGCGACCGCCTCCTAAAAAGTGGTCGCGCTATTTTTGTATCCAAAACTAACAATGAAAAGAGGAAAAAAATATGGAATTGAAATTTGTTGTGCCAGATATGGTCGAGACGTTCGGAAAACTAACATATGGTGGTGAAGGTGAAGTTCTATCGGAAGGGTATGGTCGAAATACTACAATTGTTGGTCGAAGTTACCATCTGTTTTCAAGTAAGCAACGGGCCGATGATATTGAGGTGGTAGTAGCTGCGGAAGCCGGCGAAAAGGATTTTGATCAAGACCAACCGCTAAAAACTGTGAATCCCCACTTGGTTGCCAAAGGCTATGAGATTGAGAATCGTGGGTTTACCGATTACGTGTTGTATGTTGATGATTTAGTGAAAGCATAGGAGGAAAAGAAGATGAGATTAACAGAAGGTATTGTCGTAGATTCAGGATTAACATTTGGGAAATTACGTTTTTCCGCATTACGTAGAGAAGTGCGCAAGCAAAATGAGGACGGAACGGTTAGTAACGAAGTAAAAGAACGGACATATAATTTGAAATCCTCCGCGCAAGGTCGAATGATCCAAGTTAGTATCCCAGCAAATGTACCCTTACGCGAGTTTGCCTATGACGCAGAGGTAGAGTTGGTCAATCCAATCGTGGATACGGTTGCCAATTATGTTTTCCGAGAAGGAACTACTGTCAATTGGTTCATTAAGGCAGATGATTTAGTCTTAAAACGACAACCAAATCAGGGAAATCCTACGAACCAAAATGAAGGAAAGAAATAGGTGAAGAATATGGAAATTAATGTGGAACATATTTTAGATTGTATCAATCAATATGGAAAAGGTGAGCTAACGGAGGAACAACTCACTAACGCATTAACCTATGATGAAAAAATGTTTCTGATTATGCATCAAGGGTTACTGGAAGTAGGTAACGATGCCAAAGAAGACTTTGATGTACTGGATTGGTTAGGGGAAGAAGAGTCCTTCTTTATGGTTGTCGAGGTAAATGAAAGTTTATGTCGTCAAGCAGAATCAGTCTTAGAAGAAATCGGTGTGGAGATGCCGGACGCCATTGAAAGTTTTTTAACGCAATTGGTTGAAAAAAAACAACTCCCCGTAGCAGTAAATGACTAATATAATTTTTGATTGGAGGTGGAAACCATCAAAATGTACAAAGGGCATCGCATACGTGCAGGAGATCAGCACTTAATTTATCACTTTGTTCTTGGCTGGCTAATCGCTTTGTTCATTGGTTGGATGAGCATCTTTTATTTTCAAAAGCTTAGACAATTTGAGATTTCCAAGGTGTCACTTTCTACTATTGAAATCGTTTGGTCCAAGAAAGATTTAATCTGTTTACTAGGAAGTCTCGCTCTTTCAGGAGCTATGATGTTGCTTTATATTCATTTTGTTCCTGAACATTGGCGAAGTCTGTGGCATCGACAAAAGCTAGCCCGGATGATTCTAGAAAACCATTGGTATGAAGTGAAACAAACTCAAAGTGAAGGTTTTTTCAAAGATTTGAATAGGAGTCGAACCAAAGAGACCATCAGTTACTTTCCCAAAATCTATTATCGAATGAAGGATGGCTTACTTTCTATTCGCGTTCAAATTTCACTGGGAAAATATCAAGATCAACTATTGAAGCTAGAAAAAAAGTTAGAAAGTGGGTTGTATTGTGAGTTAATAGAAAAAGAACTCAAAGACTCCTATGTGGAATATACCTTGTTATACGATATGATTGCCAATCGAATTGGGATAGACGAAGTAGTGGCAGTAAATGGGACTCTGCGATTGATGAAAAATCAAGTATGGGCTTATGATTCTTTCCCCCATATGTTAATCGCTGGTGGTACAGGCGGTGGGAAGACTTACTTTTTATTCACCATCATCGAGGCTTTATTGAAATCTGATGCCGAGCTTTTTGTTCTTGATCCCAAAAATGCGGATCTCTCCGATTTAGGTACGGTAATGCCCCATGTTTATTCCCAAAAAGAGGAAATCTCTGCTTGTGTGGAAGATTTTTACGAACGCATGATGGCTCGTAGTAGGACAATGAAAGAAATGCCCAACTACAAAATAGGAGAGAATTATGCCTATCTTGGACTTCCACCAAACTTTTTAATCTTTGATGAATACGTGGCTTATATGGAAATGTTAACAACGAAGGAAAGTGCGGTGATTTTGAATAAGCTCAAGCAAATTGTCATGCTAGGTCGTCAGTCTGGTTTCTTTCTAATTCTGGCTTGTCAAAGACCGGATGCGAAATATCTAGGAGATGGGATTCGCGATCAATTTAATTTCCGGGTGGCTTTAGGTCGCATGAGTGAGCTTGGGTATTCCATGATGTTTGGTGAGGTTGATAAAAATTTCTTCATGAAACGCATCAAAGGTCGAGGCTATGTAGATACAGGTGGCAGTGTGATTAGTGAGTTTTATACTCCGCTCGTTCCGAAGGGGTATGATTTTTTAGACTCAATTAATAAATTAGGAAAGATGAATGATTGAGTGACCTTCAAATGCTGACTTTATACTGATAGTAACGTATAATACTTTTATATAGTAGAAAGAAAGGGGATAACTAATATGGAAAGTAATGATTCTTATTTAGAATATGCAAAAGCAAATAAGGATAAGTTTATTTCTCATATTATCAAAGGAAAATCCCCCGAAGTTGGACGAGACGCAGTCTTTATGGCAGGGAGTCCTGGGGCTGGAAAGTCAGAGGTTGCAATGGGGTTAGCTGAGAATTATGATAATCACGTGATTATTGATGCGGATTACTTTCGCACCCAGTTTCCTGATTATAATGGAAAAAACTCTAGTCTCTTTCAAAAAGCATCTTCTTGGTTGGTAGAGCAGGCATTTAAATATGTCTTGAATCAGGGGTACTCTTTTATTTTGGATGCAACTTTTGCTATATTAAGTGCTGAAAAAAATATTTCACGAGCGCTGAAAAATCATTTTCGAGTGACGATTTTCTATGTTTACCAAGATCCTAAAGTTGCTTGGAGTTTTACACAAAAACGTGAACTTGCGGAAGGACGTCATGTACCGAAAAAGGCATTCATTAACACGTTTTTCAAATCAAGAGAAAATATTGCAAAAGTAAAGAGTAAACATCCAGATGTGCTACTTCATATTATTATAAAAGATTATATAAATAACATTTCCGAAGTTCATTATGCTACGGATAATTTGGATTTGTTTTTGCCATTACAGTACGATAAGGAAGATTTGGAGGTTCAATTACATGACTGAGAAAGAACAAGTAACGAAAATTGTAAAAAAGTATAATAAGAGCATTGCGGATTTGTCGGAGAATGCTACTGCAAAAGAGTTCAAAACGGTGATTAAATATGCTGCCGATCAGGCCAATGAAAAACAACGGAAATTAGTTGGGTTAGATAAAAAATAGTAGGACAAATTAATAATGTATGAGCCAAGAGCAAAAAATGTTCTTGGCTTTTTTCTTTGCAATGAATGAGGTGATGTATGACATTTTTAGATTTATTCGCCGGGATTGGTGGTTTTCGCATAGGTATGGAACAAGCGGGTCACCAGTGTATCGGCTTTTGTGAAATTGATGAATTTGCTCGAAGGAGTTATAAGGCAATCCATAATACAAGTAAGGAGGTGGAGATGCATGACATCACAAGGGTATCAGATGAGTTTATTCAATCCCTCGGACCAGTGGACATCCTTTGCGGCGGATTTCCGTGCCAAGCTTTTTCAATTGCGGGAAAGCGGCAAGGATTTTCCGATACTCGAGGTACTTTATTCTTTGAAATCGCTCGGTTCGCCACTCTTCTCCGACCTAAGCTTTTATTCCTTGAGAATGTCCGAGGATTGCTCAATCACGAAAGAGGGGCTACGTTCGAGACGATCCTCCGAACGCTGGATGGATTGGGGTATGATGTGGAATGGCAGGTGCTTAACTCAAAGGCCTACGTTCCCCAAAGCCGCGAGCGGGTCTTCCTTATCGGACATTCTCGAAATGCATGTACCGAACAAGTATTTCCTATCATTGGATTGTCTCCAACATCTGATCAAAACATCCGAAACTTGGTGAATATCAATCCTTCCAATCGAGGAATGGGTGGACAAGTCTATGGTTCAGATGGCGTAGCGCCAACCTTAACAGGTGATGAAGGAATCAAAATCGCCTTACCAGTAAAGGATGGAATTTCTGTAGCCGGCAGGTTACCGGGAAATTTTGAACAAGGCAATCGGATTTATGAGGTAACCGGAACAGCTCCCACTTTGTCAACAAAACAAGGGGGAACGAAGATTATGATTCGGAAAAATGAAACAGAATATCAAGAGGTGAAGCCAGGGGACAGTGTGAACCTGGCTTTTCCTAATTCCACAAGTCGGCGAGGCCGTCTGGGAAAGCAAAGTGCGCATACCTTATTAACAGGAGACCAACAAGCAGTCGTCACAGATCAATCTCAGATTCGGAAACTTACGCCAAGGGAGTGCTGGCGTCTTCAGGGCTTTCCCGATTGGGCCTTTGACCGGGCCTCTCAAGTCAATTCAGATAGTCAGTTGTATAAACAGGCCGGAAACTCAGTAACTGTTCCGGTCATTTTTGATATTGCCAGAAGATTAAAGGAGGTGGATAGGCATGATTTATGATGAATTGATTGGGGAAATCTACTGGGTGATTGACAAGATTCAGTCTGATTCGGAACTGGAAGAAGAACTGTACCGGCTCAATTTTGATATTCGCAAAAATGGGGTGAAGGTCCCTGGTGATTCGTATGTACTGGACGAGGAAACGGATGCTCGTATTGAGCTGAGTCAAGTCATAAGTGAATTGGAACGGATTGCAGACCTTGCCAAAGAACCAGATATCCGCCAATACTTGTTTGAGATAAAAGCAGAATTGGAAATTGAGGGTATTACCGCGGAGTAACAGCCAAATATACCACTGATAGGCGCTGACCGCGGAGGATTTGCGGAGCAGAAATCCTCCGTGGTGCTGTGCCTGTTCATGGACGGCGCTAGCCGGCCATGATGTCTCACCCCCCGTATCTAACAGGGGGGTACAAAAACACAAAAAATAAGCGAGCAACGATTAAGAATGCTTGTTGTATCAAGGATGGTAAGTGATTTGTTTAGGTGTTAACTCATTTGAAAAAGTTAACACTTTGAATTTGGAGGTGAGAACTTGGCACAACGGAATTTAGATTATCGGTTATTAAAGGATCGACGCAATGAATATGGTGTTTCGCAAAATAAATTGGCTACGGCTTGTGGACTTAGCCGTCCGTATCTAAATCAGATAGAAAATGGTGGCGTAACTGCCTCTACAAAGACCATGAGGAAAATTTTTGATCAACTGGAAAGTTTCAATCCCGATTTACCTTTAACGTTACTGTTTGACTATGTAAGGATTCGTTTTCCCACAACGGATGCACGAAAAATTATTCAAGAAATTCTCCATTTAAAATTTGAGTATATGCTCCATGAAGATTACGCCTTTTATTCCTATCAGGAACAATATGTTATGGGAGATATTGTGGTAATGTTGTCTCACGAAAAAGATAAGGGCGTCCTTTTAGAATTAAAGGGTCGTGGGTGCCGGCAGTTTGAAACTTTTTTGCTCGCTCAAAAGCGTAGCTGGTACGACTTTTTCGAGGATTGTCTTAAAGCCGGTGGCGTGATGAAACGCTTGGATTTGGCAATCAATGATCGAGTCGGCTTATTGGATATTTCGAAGTTAACGAAAAAATGTCAGAAGGAAGAATGTATCTCCTTGTTCCGTACTTTTAAAAGCTATCGTTCAGGGAAACTTTTGAAAGCCGATGAAAAAGATGGCATGGGCAATACGTTATATATCGGTAGCCTCAAGAGTGAGGTTTATTTTTGTTTGTACGAAAAAGATTATGAGCAATATATCAAGTTAGGAATTCCATTAGACCAGACTGAAACGAAAAATCGCTTTGAAATTCGACTGAAAAATGATCGCGCCTATCATGCGATTCAAGATTTGTTAAAAGGTCGCAGCATTGAAAGTACCACATTTTCTATTATCAATCGTTATTTACGATTTGCGGATAAGGTGGAAGGAAAACGGCGAACCAACTGGCCTTTGAATGAACAATGGGGTCGTTTTATTGGGCGGAATCGTAAGGAAATTCAATTAACCTCTGAACCGAAACCTTATACCATTGACCGAACCTTAAACTGGTTAGGCCGACAAGTCGCACCTACATGGAAGATGGCCAAGGAATTGGATCGGTTGAATCAGACAACTTATATTCAAGATATGGTACACAATGCGCGCTTATCAGACCGGCATAAAAAGATTTTGGAGCAACAAAGTATGGCAATTGAAAACTTGATTATATGAAAAGAGAAATCGTAATGGTAATTGTAAAAGATACTTTATTGGTATTTGGTGGCAGTATGCTTGGTGTTACTGTGATCTGCTTGATGAATGCAAGTACAGCAGACCGAGCAATGGAAAAGAAAGGAAAGTAACGAGATGAATTTCGGACAAAATTTATATCAATGGTTTTTAACCAATGCCCAATCTTTAGTCTTACTAGCGATTGTTGTCATTGGTTTATTTTTAGGATTTAAGAGGGAGTTTTCCAAACTAATTGGTTTTTTAGTCATTGCTTTGATTGCGGTCGGACTGGTCTTCAACGCTTCTGGTGTGAAAGATGTCTTACTCAATTTGTTTAACCGAATTGTTGGTGCGTGATTTATAGCTATTTACTATCTAAAAATTCTGGGATAAACTGGTTCTATATCAGAGTTGAGAGGAAATACTTGTATGGAAAAAAATCCCAAAGTTTTTATATCCTATTCCCATGATGACATGGAGCACAAATTATGGGTTAAGGAATTAGCTGCTCAATTAAGAAGTCATGGTGTGGATATTATTCTAGATCAGTGGGACTTAAGGCTCGGCAATGACCTAGCTTTTTTTATGGAGCAGGGATTGAATAAGTCCCAAATGGTACTTTGTATTTGTTCAGAACTATATGTAAAGAAAGCGAACGATAGAACAGGTGGGACGGGTTATGAGAGTACCATAATAACTCAACCATTATTATCGAAAGCTAATTCAGACCATATTATTTGCATTGTAAGGAATAATCCTAATAAAAGTATTCCCACTTCATTAACATCAAAACTATATATTGACTTTTCAAATGATAATGACTATTTTGGATGTTATCAAGAGTTACTTGAAAGAATTTATGATGTAGACCTGACAAAGAAGCCTGAACTGGGTGAAAATCCATTCAGTCAAACAAATGCACAGGAAATTTTAGTACAAACTGAATTGGAATCAATTAAATATTTAAAATCAAATTTGTCAGATATAGTTACTTTTAATTTTACAAATAATGATGGGAAATTTACCATCGGTTGTGGTTCATATGAGTTTGTTACTAGTTGGAGTAAAGCAGGTGCAAATTCAATATACGCTTATAGAGACTCAGTTTTAAAACTGGGGTATATTGAATCAAATTTAGAGTATCCTAAAAAAGATGATTTAGACAAATTTGACTATACTAGCCGTGCAAGGAAAATAAATAAAAATGAAGTTTTTATTTTGATGAATAGACATGGAAACTTTGCTGCAATAAAAGTGGTAAATGTTAATGATAATCTAGTGACATTTGAATATAAGATATATTGCTAAAAGGCTGGAAAGTATTTCAGCTTTTTTATTTTGTCACAAATACAGAAAAGGAAGTATTAAAATGGAACAGATGCGTGTTTATATTGCGAACCTTGGAAAATACAATGAAGGTGAGTTGGTGGGGGGCATGGTTTACCCCACCTGTCGATTTTGATGAAGTGAAAGAACGGATTGGATTATATGACGAATACGAAGAGTACGCAATTCATGATTATGAACTGCCGTTTGAAATTGATGAGTATACACCAATTGAAGAAATTAATCGGTTGTGTGGTTTAGCGGAGGAGCTTGAAGGAACTCCGATTGGTGAAGTTGCTTCTGAGATTCAACACGCTTTCTTCAATTCTTTCGAGGAAATGGTAGAGCATGTGGATGATATTGTCTATTATCCAGACTGCGATGATACGAGTGATGTAGCGTATTTTTTGATTGTAGAAGTTGGTGATTTTGGTGAAGTACCGGAACACTTGAAGACGTATATCGATTTTGATGCGTGTGGTCGAGATTTGGAGATAGGAGGAAACTATTTGATTACGAGTCGAGGAGTTTTTGAGTATACAATATAAAGATATACGCCATTCAAATTGAATGGCGTATATCTCAATTTATTAATGGGAGTTTATCAGTGTTAGAAAGTGCCCAAACAATTGCGTTACCAGCTAAAGTAACAACTTTTGGATGTTTTTCGAGAAACTCAGAAAATCGTTCTAAAACGTTAGGTTTAAAATCTTTTGTTTCAATGATTTCGAAAAGTTCTTTTCCCACTCGCTGGTCTTCAGGTGGTAAAGCATCAATATAATCTTTTAAATCCTCTAGAGAAGTATTCCAGTTGTTTGTGACAGTATTGTTGTTTCCAAACGTTGCTCCTCTATAGTCACCTGAAGAGTTAAAGTTAAAGGTATTTGTTGTCTGAATCGACTGATTATTTTTTTCTGAAGGATGAATTTTCTCAGCTCCAGCTTCTGTCAGTTCGACGTTATCAGTCCAAATGATGGGGGTCATTTTGGTTTTTGTTATAGACGCACCCCGAATATAGTCAGACTTTGTTGCGCTTTCTAATAATGATGCGAATTCTTGTTGGGACAGCTCCAATAAGTTTGATGTAACAGTAGTTCCGTCATAAATGAACTTTAAAAGTTGATTTAACTTCTTTTCTTTGGTTAGATAGTCCATACTAAACTCCTCCAGTTAAGTATTATTAGTTGTGTTATTACTACCAAAACTTGCACCCTTTTGATCCCCGCCATAGATATTGTAGATGTTACTAATGCTTGTATCAGATGCGTCTTTTTTTGGATAGGGGGTATCTAGTACGTCGTATCCTTCTGTAGTAACCCTTGCAAATTGTGATAAAAAGAGATGAGGTTTGTTGCTAGCATATTTAATAGCAATTCCTTTAACTAAATTTGAATCAATAGCATATTTAATTAAGTCGAAGTAGTCAATTTCTCGAACACGATAGTTTGGAGTTCTTAAATCATCGTCTTGATCGTCTAATCGTTTGAGAAATATCTGGAGTTGCTTATATCGATTCTCACGATTCATTCTAATAGGCTTATTCGATTCACTGATTTGCTCAATCAAGGCATATCCTTTATCTGTGATTATTGCCTGACTAGCATCTATATTTGGACCGCTGTAATAATGTTCAATTTTTAGATTATGAACTAATTCTTTAGAAATAATATACTGATAAAGTTCTGCGTCAGATTCAGAAATATCAGCATTTGTGAGTATATCTGCTTCATTTTGGATTTTCAATAATAGCTCATATAATTTAAGATTAAGCTCTTCTTGTTTCAAACCAATCTACCTCCTAACTCCCTTTAATTATAACAGAATTTTCAACATGGATAATAATATATTTGGAGATGATTCAATGAAAAAAATAAAAAGCTATACCAGTATCTGGGCAGTTGAAAAAGTCATTTATGCAATCAATGACTTTCAGCTGCCTTTTCCTGTGACCTTTAATCAGATGGCTTGGTTTGTTTTGTCCTTGCTGTTTGTCATTGTATTTGCCCATGTTCCTCCACTGTCTATGATAGAGGGGGCCTTTTTAAAATATTTGGGCATACCGGTGGCGGTTACTTGGTTCATGTCGCAAAAGACGTTTGACGGTAAGAAACCATTGGGATTTTTACGATCCTTTATCAGCTATCACTTACGAGTTAAGGTCACTTTTGCAGGAAAGAAAGTCAAAGAACAAAAGAAACGATGGGATGAACCCATTACTCTTGTAAGGAGTGTGAATTATGTACCCGATTAAGTATATCGAAAATAATCTTGTCTTTAACCAAGAAGGTGAGTGTTTTGCCTACTACGAGTTAGTGCCTTATAACTATTCCTTCTTATCACCTGAACAGAAGTATCAAGTGCATGATAACTTTCGCCAATTAATTGCTCAGAACAGAGAAGGTAAGATCCATGCCTTACAAATTGCCACAGAAAGTAGTATTCGCGCCACACAAGAACGATCGAAGAAGGAAATTACAGGTAGACTCAAAGAAGTCGCGAAACAACGAATTGATTTACAGACAGATGCATTAATATCTATGATTGGTGATAGTCAGATTGATTATCGCTTTTTTATTGGTTTCAAACTGATTGCTACTGATGAAGAGGTCAATCTAAATAGTCTCAAGAAATCTTTCTTTTCTAGCTTTCAAGAGTTTGTCTATGGGGTGAATCATCATTTAATGGGCGATTTCGTTTCCTTATCCAATGAAGAAATTCGCCGCTATTCTAAGCTTGAAAAACTAATGGAAAGTAAGTTAGCTCGGAGATTTAAAGTCAGACGATTAACACCAAGTGATCTGACGTATTTGATTGAACATATCTATGGTGAAAAGGGCACACCATTTGAAGAATATGAATTTCAGCTACCAAAGAAAAAGATGAAATCAGAAACGCTGGTGAAACGTTACGACTTATTACGTCCCAGTCATTGTTTGATTGAAGAAAAGCCTCGATACTTACGCATGGAACATGAGAATCATGAATCGTATGTAGCATATCTAACAATCAATACGATTGTAGGGGAGATGGAGTTTCCTTCTTCGGAACTTTTCTATTACCAGCAACAACAATTCACTTTTCCGATTGATACTTCAATGAATATAGAGATTGTCACCAATAAAAAGGCACTTGCTACCGTTCGCAATAAGAAAAAGGAATTAAAAGATTTAGATAATCATGCGTATCAATCCGACAATGAAACGAATTCTAATGTTTTAGATGCGTTGGATTCCGTAGATGAGTTGGAAACCACTTTGGATCAATCGAAAGAATCCATGTATAAACTGAGTTATGTGGTTCGAGTGAGTGCTGAATCAGTGGATGAGTTAAAGCGCCGTTGTGATGAGGTTCTAGATTTTTATGATGATACCAATGTAAAACTAGTCCGGCCCTTTGGCGATATGATGGGCTTACATGAAGAGTTTTTACCTTCAAGTAAACGCTATATGAATGATTATATCCAGTATGTTACGTCTGACTTTTTGGCGGGACTTGGATTTGGAGCTACACAGATGCTAGGAGAATTGGAAGGAATTTACTTTGGCTACAATGTAGATACGGGTCGTAATGTTTATCTCAAGCCGGCTTTGGCTTCACAAGGAGTCAAGGGTTCAGTTACCAATGCGCTAGCTGCCGCTTTCCTTGGTTCACTAGGTGGTGGGAAATCCTTTAGTAATAATCTCCTAGTTTACTATGCTGTTTTGTTTGGTGGGCAAGCTGTGATTGTCGATCCAAAAGGCGAGCGAGGTGGCTGGAAAGAAACCTTGCCAGAAATTACGGATGAAATCAATATTCTCAACTTAACTAGTAATCCAGAAAACCAAGGTCTGCTTGATCCTTATGTGATTATGAAGAAAAAGAAGGACTCGGAAAGTCTAGCGATTGATATTCTAACCTTTCTAACAGGAATTTCCAGTCGAGATGGCGAGAAGTTTCCAGTGTTGCGCAAGGCCATTCGAACCGTTACTCAAAGTGAGCAACGAGGATTGCTGCAAGTCATTAATGAGCTTCGAAAAGAGAGCTCACCAGTTGCGGAAAATATCGCGGATCATATTGAATCTTTTACCGATTATGATTTTGCCCATTTGCTTTTCTCAGATGGTTCGATTACCCAGTCAATCAGTTTAGACAAGCAGTTGAATATCATTCAAGTGGCGGATCTAGTTTTACCAGATGCAGAAACGACTTTTGAAGAATACACCACCATGGAATTACTGAGTGTTTCTATGCTAATCGTTATTTCGACTTTTGCCTTGGACTTTATCCATAGTAATCGAGAAATTTTCAAGATTGTGGACCTGGATGAGGCTTGGAGTTTTCTTCAAGTAGCGCAAGGAAAGACTTTATCGAATAAGCTCGTTCGTGCTGGTCGGGCCATGAACGCCGGTGTTTATTTTGTCACGCAAAACAGTGATGATTTATTGGATGAACGCTTGAAGAATAATATCGGGTTGAAGTTTGCTTTTCGTAGTACCGATACTCATGAAATCAAGAAAACGTTGGAATTCTTTGGGTTGGATCAGGAGGATGAAAGCAATCAAAAACGTCTGCGAGATTTGGAAAATGGTCAATGCTTTATGCAAGATTTGTATGGTCGAGTAGGTGTGGTCCAAGTTCACCCAGTCTTTGAAGAACTTTTCCATGCCTTTGATACGCGTCCGCCGGTTCAAGAGAGAATGGAGTGAGGGGATGAAAAAGAAACTTTTTCGGATTGTGGGAGTGATCGCAATCAGTCTCTGTGTCATATTATTTCTTCTCAGTCTGATTGGAACGGTAGCCGAGGCAACAGGACTGGTTGATGATGCAGTTGAAGCGGGAAATTTATATTCCCAATATTCACTGAACAACTATCAACTAGATTTCTTTGTGGATAGCTCTTGGGATTGGCTGCCTTGGAATTGGGGTGATGGCTTAGGCAAGAGCGTGATGTATGGTCTTTATGCCATTACCAATTTTATTTGGACGGTAAGTCTGTATTTATCGAACGCAACGGGATATGTAGTTCAAGAAGCCTATAAGCTGGATTTCATTTCAGATACGGCTGAAAGTATTGGGAAAAACATTCAGACATTAGCAGGTATTACCGAAATTGGACTACAGACCTCGGGATTTTACTTTGGGTTTCTATTATTGATGATTTTAGCTTTAGGAGTTTATGTGGCGTATACCGGATTATTAAAACGAGAAACCACCAAAGCAGTTAGAGCCGTGATTAATTTTGTGATGATTTTTCTACTTTCTGGTTCCTTTATCGCTTATGCGCCCACCTATATCACAAAAATCAATGACTTTAGCTCAGATGTTAGTGAAGCAGCGCTTAGTCTTGGAACAGAGATCGTCGTACCAAATTCAGAAAGCAAAGGAAAAGATAGTGTCGATTTGATTCGGGATAGCTTGTTTTCCATTCAAGTCCAACAACCTTGGTTACTATTACAATTCGATGATTCCAATATAGGAGAAATTGGCGAAGGCCGAGTCAATAAGATACTATCTGTGAGTCCGGATGAAAACAAAGGGAAGGATCGAGAAGAAGCGGTCAAGGCCGAGATTGAAGACAATGACAATGCGAATTTAAGTATTACCAAGACCATGAACCGCTTAGGGACCGTGGTCTTTTTGGTGTTGTTCAATCTTGGGATTTCCTTTTTTGTCTTTCTTCTGACAGGGATTATGTTGTTTTCACAAATTCTCTTCATTATCTTTGCGATGTTTTTGCCGATTAGTTTCTTATTGTCCATGTTGCCGACTTATGAGAGTTTGGGCAAAAAGGCGATTATTCGCTTATTTAATACGATTATGATGCGAGCGGGAGTGACATTAGTCATTACGACTGCTTTTAGTATTTCTACTATGTTTTTCAATATTTCCGCTACTTATCCCTTCTTTATGGTAGCATTTCTGCAAATTGTGACCTTTGCCGGTATCTATTTCAAATTGGGTGACATTATGAGCATGTTCAATCTTCAAAGTAATGACAGTCAGTCAATGGGAAGACGGGTGATGCGAAGACCGCAAATGTTAATGAACCGAAAGTTACGGCAACTCAATCGAAATGTGGGTCGAACTTTGGCTTTAGGTGGTGGTGCAGCAGTTGGGAATAAGTTGGCAAAGGAACAATCAAAATCCAAATTTAAGCCATCCGGTTCCTCTCTACGAAAGAACTCACGATTACCTAACGATCAAGAGGTATCGCCTGTCTCAACTAAGGAAAATCCAACTTCAAATAATAAGAAACAGTCCCGAATGAATTTAGCTGGGAGAAAAATAGGCAAAGTTTTGGATAACCAAGCTTTGGTGAAAGATAAGTCAAAACAAGTAAAAGATCAGGTAAGGAATATGCCAACGAACTTGAAATACAATCTCCATAAAGGTGTAGAAATGACGAAAAAAGCACCGGAAGAATTTAAGCGTGGATTGGTTCAAGAAAAAGCAAATCGAGCGGAGTTGCGAGAAAAGCAACGACAACGAAGAAATGCGAAAATGGACGAAAAACGCAAGATACTGAGTGAAGCAACAAATCGTCAGGGAAAAAGAAGGGCGAATATTCCAATAGATAAAGCAGCTCAACCTCAGAAAGATATGACGCAGAAAAAAGAAGCCCCAAAGCGGATTGTGAGAGCAAATCCGAATCCCGAAATCAAACGAAAACTAACTAGTCACGAGATCATTTCAAAAGGGAAAATCCAATCATCAAGTAAGAAAAATTCTTTCCAACAAGTGAAACAGCGGTCCACTCTGCCAAAGCGGATCAATCAAAAAGTACAAAAAAGAATGACCCATCGTCCAAAATCAAGGTCAGGTGAGAAAAAATGAACTTGAAGAAATTGGGTATTATTTCGTTAACTTTTCTGACCATCTCTTTGATGGGTATTTTGATGTGTGTGGGTTTGTTGTTTGGTGAAGACAGTGAGGGAAGTGGTAGTTCTGGCACCTCTCCTGGCGGAATTAGTGTTTCAGAAGAAGTATTGAAACATCGCTCAATGGTAGAAAAATATGCCAAAGAATCAGACATATTAGATTATGTCCCAATTCTTTTGGCGATTATTCAAGTGGAATCTGGTGGCACAATGGAAGATGTCATGCAAAGTTCTGAGTCAGCCGGCTTACCACCGAATTCATTAAGTACCGAGGCATCCATTAAACAAGGGTGTCTCTATTTTGCGTCTTTAGTTAAGCGCTCCAAAGAGCTGGGGTGTGATCAAGATAGTATCATTCAGGCCTATAACTATGGCGGTGGGTATTTGGATCATGTTGCGAAAAACGGGAAGAAGCATAGTTTCGCTTTAGCTGAATCATTTTCAAAGGAAAAATCGAGCGGCCAAAAAGTTGATTATCCAAATCCCATCGCGATTAAAGAAAATGGTGGGTGGCGCTATAACTATGGCAATATGTTTTATTGCTTATTGGTGAAGCAATACCTAACTACAACACAGTTTGATGATAAAACTGTTCAAGGGATTTTTGATGAGGCGTTTAAGTATGAAGGAACGGCTTATGTATTTGGTGGCTCAAGTCCAGAAACGGGATTTGATTGTAGTGGTTTGACCCAATGGTGTTATGCCAAAGTTGGTTTGAAACTCCCTCGGGTCGCTCAGGAACAGTATGATGTTATGACTCATATTAATTTAAAAGATGCCAAACCGGGTGATTTGATTTTCTTTCATTCAACCTATGATGCCGGTACTTATGTGACTCATGTGGGTATTTACGCAGGAGAGAATCGTATGTTTCATGCAGGAGATCGTGCGAGACGTTCCTAACTGAAAAGGTTAGGCAGTTACAACCTCGCAAAAACAAAAGTTGTAACGAGAACTGATAATTCGAAAAGTCGAATGACGGAGTAACGCCCTGAAAGGCTTTAGCTAAAACTGCGACAGGCGATAAATTATTAAGGATTTCATGGTCTGGAGCTCGCAGAAGTCGACTGAGAAGACGCCCTAATCGTATTTTGAGAATACGAAAGGAAATGCGAACTAGAGGTAGTCGAGTGTCCGATAGGTCGGGCTTCCATAAAATACTCATGGTAAGAATGTGCGAAAAGCACTGACGAAATTCTGAATGTACGTGTCTACACCGCGAAGTTGTCTAACGGCAGCTACTACAAATCGTAGGGTTTGTGGGGTGGAGTAAAACTGGTCACTATGAAACTCCCTATATCGTTACAGGCGATATCAAGCAAACAGGCACAGAGGGATTGCCTAAAAGTATGATGTACGGATAGAATTATCGGAACGTCGTAAGCTGAAAACACGGATACGCTTATTCGTAAATGAAGTGTTTGTAAGGAAAAGCTTTGACTATAACTTACATTAATTTCAGTGAAAGTGGTGGCACAGTACCTACGAAACAGTGATAACAAGCTGTGGAGGGATAGCCACTAGTCAACAGTAATTCAATCTATTTGACTGTTCATGAATTAGGTTCGGGTAAGACTAAGATAGGAAAACTTCATTATTACGGAAGGAACCAACTAATGACAGTCAAAGTTAGTAACAAAAAGGCACTGAGGTTCAATGAGTATTACGATACTCAGAAAATTCAAGACGAACTCTATCAATTATCTGCCGAAGGCAGTCATGTGTTTAGAGATTTAATGAGCTATATCACACAAGAAGAAAATATTTTATTGGCTTATCGAAATATCAAAAGCAATAAAGGCAGTAAAACTGCTGGAACAAATAAAAGAACGATTATTGATGTTGGTGAAGAAAACCCATATCAATTAGTTCAATACGTTCAAAATCGATTTAACAACTTTCAACCTCACTCCATCAGAAGAGTCGAGATTCCAAAGCCAAATGGTAAAACCAGACCGCTAGGAATCCCAACAATTGAGGATAGATTAGTACAGCAATGCATAAAGCAGATCCTTGAACCAATTTTGGAAGCAAAATTCCATAAGCATTCTTATGGATTTCGACCAGAAAGAAGTTCGCACCATGCCATAGCGATATTTCAGCAATGGACATTTAAAGGATTTCACTATGTAGTGGACATTGATATTAAGGGCTTCTTTGACAATGTAAATCATGGAAAATTGCTTAAGCAACTCTGGACAATGAAAATTCGAGACAAGACATTTATTTCAATATTGTCGAGAATGCTTAAGGCAGAGGTAAAAGGCATTGGAAAATCAACCAAAGGAACCCCACAAGGTGGTATTCTTTCTCCTCTTTTAGCTAATGTGGTGCTAAACGAATTAGATTGGTGGATAGATAGTCAGTGGGACGGATTTCCAACCAAAAGAAAATACAGTAGTCTGCTGAGTAAAACTCAATCAATAAGAAAGTATTCAAACTTGAAAGAAATCAAAATTGTCCGTTACGCAGATGATTTCAAAATCATGTGCAAAGATTATCATACTGCCCAGAAAATTTTCCTCGCAACAAAACAATGGTTAAAAGTACGACTTGATTTAGACATAAGTCCTGAAAAGTCAAAAGTAACTAATCTGAGAAAAAATTATTCTGACTTTCTAGGATTCAAGTTGAAAGTGAAAAAAGGAAAAGCAAACGGATATACCAATCGAAGCCGAATGTGTGATAAGGCAAAGATTAATGCGGTAGATAAACTAAAGAACAATATCAAAACAATCGCCGCTAATCCAACTGTAGATAATGTCAATAAGTACAACTCTGTTGTTCTAGGTTTGCATAACTATTATAAAATTGCGACTCTGGTCAACTTAGATTTTGTAGATATTGCTTTCACAGTAAATAAAAGTCTTGATTGTCGAACCAAAAATATTCGCAATAAGCACGGAACGCTAACCAGTACCTATCAAAAATTCTATAAACAATATAACTGGAAGAAACGATTCATAGCGAACATGATTTTATTTCCAATAGCCGGGATAAAATTTACAATGCCAAGAATCTTTCCGAAGGACTGGAATCGATATACGCCTGAAGGTAGGCTGTTTATTCATCAAAGATTAAAGATGGATATGCATACCGTTTATTACCTGCTGGAAAATTCCAATCCGAATAAGTCTGTAGAATTTAACGATAATCGAATCTCTCTGTTCATAGCCCAACAAGGAAAATGTCATGTTAGTGGTGAAAATTTATCAAAAGATAATATGGAAGTTCATCACATTAAGCCGTTATCACTTGGTGGGAATGATAACTATAAGAATCTTGTGATTGTTACAAAAGAAACACACAAATTGATTCATGCGACTAAAAGAGAAACGATAGTTCATTATTTACCTTTGGTATTAAAAAAGGAAAGATCATTGGAAAAGCTGAATAAATTACGTGCTTTAGCTGGGAATAGTGAAATAGAAATGAATTACTGTTGATGGAACGCCGTGTGAGGGGAAACTCTCATGCACGGTGTGAAGCGGGGGAAAAGATGGAGATAACCTCAAAGTCTTACCTATCGCTATCAGTAGGCTGGACGAATCTAACGGAAAGTTATTGGCAGCAGCATCTTATCGGTGCTGGACGGTACAAATAAGAGAAAAGAGGAAAAATAATGAAGATCAAAATTGAACGGAATCGAAAGGAAAAGCCCCCAAAAAAGAAGAGAGAACGAGTGGTATCCGTGGGCAAGCATCGAAAACTGGTGCTTGCCCTTTGGCTTTTATTGTCTTGTAGCCTTGCTTTTGGAATCTATAAAAACTTCACCTCCATTGATCAACACACGACTCATGAAAAAGTGATTGTAAAAGAGAAGATAGTAAATACTTCTGGGATTGAAAGTTTTACGAAGGATTTTTCGAAAGAATATTTTTCATGGAAGAATAATAAGGAAGTAATTGAAAAGAGAATGAATACTCTTGAGCAGTACCTTACAGAAGAAGGAATTACTTTAAGTCAAGATATGGTTCGAACAGATATTCCTACTAGTTCTGAAGTTCAATCAGTAAAAATTCTAGACGTTGAAAAATATTCGGAAGAATTTGTCGTCTCATTTTTAGTGGAGCAAAAGATTACAGAAGGTAAAAAGACACAATCAATTTCTTCTGCTTATCGAGTGACGATCTTTGAAGATGAAAATGGGAATCATATTGTGACGAGTTTGCCTACCATGATTGCAAAACCTGATAAAGCAAAGTACGAGGCAAAACAAGTAGAAAGTGATTCGGAAATTGATGCCAAAACAACAGAAGAAATCACTGAGTTTTTAGAGACGTTCTTTAAATTATATCCATCAGCTTCAGAAAAAGAACTTGCATATTATATAGAGAAAGATGTGATGCGACCAATCAATAGTAATCATAAATTTATTGAATTAGTTCTCCCTGTTTATCACCAAAATATTAATGAGACCCAAGTAAGTGTTGGTGTTAAATATCTTGATGATCTGTCGAAAACAACTAATATTTTTCAGTATAGATTAAAATTACACAAAAGTGGGAATTGGATTATTGGCAATTACGAATAAAAAAATTATCTGAAAGTAATTCAAATGTTTATTAGTGGGATTATTTTTGAACTATGCATAAACCTTGATAAATAAAATCAAAATCAGTATTACCTAAACAAATTTTTTTTAGATCCACTCTATATTGGTGTAAAGAAGGTAATTGAAAAGAGAATGAGTAAACTCGACCATTACCTTAAGTATGACGATGTCTTAAAACCACTACTTTCCAGCCTCTTATTGCTGTACAACTCTTTCTATTTGAATATAGTGGCTTGAGAAATTAGTAATTTATCTCCTATTTGCAAACTAAAGAATGATTATCTATTTTTTTACAATTGGTAAAAAAGCAGATAAAAACCACTTGTTTAATCCTGTATTCTTGAGGAAAGGTGAGGTATGAAAGAAAAAATTAAAATGCATTCAATGAGGAGTTATTAATTATGAAAAAAATGTTCAAGACACTACTAGCAACTACATTATTAGCCACAAGCACTTTAGGAGCTAAATCTGCATTTGCTGCGAACCCCGAACCAGGGACAGCAGAAACTCCAGTTACTGCTGATTTAGAATTAAAAGATGCTGGAACAGTTACTCCACCTATTAATCCCACTGATCCGGATAATCCAGGTGAAGATATTACTCCTATCACCGGGCATTTTGGGATCGCGTATCTTCCTAAGCCATTAAATGCAACTTCGAAACTAGAAGCTACGGGTGAACAAAAAATCGCCTTAAGTAATGGTGTCGGTGTAGACAAATTCAATGTTGGAGTCAGAGATACGTTACGTAAAATGAATAAATGGGAACTGTCAGTTCAACTTGCATGGGCTGGTGCAAATGCTTCATACATGAATGGAACAACTATTACGGGTGAAAACGGAGTAGCTACAGAAAACATTAATGGTAATTTACAAGCTCTTAAAGATGGAGAAGTTACTACAAATGCAGCGAGTCTTACTATTAGCAATACGCCTACAGTTGTATTGGAGACCGTTGATGGAAAACAAACAAACGGAACTTACAACTATGGGTTCGAAAAAGCATCATTGGTAATTCCAGCAACTGAAAAGGTACCTTCAGGATCTTATACAGGAACGGTTACATGGAACTTAGCTGTAACACCAGCGACACCATAACACACTTCAACCTCACCCTACCCCCAATCCTTTATCTATTGAAGGAAAACAATTTGTTTTCCTTCTAAACTATTCTTATTTCTTTGTTTAAAGATCAGAAATAAGAATAGTTTAGAAAGAAAAATAGCAATGATAGGGAGGAAAATGAAGTTAATGAAACGATTACTACTAACGATCGTTCTTTTATTGAATTTGAATTTTATTATGAATGATACTGCTTATGCAGAAGAAACTTCTGAAAAATCAGCAGGTGGTTATACAATTGAAGGAATACCTAATTCTCATCAAATAGATCCTGATTCAGGATATTTTGATTTAGCCGAATCTCCTGGTGAAAAAGATCAATTAAAGATAAAAATAGTGAATGAATCAAATCATGAAAAGAAAATGTCAATAACAGTAACCAATGGAAACACTAATTCAAACGGTTTAGTAGATTATACAGGGGAATTAAAGGATCATTCTTCATTAATAAATCCACTTAAATCCATATTGAAAGCAACCGAGGATACGGTGATAGTCTCTCCAAACAGTGAAAAAGAAGTAATATTAGATTTAACTATGCCAGAGGAACAATTTGATGGGATTATTCTTGGTGGAATCCAATTTTCTGACATAACGAATGCATCGGATAAGAACCAAAAAACTTCTATTGAAAATAAATATGTATACACGTTAGGTGTTGTGATTAAGAATGATCCCAAAACAGAAACTTATAAAAATATTTCTGTAGTATTAGAAGATGTGCAATCTAAATTATCTTACGGTAGGAAAATAGTACAAGCAAATTTATTAAATGAAAATCCCTATATTTTAGGAAAGGCGACAGTTGAAGGAACAATTGTCGATGAAAAAACAAATAAAATTGTTCAAGAACAGCAAAAAGAAAATGTATCAATTGCACCTCATTCGATATATCCCTTTCAGTTCGATTGGAAAAAAGAAGAAATCAAACCTGGAAATTACATTTTCAAAGGGAAGGCTGAAACAAAAGACAATAAATGGGAGTTTACAAAAAAATTTACAATTACTAAGAAACAAGCGAACACGCTGAATAAAAACACCGTATTTAAAGTCTCTATTCCTTATTGGCTACAAATTTGTTCGGTCGTTTTTTCCATGTTAATGGTTATCTCAAGCGGTTGGTTAATTTATCGTAAGCATAAAAGAGGGGTGTCTTAATATGAAGCGTAATAAGTTAGTAAAGATAAAAGCCTGCGTTCTTTGCATAATATGCATGGTAGCATTCTTCGAGAGTTCACCTATGCATGCAGCCGAAAGTGATAACGCATTTTTAAATCAACAAACAAAAATAGAAATCGTTGTACAAAAGGGAATTTCTCCTGGTGTGTTGCCTGGAGGCAAGGAACCAGATGGCACAAACCAAAAGGAGTTTTCGGTTTCTAAACAAATAAGTTATCAATCTGCAAGGGCAGCCTTTCTACCAAAAACGGGATCTACTAGGAATAATTGGATTTTAATTGGAATGCTGCTTTTAGCAACTGTATTTCTGTATATAAAATTCAATAAAAGAAAGACGGAGGCATCATGATGTACCTTATTCCTATACTCCTTATAGCATCAGGCATCGTTTTTTTACTATTGAACATTTTCTATTTCTTAAGTGATTATAAAAAAGTTACTCTAAAACAATTCAAAAGGAAAAAATTGATTGTTAACTGGTTTGCTTTGATCAGTTCCTTTACATTGACTTTGTTAGGTGTTGTTTACTTTTTTATTATTTACGGTCAATTACAAAAGTAAGGAGTGATTAGCAAAGATGCGATTAAAGAAGATTTTATGTATGGCAACAGTATTAACTATATCAGGTGGCTATATTTTTGTAGCACAAGCTGATATGGCACAAGGGGATGAATCAAGTGACTTAAGCCATAAGATAGAAAAAACTGAATACTCTCAACCATTAGAAACAGAGATTAGTAAACAGTTAACAGAAGCTTCTTCAATAGATCAACCAAGTCAATCGACAGAAAGCATCAGTCAAGAGTCAAGTTCAGAAAGTGTTTCAAGTAGTCAAGAAGCATTCACGAAGAATAAAGAAGAAGCTGATAACGGAGCTACACACGAAAGCACTACGAACGAGGAAACCACCGAAACAAGCTTTAATTCCTCAGAAGAAAAACAAATAAATGAAAAAAGCCAAGATGGATGGACGTATGATGTGCGAGGTGGTTTTGCATATATCACTGGTTCAACTTTAAGTGGTAATGTTGAGGTACCTAGTACTTTAGGTGGAAACCCTATCCGATTTAACAACTTGGATTCATCCATTTTTTCTAATTATAATAAGATAACTGATTTAAAGATAAGCGCTCCTTTTTATGCTGATGATGTATCTTTCAAGAACTGGACGAATCTAGAAACTGTAGAAATAAATTTAATTAGTATAAGCAGTACTTCTACAAGTGGGATGTTTGATGGACTGGTAAAATTAAAAAAAGTAGACTTATACGATTTTGATACTTCTAACATAACGAATATGAGCAGAATGTTTGCCGGAGCTGCTACTTTAAATATCTTAGATGTTTCGAAGTTTGACACTTCTAACGTAACAAATATGCAAGGAATGTTTAATGGAGTAAATAATATTAATAGCTTGAACGTATCAAATTGGGATACTTCTAATGTAACGAACATGCAATCGATGTTCCAGTCTACAATTAATCTTACTAATATAGACGTATCAAACTGGAATACGTCAAAAGTCACTAATATGGTAAGCATGTTTAAATCTTCAGGGTTAAGGAGGTTTGATGCATCGAACTGGGATACGTCAAAAGTTACCAGTATGAGAGAGATGTTTTCAAGTATGCTTTCAGTCACTAGTATAAATCTATCTACTTGGGACACCTCGAATGTTAGAGATATGGGCAACATGTTTTATTTTTCTAAATACCTCAACGATCTAGATGTTTCGAATTGGAATACGTCAAATGTGAGGGAAATATCTAACATGTTTAGTACTACATCTCTTTCTAATTTAGATGTTTCGAAATGGAATACCTCTAGTATGACTCATACAATTGGCGCTTTTTCTCATATTTATGGACTTACTAGTCTAGACGTATCAAACTGGGATGTGTCAAAGGTTACCAACATGGAGCATATGTTTAGAAATACCCCCCTTACTAGTATGGATTTATCAAACTGGGATACGTCAAAGGTTACCCATATGTTCAGCATGTTTGCCGATTGCGTTAATCTAAATAATTTAGATATATCGAACTGGGATATTACTAGTGTTGTCAAGATGGACGATATGTTTTACAATTGTCCCAATCTTACTATATTAGACCTCTCGAATTGGGATACCTCCAGTGTTACCAGTATGATAGGTATGTTCAGTCTACCATATGATGATCCTGAAAGGGTGTTGATTGTTCAAACGAATGATCAAAAATTATTAACCTATAAGTATAAGGGGGATAAACGAATACCTGGGGGACCTAATTTTGAACTTAAGGATGGAGAATTTCCAGATGGAACAACTATTACCAAACCTTACTTTTCAAAAGTTGCTATGACTCCTGTGGAATATACGAATAAGATTAAGTTATCCTCTTTGGAAGAATTTGTCAGAACCAATGAACCTACTGCGGATTTGTTTGATTTTGTAAATTGGACGAACTTATCAGGCAAAAATATCGAACAGGTTACCAATATTTTGGATGAACTAAATACAACCTATACTGCCAATTGGCAACGTAAAGTGGTTCCTAATATTCCTGATGGCAGTAAAGAACCAGATAATGTGAATCCTGATAGTGCTTTAGGAATAGCTTACTATCCGACAGGAATATCAGTTCCGAAAACTAAGTTAAATCAGTTTGGAGAACAATCTATTCCGATTCAAACAAACAGTGTACACCTTGGTGTAAAAGATCTATCCGGTGCCTCTTCTTGGACACTAAGAGCTCAATTACAATGGGATAAACCAGGTTTATATGGCAGTTCTATCCGAAGTGACAATACTGGGAAAGTATTCAGAAATGAAAATAATGGAACGGATTCCTTTACTGACAACGATTTAAAGAGTACAACGGAAGTAACAGGTGAAAAACTTCCTACAATTAATGAGACTGGAACACTAATTATGAGTGCTACAGCTAACAAAAGAAGTGGAGTATATGATTATTCTTTGGGAAATCTAACTTTATTCATCCCAGAAGCAAAATATATTGAAGCGGATCAATACAACGGAGTTATCCGATGGGACTTGGTTTCAGCACCGTAATAAATAGCTGAAAAGGTCAAGAATATTTCCAGTTATATTCATCATTTGATAATCCTGTTAAGGCAATATAGGAACACTTAAAGTTGAATTGAATTCTACTTTAGGTGTTCTTATTTAGTAGATTAATAATTTTGTTCTGAGTTTATTAATGATATGAATGGAAGCTGCTTACTATAATTATATAAGGAACAAATGAAATGTTTTTCCTTAGAAAATAAGCTAAGAATTATTTCTGTTCCGTCAGTTTATGGAGTAAGGTTTCAATATATACGGAGGTCTTAGATGCTATTTGTTCTGGGAAAAAATAATGAAAATAAAATAGAGATTTGTAAGATGATACTCTTTCTCAAAGATACTGAAGCGCGTTCTCTAAAAAATATTAGTGAACAATTGACAGTTACTACAGTAACTGTAAGAAACTTAATTAAAGAGATCAATGAAGATTTTTTGGGGAATCTCCTTATTGAAATAAGAAATAATATGGTCAGTTTGAAAGAAAGTAAATTTTCTATTGAAGAAATAGTTAGCTTTTACTGTCTTAATGATATCGGTTTTAAAACTTTGGAAAGTTTACTTATAAGAACTAATGTCTATACAGTTCATAGGCTTGCTCAGACTTTATTTGTCAGTATACCCCAAGTATATAGGATAATTAAATCTCTTAATGAACATCTAGTGCCTTATCGTATTTCTATTATTCTTGATGAAGTGATTCAGTTAAAAGGAACTGAAAAATCAATAAAAAACTTATTCTATGAGTTAATCTCCTTATCAAATAATTTAAGCGAAAATCTATATATGTTTCCTAAAAAAAGTTTGTTGAGAAGACAAGTGAACATTATTTTTGGTCAGTATAGTATAATTTCTAGTTCCTTCAATACTATATGCTTCGGTAATTGGATTTTAACATGCTTAAATTGGAGATATATTTTAAGAAAAAGGAACATCATCATTATAGAGGAAAAAGGCTGTGAATGTTATCCATTTTTCTTAGATGAAGAATTTATGGAAATAGGCAACACCGTAATGAAAAATTTGGGGCAAAAAAATTCTTCCGAGAAAGAGATTAAGGAATTGTATCTGGGGTTTGCTAATCTTGTACTAAAGTTTACTTCACCTACAGATGCTCTATTTTTTCAAGATAAGTTTATCGACCATCATTCAATAAACTACAAATTAAAAGCTTTTGTAACTTCTGTGAAGAAATTGATAGTTGATACAGGTCATCAAGAGGATAAATTATTCCCTATAGATTCATACGTATTGTTTATTTTGAATTATATACCCTATTTTTTTGTTTCATGGAAAAAGAATTTAGACTTGCATCAGTATGTCTATGGAGTGACACCTGCGAATTATGAGAAGATGGACCATTTATGCACAAATTATTTATCGATAGACGATGATTTTGTGAAGGATGTTTATATACGACATTTTTGTGTAATGATTGAATACTATAATCTATGCAACGCTAACGATGTATTAACAAATAAGAAATTTGTCTATGAATCCGTTTTGGGAATGGATACTGAAAATATTATGTTAGCTAAGATAATTTCTTTATTTGATATTAGTGATGATCACTTTGATCATAATTTAGAATATGTTCACATTGTTGATGATATTCGATTAATTAAGGATCCACATAAAAAATATATTCTTTTACAGGACTTTTTAAATTATATCAATGATCTCTTTTGAATTTATATACGTTATTTTGAATTACACAAGTATGACGACTAGGCTTGTAAGAACCATGGAACTTTCTAATCATCAAAAGTTTTTTTCTATATATCGTAAATTCAAATATATTTTGAGAAAATTATTTCTGTTTTGACGCAATGATTGTCGAATCGGTGAGAGCCAGTAAAATTTTAGAATAAAAATTTATGATTTTTCATGTGAGATTTGAGTTCAAGAATCACCCACTATGGTTTATGTAGATAGTAATACTTTGATATAGATTTTGATGTAACGTGAATATTAGTGAATCCTCTATGGAAATTTATTTACGTATTTAGATTCTTGATATCCCGGTTATCTCCTCATTTAATATTAAAGGAGCGATTGAGCATGCAAGAGAGGTATGGTCAATTAATTGTTATTGACACAACAATTCAAGATGGGTATAAAAAATGTTGTTGTATTTGTGACTGTGGGCAAGAAACAGTCGTGTACCTATCTAATCTTCAATCAGGGCGAACAAAAAGTTGTGGCTGTGGGAATATAAAAAATAGACTTAAATATAAGGACTTAACAAATAAAAAATTTGGTGAGCTTATCGCGTTGAATCCTACAGGTGAACGCAGTGAAGGAACTATTGTATGGAATTGTTTTTGCTCATGTGGGAATGAAATATTAGTTTCTTCAAAACGATTGCAGCGTGGAGAAATCAGTAGTTGCGGCTGTCTGAAGAAAAAGAGATTTCATATAAAGAATAAAAAATTTTATAACTTGACTGTTGTTGAATCCTTAACAAACGTATTGAATTGGAAAACTAAATGGAAGTGTAAATGTAAATGTGGTCAAATTTGCGAAGTCAGTTACGGCAACCTTTTATCTGGGCATACGAAAAGTTGTGGTTGCTTGAAAAAAATTGAAAAAAGAACTTGTGACGAAGGTACAATTGTTGAGTGTTTGAAGTCAAAGTTGGCGAAAAACAATACTAGTGGTGTAAAGGGTGTTTATCGCTGTAGGGGAAAGTGGATTGCTTATATCACATTCCGGGGAGAACGCTATCATCTTGGCTCTTATGATGATTTGGCTAAAGCTGCATCGGCAAGAAAGGTGGCGGAAGATCAATTCTTTTTACCTCTGCTAAAAAAGCATTCCTTTGAAAACTCTTTTCGTGGTCCAGTTTGTTCATAGTAGTGTAAGAAAAAGGATAAATATAGATTTTCGTCTTGCAAAAGATCGAACGTGTCTAAAGTGAACATGTTGATGAAGAATAGGAGGATAATATAATGTGGCAATCTAACCTTAGATATCTATTAAAAAAGAAGACTTCTGGAGATATTCTACTTCAAGTATATTCAAATAAACTTTTGAGAGATCTAGATACGCTTATTGAAAATATTTCCTCAACTAATCTCAAGTTAACAATTGCAAAGATTAATGGATAAATGGAAAAAGCAAACTTATTATTTTTCTTTTTAGATTTAAAAGAGGAGGAAAATTTAACGAGTAATAGGATCATAGAATTAATAGAAAATGGATATCAAGACACTTTTTATGAAAAGATATCTTTTGACAACCATCTACGAATAGTTGTTCATTGCTTGAGATAGTGGAGTGATAATTATGTATCTTGGGATATTAACTTGTTATAGTATGCAATGATGAAAAGAAGAATTACAGAGGAAGAATTAACGTCTAAACACACCAGAGTGATTTAATACTTTAAAAGTATTAAAAATCAGGCTGAAGTGTTAACAAACAAAGTAAATAGTAATAACTTTAAAAATATACTTATGCAATTACAAATTTTGGATCTAAAATGCCAAGTAATTTTGAACCATATTGCGGATCTGCATAATAGAATCGGTATGATGAAAAATTTTTGAATCATTTACCAGACTATATTTTAGGAATCTTGAAGGACAAGTACATCGAAGATGATCAAGGAAGTATCTTTGCCCTAATTATCAAAGAAGTTCTTTTTCAAGGGTTACTGGATAATGAAAGTTACGAGATTAATTCTTGGAAAAGAAAATCCTAAGTTTTATTATCTTAAGATGATTTATGTTAATGGGCGATATCGAAAAAAATATACATATTCTTTATTGCTATTTAAATTTTTTTGAATATAGTGTCCAGTTTTGTATTTCTATTTTGTTTTTATTAATGAAAGGGGAAAGCAGAATATGGATATTCGTGATAAAAAATGTCGATTGTATGAGTAGCTGAAATTATTAATGGATGAAAGGAGGAAGCTTTTAAAACGGTATTATGATTTAAAAGAATACTTGGTTAATTTAGAAAATAATCAGAATACGAATAAGTTTAATGAAGAAAGGGATCGTAAAGTAAAGCCGATGAACTTGGAAAATGGAAAAATCTTCAGGATTTCTATACTCGGCGAAAAGCTATCGGCAACTATCAGCGATCTTACAAAGATTATGGGTTTATTATTGCATTGATCTTTAAAGAGGCAGGCAGACTGTTATCAGCTAAACCCATATATCAGGAGTTAATAAAAACCTATGATAGTTATCCTGATTATCGTAATTTTGTAAATAACATCCTTTCAAAAATTAATCGAGATGGTTCAATCCCTGTTGAACGTGTGATGAGAGGATATTGGCAATATAGACTTAAATCTTAATTTGTCCGTATATCTTTTTCCTTTCGAATATTCAAGGGAAGAAGTGACATCAATGAATCAGAATTTTTATGATGCACAAATTACTAGCTATATTCAAAAAACAGTTCATAACGCCGCAATTAATTATTTTTCTAAAAATCGTAGGTTGAACGATGCTGAGTTTACTCCAGGTCAAAAGGTTGTTGATTACTTAATCGAAGACCAATCTATGTTTCCTAAAGAAATTATAACATTGGTATCCGCGAATTTTCCTCTAGTTTTTTCTAATTTTGACTTAGCTAACGAATTTCAAAAACTATCTGAAAAAGATCAATCTCTACTGATTCAAAAGTATTTTTTTGGATATTCAGACTATGAAATTTCTGTTCAGCTATCAATGACAAGACAAGGCGCAACAAAAAAGCGTCAGCGTATTTTAGGGAAAATTCGAAAGCACCTAATTCATTAATTTTTAAAGAGTATATGGTTCGTGATCCTCCACGCTCATTTTGGAAAAATGAGTGATAAGAAAATGGAGGATACGTAAAATGAAATCATTGGCAGAACTCGTTCTTCTTGTTCAAAAGGATGATGAAGAGGCGTTTTCTCAAATTGTGAATAGTTTTAAACCATTGCTAGTTAAAGAATCATGCAGAAATGGGAGTTTTGACGAAGATTGTTATCAGGAATGTATGATCAAACTATTTTTAGCTCTAAAAAAATTTGATATTCGTGAATAATTTGTTCTTAAAAAAGCAGCTTATAGTCTGCTTTTGTTATTGACTAAGAAAGGTAGGTATAGAAATTTATCACCTACCTTTCTTTGCGGAATAAAGATTGAGTCTAAGAAATAATGCTTTTCTATTTGAATTGAAAAGATTATTAAAAAAGGGGAAGTGATTATACTGCAATTTTTATTGGGATTATTTATAGGATCCATACTCGGAGTTATTTTGATGAGTTGTTTAGCTGTCGGAAAATATGATGATATAAATTCGAAAAGAGAGTAGTCTTTATTTAATCACGGATAACTATATAGAAGATAATTAGTTGAGAACTAGTGTTGGTATTTTGAGGGAGTAAGTGAGGAATGAAACGAAAATATATTGTATTGACACTATTTGTATTATTTTTAATGATAGTTTATTCGTCTTTAACACCGTTTTCTAAAGATGTTGTCAATACAGTGATAGTTATAATAGGATTAGCCTTAATAATTATGATGCTTTGCTACATCGCTATCAAAAAGACAATCAAGTGAGGATGTTTTAGATAAGTTTATTGAAATCACGGATATAGTATCAACCTATATAGAGTAATAGGCTGATAGAAAATATTGAGGTGAGAAATATGTTGATGGTACTACGATATTTCTTATAGAATGGATGATTGAAAAGTAAATACAATCCATTTGTTCAAATAAAAAAGAGGAGTAACGAATTCACTTTTGCCCCGGGCATTTATTTCGCTTACTACTCTTTTTTGCTTATTTTATTATTAAGTTTGATTTGGAAAATATAAGAAAATGTAAGGATAACAATCGATTTGTGGAACTGTAGAAAAAGTAATTTGGTCCAATTAATCTTTTCTGAGAATCATATTAAGAGTATACTTAAAATATCTATACAATTTTTGAGAGAGGTGTTTTCCAATGAACTGTTTGATAAATGATCAGATTTCAAATCTAGCATTATTATCGGATGAAGAACTAGTAGATCAAATGCTTCAAGTTGATATAGAACATTCAATTCAGGAACAATTATCCTGGAAAAATTCCTTATACTTACTGATTCAACTTCTTAATAATGAAGGATTTGGCAACTTGTGGTTAGCAGCGGAATATTCACTGACAGCGGATAGAAGAATTGATGCAATTATTTTTGGCTATTCTAATAATCAGCGATCTACCGCAATTATTGTTGAGCTGAAGCAGTGGGAAAATCTTGCTCCAAATATTGATAAGCAAAAAACAAATGTGAATGTTTGTATCGGAAATAGAAATGAATACAGGATACATCCTATTTATCAGACAGTGAATTATACACGAGATCTAAAAGCTCATCATGAGGGTGTTGCTAATAAGAAAATCGATTTATGTGCAATTCAATATTTACATAATTTTATTGGAGACAAAAATGTCTTTTTCTCTGAAATGTATGAGGACTATCAAAAATTATCTTCCAATTTTTTTGTAAAAGGTGATGAGCAATTTTTAGTCAATCATCTGAGGAATTGTTTTGATGTAACGAAAAATGGCCAGAGAGTTGCTATGGATTTTATTGAGGGGAAATACATTATTGGGCAGGTTGGTTTTAATGGTTTGAGAGATGTAATCAATCGGAAAGATAATGCGATTATGCTAGAAGATCAAATTGAAACTTCAGCACAGATTAGCCAGATAATTAAAGAATTCATCCACAGTCCGAAAAATACGGCAATTATTATAAAAGGTGCTGCAGGAACCGGGAAAACAATTATTGGCATTCATTTACTTTTTCTTGCTCAGCAACATGGTCTTAAAATCAATGATATGGTTTTTACTTTCGCTAAAAGTAGAATGTTACGAGAAGTAGTCAAAAATGAAGCGGGGTTGATGCAACACATTCCGTATCTAGACGGTATTGCTTCAAAGGATTATTCGTTAGTTGTAGTTGATGAAGCCCATAGAGATACTGATATCAACAAGACCATTAGGAGTTTATTTAGCCATAGCAGAAGACCTAAAATTGTAGTATTTTTACAGGATGACCATCAAAGAGTTTTATTAGAGGAAGCTGGGACGGTTTCAAATTATCGAAAGGCACTACATGAGTTAGGAATTGAACCATTTATTTTCAATTTGATAGTTCAAAAGAGATCAGGGAATCAAGGGGATTATGTAGATAGAATTCATAATTTATTTTTTGATTGTACTAAAGAAATTTCAAGCAAGAGTACCTTTGAAATTGTGTTATCAGACTCCTTAAAAACAATTGACGAGCAATTATTAAAGATGAAAGACTTAGGTCAAACTGCAAAATGGTTTGCGCCATATGATTGGCCTTGGAAATCTAGAAATAATCTTACCATTAGTAATGATATTGAGATTCAGGATAAAGATGGAACGTTTTTTCAAAAGCAGTGGAACCCTATGAAGAATCAGTATGAATGGTATAAAGATGCTGACAAAACGGCATTTAATCAAGTGGGCTCAGTCTATACAGCGCAAGGATTGGATTATGATTACACTGGTTTCATTTGGTATGATGATTTGAGATGGGATACAAATAGTAATAAGTGGATCTTTGATATCTCAAAAGTAAAGGATCCAACTTTTGTTAAGCAGGTTGAACGTTTTTTAAGTTCACATAATTACTCTGAAACAGCTTGTGATGAAGTTTTGGAGATTTTGTTAAACCAATACTATGTCTTATTAACAAGAGCAAAAAAAGGAATTTTCTTGTGGTTTAATGATAAGGATACCGAAGACTACGTTATGAGTGTTATAAAAAGATAGGTGGGTTCAATTATGTCAGAGATTCAAGAATTAACGGATTTAATTAATAAATTTCGTGATGAGAGAGACTGGCGACAATTTCATAATGAAAAGGATTTAGCTATTTCGATTTCTTTGGAAGCTAGTGAACTGTTAGAGCTATTCCAATGGAAAACAGCAGAAGAGGGAACTGAGAATCTGCTTGATATAAAGGATGAGTTAGCCGATGTTTTAATTTATTCTTTTATGTTGGCAGATAATTTAAATTTGGACATCGAGCAAGTAGTAAAAGAAAAACTAAACAAAAATCAGCAGAAATATCCAATCAGTAAGAGTAAAGGATCAAAAACGAAATATACTAACTTCTAATTATTTGGTTTAGAGTAGAGAAAATTTGATTATATTAAGGTGGTTATCGGATGGCGAAATATGCCTGTGTTATGTTGGATGTGGAAGGAACAACACTTGTTGGATTTAATCAATTACGGAAAGTACAACAAGAAAAACTAAAAAAAGGGGATATTATTTATATCTATAGAAGTACGAAGTCCAATAAAGTGTATATCGGTCAATCAAAACATTTTAAAACTAGACATGAGCAACATTATAACGGGGCTGAAGAAAAATTTAATGATGCAAACTTTGATCAAGTTATCATACTTTTTTCTGCGCTGTTCAATGGCTCTGCTTTAAATGATGTTGAGAATCACCTTATCACTTATTTTTTAGCTGATAATTCTAAATCAAGAGGAAATTTAGTTGAGTATGAAACCAGTGAAGTAATCAATCTTACTAAGGGGAACGACACGAATAGTTATAAAGAACGTGAGGAGATTGCTACTGAAGTTGTTCTACCTTTTTGGGAGGAGCTATATAGCAAAGGTTGGGTAAAAACACCTACTATTAATGAACTTAGAAATCAAGCTTTGGTTAAATATAGTCCAATAAAAGAATTGACTCAACAACAAATGGATCTTATCAATGAAATACTTACAAATCCAGAAAAGAACTTTGTAATCAATGGCGATGCAGGAACGGGAAAAACAGTTCTATTGACACATTTGGTTGCGAAAATTTTGGATGAGCAATCTGGTAAAACTATTGCTGTAGTTGTACAACCAAATTGGATTAAGACAGCTCAAGAAATTTTCAAAGTGTATGGTATGAATGGAAAAAATCTTACTGTAGCAACCTCTACTCAATTGATTAATCAGGATAAGGACTTTGATGTAGTGGTTGTTGATGAGTCTCATAAGTTATCACGAAAATATGCTAAACAAATGGCTTCGTTCAATAATGTATACAAAGGTAGATTCAACTCAGATGATAATCACCTAGAGCCTCTGAAAAAGATTGGTAAGCAACTTGTTCTGATGTACGATGTTTTACAAGCAATTCGACCAGCGAATATGACTCGGGAGCAGTTTAGTAGAGCTACAGAAAATTTCGAAAAGAAATATCTGACTACACAATTTCGAATTCAAGCTCCTGAAGGTAAATCGTATACTTCAGATGATTATATTAATGGTATTAAATATTTACTATATAAAGATACCGACTTATTATCAGAAACAAATTATAATCCTAATTTTGACCGGTCAGTATTTTGCGATAGGGATATCGATGCTTATTTCGGATTTTTTGAAGATAATCCTCTAGCTAATTTGTTTGATTGGATAGAAGATGACAGAAATTATCATAGTGATCATGTCAATAGAGTTTTGGGGGGATTGGTTGAACCTTGGAAACAATCAGATGGTAAGGATCCAGAGATTACCCATTGGCACGAAGGGAATCTTCAC
Organism: Candidatus Enterococcus avicola; assembly: GCF_047470845.1. Taxonomy (NCBI): domain Bacteria; kingdom Bacillati; phylum Bacillota; class Bacilli; order Lactobacillales; family Enterococcaceae; genus Enterococcus; species Candidatus Enterococcus avicola. Next base: position 72,636 of record NZ_JBLGTY010000008.1, on the reverse strand, counting down.
AAACGATGGAATTCTACACAAGAAAATTGGATTAATTCGAAAGATTCCGATGCAGAGGACCAAGTCGGATCGGTTTTTGCTGTACAAGGAATTGACTTGAATAAGGTCGGGGTATTGATTGGAAATGATTTACAAGTCGATGAGTCAGGACGTCTTTTTGGTAATCCCGATAATTTTCACAATGTAAATGGTAAATTTTCAAAGAATGATGCTAATCCGGAGAACGAAAATGAATTTACACTGTTTGTATTGAACATCTACTATATTTTGCTAACCAGGGGAATTGATGGCGTGCGAATAGGTTTTTGGAAGAATGAATCATTTAAGGAATATTTGAAAGATACATTTCAAATTGAATAAGAGGATATAATACATCTTTTTTAAACAAAATTAGAGTTGTTGATTAAGTGATTCAAGGCATCGGTAGGACTAAAATCAAAATGTATGACGGAGGGAAATAACATGGGGAATTTAGGTTGGTATCAATTAATGACAACTTTAGCAAAAAAAGTTGGTGGACCAAAAATTTTATTAGTACTTGTAGCTACAGGTGGTTACGCAATAATTAGAACTGTAGAAGCAGGGGGGAAGAAAGTAGTTAAATTGGTTAAAAAAAAGAGTGTCTCAAAAATAGAAGAAGCCAGTCTTACAACTTTCATTTTTACAGAGACCGGTGTTGGAGATGGTGGGCTTAAATATTCCGAAGGGGAATCTTTTTTTGTAGCAGCAACTCATGATGATGTGATCTTAATTGAAAAAGAAAACGATAAAGATAATCCATATTTTGTTAGTGGAGATTGGTTGAAAAAAGTTAGCACATACATGTAAATTAGATACTCAATATTTCAGAAATGATAAGAAGAGTGAGAATATGAATTGTCATAGAAAGATAAGGAAAATAGTATACGGAATGAAAATTTGTATTATACTAAGTTGGCCTTTTTACGTATTGAAACAAAAGAAAGACCCATTGAAGTTAAAAAAATTAGCTCTACTAACTTATTTCTTGTTCTGCTAAGTGGATTTTCTTAGAAATTGACACTGGCAATATATATTGGTTAGTTAAATATGTATTTTGAGGGACTCTAAGATGAAAAAATTGAAAACTAAAAATCATTTTGTACCAAAAATTTACCTCAAGCAATGGGCAACTGTAAATAGAATATATGAGTACAAATTACTGGTGTCTCATGAGCAAGTTCCAAAATGGAATAGCGTATCTATAACAAATACGTCCACTGTTGATTCATTATATTTATATGTAGAAGAAGGAGAACTGAGTGATGAGATGGAGGATTACTTTTCAAATGAGTTTGAAATGAAATTCGGAAGTTTTGTTGATAATGTGAACCGTAAGAAGCTAATTTCAGAGCTTGATCATGATTATATTTCAAAATTAGTTGTTGGCCAGTATCTTCGAACTTTAAGAGGATACCAATGGGCACAAAATATTGTGATAAAACAATATCCTAAAATTATTGAGGAACTTAGTCAAAAAATGAATCATGAATTAGCGACCAAAGGTGAGATTCCTAAGAGGAAAATAGACAAATACGACATGTTGCTTCCTCTAAAAATGGATATTAATCCAGCTGATGGAGATAAGTCTTTATTGAAAATAGAATCCTATGCAGGAAAATCTACATGGATAATGGGTATCAAGCATGTGCTTAATTCAACATATAAGGCTCTAAATTCAGCTAGTTGGACTATATACGAAGCTCCATTAAATTTTTACTGGACTACATCTGATGATCCAGTTATTTTTCTCAATTACTATGGAAAAGAGGACTATGATTTTAATGGTGGCTTCGGCAATCCGGGAACAGAAATTATCTTTCCACTTTCGCCACAAAAACTACTTTATTCCAAGATTGGAGATAAGTCCGAGGAAGAGTATTTAGTGGCTACATACAAAGTGGCCGAATTATTTCAAAAGTTGATAGTCGAGCACGCATTTACCAAAGTCTATTCTCAAGACAAAAACCATAGAGTTACCAAAATTAGAAAAAGAACTGTAGACAAAGACAAGTATTCTGATGTCGAACAATCACTTAAAAATTTTCATCGAAGTTATATGGAGAATGAAGTACCTTACCTAGAGTTGAATTTAGAAAATTATTGCACTAGCAAAGACTTAACCTAATTTTACGTAGAACTTTTTTGGATATTCCTGTTTTATTGAGGTTACTTGGCTGTAAAATAATATGTAGATTAGTAGTCACCAGTGTATCTGTATCCAATTACATCATGGAGGAGAACGGTGACTTTTTTTATTATCATAAATACTTAACAAATTAGGGGTTAAAAATGGTTATTTGTTTTAAATGATTCGATGATAAAATGTAGATGATTACAATGAAATATGCATAATTTCTAACTAGAAGGGTCAGATTTCTAATGACATTAAAGCCACAAATACAGGTATTGTTTGATCAAAATTCAAATTATAATGAACCGGGTCAGGCGGTGAACCTAGCGAGTTCTCTTGAAACATTGTCAGGTGATTTATATACTGATTCAAATCGGTTTATTTATGAACTTCTTCAAAACGCGGATGATTCCTATAAAAATGGAGAACCAATAAGGGTATGGATAAAACTATTCGACAATAAACTAGTAGTCGCTCATAGTGGATCAGTGTTTTCAGATAAAGATTTACGGGGGATTTGCAATATTAATAACGGAACAAAGAGAAGTGACATGTCGAAGACAGGCTATAAAGGAATAGGATTCAAAGCTGTTTTTGGTCATTCTCAGAAAGTTATCATTTATAGCGATGGAGAGTATTTTTCTTTTGATGCAGCATACAATCACCCTTGGCTTTGGAAAAGCAATCGAAAAAACTGGGAGGTTCTTAATGATCGACAATTTGTTATGCCATGGCAGATTATTCCAATATGGACAGAGAGTAATAGCATTGACTCAGACATCAGTCGTTATATTAATAATATACGTGCTAACGTTGCTACAATAATTGAGCTTTCAAATGTGGCTGAGACATCTGAAGCACTTGACTTAATTGCAAATAATGCAGACATTTTCCTTTTTTTAAAAAATATTTGTGAGATAACCTTCGAAATTGATAATAACGATATCATTTCAGTAAGTCACGACAATGATAATATTACTGTTCAAAAAAACTCAAACAAGCCTAATAAATGGCTAGTTACTGAAAGAAACATATCAGTTCCAGAGAGAGTTCGTATTCTCTTAGCTGATGAAAAAAATATACCGAACAAGTTGCTGCAGACTACGGAGATTACAATTTCTCTCGCAGCGAAGATTGGTGACGACGGACTTTCAAAGTTGAAAGATGCGGATCAACGAATTTTTGCATATCTTCCAACAGAGGAAAGAAAATATGATATTCCTGTTCTAGTGAATACTAGTTTTTTAACATCTGCTAATAGGGAGAGCCTTCACGTCGATTCAAAGTGGAATCAATGGATATTCAGTGAAGTTGCAAAGGCTATTTTTGAGTGGATATCTGAGCTAGCTCAAGGTGAATATGGAGCACAGGCGTACCTTTTATTACCTAAATATATTAATGGAAACAGCTTAGGATCCAGCTTTAATAGAGGGTATGACGAAGCGCTTAAGAATATACCTTTTGTGCTTACAGAAGAAAGAACTGTGAAAAAAATTGACGAAACAATAGTTGACTTTACTAACATTTCCAAAGAAGACTTTATTGATGGATCCTGTATTAAAAGGTATGTTGAACAAAAGGCTGATACGAGGATTACGGGAAAGAGGTCGTTCTCTTTATTTTCTCAATTCAATCGTGAATTAAAAAAAATGGGAGCAGCCAGTTTGTCTTGGAACGATTTGGATTCTCTCTTCTCATCGAATGACTTTATGAATACTCATTCTCCTGAAGATAATATACAATTGATCATTTTTTTTAAAGAGTGTTTTGATGATCCAAAAATTCAGGAAGTTACCAATCAATATCTAAGAAAGCTATCCTTTGTACTATCACATAAAAATAGCATGTTACCACCCGAACAAGTTTGTTTCCCAGAAATATCAGATCAGAGATGGGATAAACCTCAGAGTGAACTTTCCTTCATTAATTCCGTTTTGTTGGAACAACTTCAATCTGATGTTGCCACTAGGCATTGGCTTGAATCGCTCGGTGTTACTGAAAAAACTGATATTACGTACATTATTCAAAATTTGATCCCGTTCATTGATACTTACGTAACCATTGAAAATGCGATATCGGTTATCTCTGATATATTTAATCTCTACCTAAAAGGGGAACTTCCTGATGAATTATTCACTAAACTAAGCCTTATTAGATTATTAACTACCACAGGAACGCTCGTTCCCGCTAAAGATTGTTACCTTTCAGATTACTATGGTCCCAGATTGATTATCGAAAACATTATAGAGAAAGATATTTTTGTAAATGATTCCTACTTTACAGGAAGTAAGGGAGATAAGGATAACTGGAAGGTCTTTTTTAGTAAGCTAGGTGTAAAATGTGGAATTGAAATAGTTTATGATCCTTTGTTTATAGATCTTAGAAAAGATTTTCTAGAAGCAGAAGATAAGCACTTTAGTCCATTTCTTTCAAGTTTCCTAATAGATAAGTATAAAGGGCTAACCAGTCTTAGTTTCTTAGAGGATACAGAGAACAACTTTACTTTTGCAAAAGTGTTCTGGGAGGACGTTGTTCATAATGTCGATATAGGTAAGCTAACTATGACGGCAACGGGATATTGGGGAAGAACTGGGTATCCTGGGCGAATATCAGGAAACCAAGTAAGTAACTATCTTCCGTGGTTCATAAAGAATATTTCTTGTGTTCCTACTACGCTGAAAACGTGTTCGACAGCAAATAATGTATTTTTAAACTCTGAAGAAATCCTAAAAATTTCTGGTCCTTATTTGCCAATATTTGAAGGTGAAGATTTATCGCCAGATTGGAAATCATTTTTTTCCTTTAAGACATCTTTTTCCTTATCGGATTATTTAGAGATTTTAACAAAAATTTCTCAGGACACCGATGATGGAAAAGTAAAAAAAGAAAATATTGAAAGAATACAGATAGTATACTCAAAAATTCTTGATTTAACAGCTAATTTAAGTAGTGACGAAATTCTAGAAGTTAAAGAATGGAGTTTGAATAGTTCGCTTCTAACCACAACTGGTAATTTTGAAGAATGTGGGGAAATAAAATTCTTTATCGATGGAAATGAGTCCATTTTTCAGGAGCAATTCCAATTTCTTGAACTGAATTCTGAAAATAAGCAGCATCCATACTTGAGAACATTACTCGGGTACTTTGATGTTAGAATTTTAGAACAAAGTCAATTTATAGTAGAGGCGGTCAATGAAGAATATTGTAGTGGTTTAGTGAACAAACTAATTGCAGTGGTACCTGCGCTGACTGAGTGGATATCTTTTGAAGAAAGTCAAAATGTTAAAATTTTAGATACAAATGAATTAATCAGATCCATAGAAGAACTAACTATTTTTGAAGCTGATAAATTAGAAATAACCTATGAGGGTATTGATTTTATAAAGAATGTGAATACACATTTTGATGGGAAAATACTATATGTAACTAAGCCTTGGTATAGTAATAGCGTGTTACTTTACCTCAGTGATTTGCTTGCAAGATACTTTGGATTATTTGGTCAAAATAAAAAAGTTGATTTTCTCCTTCGTTCTACTTATGAAGAAATAGTTGAATACTTTAGTCAAGAGGGTATTCCTCTTTCAGATCAAATAATAAGTAAAATGAAAAATTCCAAAACTGAGACAAGTCCAAAGTCTTTTGCGGAAGTTGAGGGAAGAGTAAAAAAGGGGGTTACATCACCTCAGAATTATCACATCTCAGATCCGGATTACAAAAAGCTATTATACGTACAAAAGATGATAGATAGATCTGTCAAAAATGTTTTAGACTATCTTGAATTATTGCCTGAATATGACTGTTCTGGTCAGTTTCAAATTGCTCCAAGTATTATTGGAGGTATTACTAAGAATGGCAATGATTTAACGATTGTGGCCCGACCATCAGACAATAATCAAGTGATTTTATTTTATACATCAGAGTTTGATGTACTCAAGTATGTTGATGCAGAACTATGGTATGAAGATGGAATAAATGTACCCAAAAAAATGTCTATGGGACAATTACTTGAAAAAACTGGTGTAAATCGAATACCTATCCATAGTATAGAAATTACTGATGAAGAAGTTGTTGAACTAGCTGGGCAAAAAAATTCAGAGACATTTGAATGTTCTCCAGTGCCATTTGCACCTAAAAAGCTTGCACAAATAATTTCATCTTTTGCCAATTTAGCTGGCGGTAAGATCATATTTGGTATTAAAGAAAATCATATTGAAAAAAATGATATTATCGGATTAAGTTCTGATTATCAGATTCAACGAATAATGGAGAAAGTAGCATCTTCTTTTAATATTGTTCCTGTTTTCAAATTTGACTGGATATGGTTTCAAGACAAGAGATTATTAGTAATTGAAGTAGAGGAATCAGATGATGAAATATTATGTGATGGTTTAAAATATATTCGGATTAAATCTCAAACATTATTGGAAAGTGATACCATAGTACATCAACAAAAGCTTTTGCAAGCTGATTTTAATCGAACAAAAGCGATAATTATTGCTATCGAAGAATATTATCCAAGCAGCCTAAATCAAATAAGAAACGTGGATTATGCTCAAGCAGATGCACTTGCTTTTAAAGATATGATCCTAAATACCATGGGTGTAAAAGATGAAGATATGTTGATTTTCATAAATGAAAAAGCGTTACAAAATGTACTCGAACAAGAAATTGATAAATTTGTTCAAACGTTGAAAGTTGATGATAGATTGATTTTTTACTATGCTGGACACGGGTTTCATGATGGATTGACGAACTATTTATCTACTTATGATACTTATCCAACTAAATTACTTGAAACATCAATTTCTTTGGATAAAGTCTTGCTAGATCCCTTGAAGAAATCTGACTGCAAAAACGCACTATTATTTATTGATGCTTGTGCTCAAAGACTACATTCTGACGTTGAAAGATCGGTAATATCTGATTTGCAAGACGCTGAATTTGAGGCTCTGACAACTGCATTCCCATACTATGGTGTATTCTTATCGTGTCAGGTTGGAGAAACATCTTATGGAAGCAATGTATTAGGTCATGGAATTTGGACCTATCATTTAGTAGATGCAATGAGTGGTAAACATAGCGAAATACTAAGAGATGGAAAATATTTAACTGATACTATGCTACTCCAATTTCTTTCTGATACTGTGCCGGAATACACATTGAAAGAGCTAGGGAGAAGTCAAAACCCTAAAACAATTTTAGACTCTACTCGTGAAAATATCATTACTAATTTTGATAAAGAAACTTTTCGAACAAAAGAAGAGTAACATTAACAATGAAGATGATGAACAGAATTTGTTGTCGTTTTTTTATTGGGGAGTTGTGTCAATTATTGGAATTATATTTGATAAGTTTACGATACAATCACTTGCTCCAGAAAAAGGCTATTTCGACATTGCTAATCTAGTATTTTAAAGCTTAGTGTAGTTACCTAGACTTTAAGCGAAAGATACTTTATGTACATTATCTTAAATACTGTTTTTTGTTATGCTGTATTATTTTAGGAGGAATATTTTTATGAGGATAAAAAAGGTAACTATTAGAAATTTTCGTGCTATTAAAGAAGCTGAAGTATATTTTACAGATTTAACTGCATTAATAGGTGAAAATAATAGTGGAAAATCCAGTTTTCTAAAAGCACTAAATGCTTTCTTTAATTACTCTGATGAAAAGAAATCATTCCAGGCTGGCGAACATAGATATAGAAGTAGAACCAGACCTGTAGTGCAGATTGAATTTGAACTCTTAAGAAGAAATGCTGAATTTGAAAATTATATGTCAAGTAATAATACGATGGAAATTCTTGTTAAATTTTCAAATGATCCCCGAAAATCAGTTAGAGAAGTAAAGTATTTAAATAGAACCAATTCGTTTGAATCTATAAAAAGGCCAGAAGATTTTTTCAAAGTATTAGAAAAACATTATAAATTCATTGTGATACCGGTAAATAGAACAGGAGATGAACTCGATAAATTCATACAAAAAATTTCAGGTGATTACTTAGATAAAATAACTAAAAATAGGGATAGAATTAGTTCGAAAATGAATGCTGTAGTAGAATCGATTGACGTGAGACTAAATCATATTAGTAAAATGATTGAAGAGGGTTATCCCTTAGGGAGAGAGTTCGAGTTAATTATAAAGATGCCAAGGCTAAATTATAAGGTATTATTGGATAAATTAGATATCTCCCTGAAAGAAAAAGATAAGGCATATTCTGTACATGATAGCGGTACTGGTATCCAAAGTTTACTAGCCGTATCAATTTATACTCATATAGCAAAAGAGATAGGTGTTAATGTACTATTTGCAATTGAAGAACCAGAAACAAATCTTCATCCTCAGGCACAAATAAAATTCATTAAATCACTAAAAAAAATGGAAGAAAATAATCAAATTATACTTACAACACATTCGCCAACGATGGTAGACCAATTGACTCATTTAGATATAGTATTATTCAGAAAACTACATGAAAGTAAAAATATTGAGACAAAAGTGACCCAAGTATCCAGAGATTTTTGGGAGAAAACAGGTTTAGAAGAGCAAAGAACTATGAAATTTTACAGATATAAAAATAGTGATTTTTTCTTTGCAAAAAAAATTGTTGTTGTGGAAAGTTCAATTGATGGTGAAGTCGTTGAATTTATTTTAAACAATGCTGCAGGTGTATCAAATGATGATTTGGCTATTTTGGATTTAGGCGGGATAAAATCATTGAAATATCCTGTATATCTTTTTAAAGAATTGGATTTACCATTTGTAACTATCGTAGATAAAGATTTTTTTGTTTATTATTCTGACAATGATAATAAGAAAAACTTGAGCAGAGGAGAAGATGGATTCTTCAGATATAGATATGATAGATTTAATTCTAGTTCACAAGAAATAATTGATATATTGATTCCTGATACTAACATTCAAAAACTTCTATTAAATCTTTTACGCGAGGGGCATCATAAAAAGGTATTACAACTTTTAAGTGATTATAATATTGTTGTAATGAGATACTGTCTTGAAATGGATTTATTGTCAACAAAAAAAGGAATCGAGAAAATGTATGATATTCTTGAAATAGAAGAGCATTCAGGCAATAGAAACTCAAAGTATGTTTTAAATAATAAACAAAAAGCGACAAAGGACTTTAAAAATATCATGCAAATTTTACAGAATATGGAGAGAAGAAACTATCCATTAAGCTTCAGTAAAATAATTTCTCTGGTAAAAAAATAGAAGGTTGCATTATATTTTAGAGAATCATTACTTTAAGTCGAATAAAAGTTATTTTTTCAAATAGTAGTAATTAAATCCATGGATAATAAAACTCGTACAGATAATACTTAATTCTTCATTGAAAAGCAACTTTCTTTCAAAGAGAGTTGCTTTTTTGTATTCTCAATTGTCTTTATTAGTGTAAAGAAAAATGACCTTTGAAAATTGAATACAAAATCTATCAGTACTTTCCATTTGTAGGGAGCATTTCTCAATTTCGCCATGACGAGTAATGACTAACCGGAGCGATAAATAATTGAGAGAAGAATTGTCGAATTCGAGCCATGATCTGCAAATGTAATAATGATACTTCCGTAACTAAATTGGCTCGCCATCACTGGGGAGAGGTGAAAATCCTATGTGCTCTTTGACAGGAGCAGCTGGTAGATAAATAAATGTTTTTATGATTTGTAACTTATGTTTTTTCGTGAGACGCTGACATAGGAAAGAGAAGGCGGTAGAATGAAGACAGCCACTCGGCAAGATATTATCAAGTTGGGATTTTCACGGTATTACGCTGACAAGATCTTCAGGGAATGCAAAGCTCTTTTGGTTGATAATGGGTATTCTTTTTATCGTAATAACAAGATTAAGAGGATACCTGTGAGTGTCATTGAAGAGGTCTTACACATTTCTTGGGAGGATGAATACTGATGAGAAGAGTTGCAAATGTGTACAAAGACGAGAAGAGAGGAACGTGGTATTTTTCATTAACTTTGGGTTATGATCGTTTCGGAAAGAGAATTCAACCCACTAGAAGAGGATTTAAATCGCAAAAAGAAGCAAAAGATGCGATGGAGGAATTGAAAAAGAATTATTCTGATTCTCAAGAAATTTATTTACAAGGGATTACTTTCCGTGAGTTTTATAAGAAGTATTTTTTTCCATGGTATAAACTTGGGACGATTGAGAAAACCTACGTAAAAACCGATAAGACTTTAAAACGTGCTTTAGCTTATTTTGGAAAAATGCAAATGGAAAAGATTCGACCAATTCATATTCAAGAGTTTCAACAATTTCTTGTTCAAGAATGTTCTGTCACGAATAAAGAAGGGAAAATACGTCCGCTTTCGAACAATTATATTAAACAGATTTTTAATAAGTTACGGATTATTTTTAAACGTGCGGTGGTTTTAGAAGTCATTGATGAGAATCCGGTAGACACTATTGGGAAAATCAGAACTCAGCGATCGGTTGTGGCTTTTTGGACTGTTGATGAATTTAAGAAAGTATACAATTGTTCTTATCGCTGTGATTTCCAAGAAGCCTTTTATAAACGAATGACGCGCTTTTTATTTGTGACAGGACTTAGAAGTGAAGAACTTTTTGCGCTACAATGGCCAGATATTGATTTTCGTAAAGGAACTTGTAGTGTGAGTAAATCACTCTACATTCGAACAAGAACGGATTATGATTTCTCAGATACTAAGAATACTTCAAGTATCCGAACGATTACTTTAGACAAGCAAACGATAGAAGACTTAAGGGAATGGAAAGAAACTCAAAAAACGATTGGGGATGACTTGAGCTTTATTTTTACCTTTGATGGCTTACCACCATCTCCAAAGACATTTTTAGGTCGAGTAAAAAAATTAGCTGAAGTAGCTGGTGTCAAACCGATTCACTTACATGGATTACGGCATTCTCATGTGGCATTTTTGATTGAACATAATAACAATATCTATGCCGTTTCAAAGCGTTTGGGGCATTCTTCTGTTAAGACAACTTTAGATAAATATGGGCATCTTTATCCCGATACCAACCAAACTTTAGCAGATGAATTTACCAAATTTGAAGTGTAATTTTTTTGCGATTTACTGCTGTCAAATTACTGTCACGAACCGTTTTTAGCCGGTTTTTGAATTTTCGATGTTGATATACCAGGCTTTAGAGGCTAGTTGTCGGAATCGAAAATGGATGAGGACGAACCGAAGAAATAATCTGTTTTGACGGAATTCATCAAGAGGAATAGAATGAAAGTACCTTCGAGAGAAGGTGCTTTTTTTGAATAAAAGGAAAATCTAGAATGACCGAAGGGACATTCATCGGTTGTTTAGTAGATAGTTTCAATCGATTGATGCGTGGCTTTTGATAGATTGAAGATCGGAGATGATTTGCGCATGAAGGCGTTGTATTTTAATGAATTCGGTGATTCAACTGTTTTAACATATGGGGATTTGCCTGATCCCATCATTCACGAAAATGAGCTAATGGTAGAGATGATGTATATTGGGTTGAATTATGCTGATATTTATCGGAGAAAGGGTAACTATCATATTGAATCCCGAGACCCTCTTATTAATGGCTATGAAGGGGTAGGGAGGATTGTTCAAAAAGGAAGATCTGTCTCCAAGTTTCAGCTAGGAGAAACGATTCTTTTTGTGGATGTTCCTTTTGCTAATGCAGAATTGGTGGCTGTCCCTGAGGAAAATGCTATCCGTATTCCATCAGGTATACCACCTAAATTAGCAGCCAGTATCGGTCTGCAAGGGTTGACAGCTGATTTTTTAGCTCATGATCTTGGCAATAATGTGAATCATAGTAAGGTCTTCGTCCATGGGATAAGTGGTGGCGTCGGACAAATTTTATCGCAACTATTAACCGCAGATGGCCTAGAAGTGTATGGCGTCACTTCTACGGAAGAAAAGCGACAACTGGCTTTAGACCAAGGAGCAAAACAAGTCTTTTTAAGAAATACAGAATGGCAAGATACCTACACTTCTTTCTTTGATACCGTTTATGATGGCATTGGGCATACATTAGCCGAAAGTGTCGACTTGCTCAAAAATAGAGGGAAGGTTGTCTTTTTTGGCATGGCCGGCGGAAATCCTCCAGCGATCGACTTTATTCCCTTGCTATCTAAATCAAAAAGTATTTTGACAGGAGATCTCTGGGATTACTTGACAAGTTTTCAAGAGCGGGAGAGAAGAAGCTCTCGATTGTTTGACTACTTTAGCAAGGATCAAATGAAAATCAGTCAACCAACCATTTTTTCATTAGCTGACGGAAAAGCTGCCCATGATTATCTAGAATCTGGAAAAAGTATCGGTAAAATTCTGCTGCAACCATAAGAAGGTAAAAAACTAGATGTTTTTATTGCAAACGATACACCGAATGTTTGATGTTTCACTAAGACATTTTTTTATACAATCGATAGTTCTCTTATGATACATCTTTAAGGATAAAAATAAATGTAAAATGAATAGAATATTGCAAAAAAATTATAGTTTTTATCTATTCAGTGAGAATAAGATAAAACTTTGTGATACACAGTACATTTAATTTGAAAATATTTAATTACAGCAGTAAGATAAATATATCAAATACTTAAGGAGTGATATCTATGACAAACTATGAAGAAAAGGAAGCAAAAGCATTGGTAAAAATTGCAGAGGTTCTTGATAAGTTAGATGAAAATTTAGCTGAATTAGACACACTAGATGCAGATGCAAAAAAACATAGTATGAAGAAATGGATCGTTGAGAAAAAAGCGATTCATGAAATCAAAAAGATCGCACACGAAGCCGGTAAGTATGAAAAGTACGATGAAAAAGCACTACAAAAAGAAATTGATGAAGTTGAGAAGTATATGTAATTGAAGAATAATAAGAAATTGTCACCATTATTCAGCAATTGAAATCTGAATTGATAAAAGCCAGATTTCAATTGAAGATTTAGAATTGACAATGATCTCAATAAGCCCATGCTCTTATGAGTGTGGGCTTATTTGTGTCAGTCACAAGAAGTAGCTCTCTGATAATAGTTGCGTTAAAAAACATGGGCCAAAATTTACTAATTGAAGGAATATTTAAGAAGATGCTAAAATTATTTTTCTTATTTTTGAAACGGTCTCCGCAACAGAGTAATGGGAAATATCAATTTTTCTTGAACGCAATTCAGTATATTTTGGTAACCTATCCAGTGAACGCTGTAAATCAGATAGTGTTCGTTTCCCGGTGGTTATATCTCCTTCAAAGTTTTTCTGCAATTTTTCTGGCGAGGCAATTAATGAGAAGTGTTGCACGTCAATATCTTCCAATGCGATGCCGTTCAAGACTCGATCCACAATTTTTTGCTCATCCATAACCCAGCAAAAATAAATGACGTTGATCATAGAGTTATTGATAAAAGAGTTTAACAGAAAATGGATATTGTTGATCACCATATCCTTATTCTCTTCATTGACGATAAACGGATTCATCATCCAGCACCAATCCCCGTCAAGGTAAACAGACTGCTTTGTTTGGATAGTTCTTCAGTTATAGTTGATTTACCAATTCCCATCGTACCACTGATCAATATAAGCTTTTTCATCAGACTACCGCCAGCTTTCATATAAAAAGTATTTTTTTCTCAATCCAAAAACGTGTTTAGATTTTTAACTGTGATCCAACCATTCTCTTTCCACAGCCCAATCTCTTCAGAGCAAGCTACTTTTTCACTCGGTTCCTCATGCAAAAACAATTGGATTTTCTGTCCGTACAGTAGTTTTCGAGTCAAAGCAAAGGTTGCTTCCGCAAAGCCAGCTGCACCGATATAACCGCAGATGCCATTTTTTTCTGTGTTATATAAATAAAAAATCTCGGCTTTTTCTATGTCTTTATAAAAGTCTACGAATAAGGTTGGAAACTGAGTAGAAAGATCGTCCGTGGCTTTTGGATAATTGATCACCTGATGACCATTTTCAGTAAGTGTATTCGTCAGTTCTTCAAAATCCTTTTGAAAAGCGATACTTCCAGAAATAATTATTTTTGACATGCTATGGCTCCTTGTCGTTGATTTACTTCATTATATCAGGATGAAGGTGCTAAGCGAGGGAAATTTAAGCTAACTTGTATCGCCAATCTAGTAATGGGAAGGACGAAATTATTGATTGAATTAAATTAATCTATCTATGAGAGACGTGTTTACTTAAAAGAAGACGATTAAAACCACAATACGAAAAAAGTCTGTTTTTTTAATTTTTTCATCGATTTTCTCTATTTTTTTGGGGAAAGGTTTCGTTTATTCTATACTTGTAAACGATCTCAAAGTGTTTAGATGGGGATTATTAGAATGATTTTTAGAATGTGGTCCTATTTTTTCTAAGAGCGAATTGACTATCAAGTTATAGATAGAATATTAGTTACAGTACAGTAGTTGGATTTTCATTAGAGTTAAAATAATGAAAGAAAAAGATGAAACGGGTGATTACATGGAAACAACATTTTTCATTTCGAAAAATACTTCTGTCACGTCAAAACAGTTGAAAAATGAAGTGATTGGACATGCTTGCGAGATCTTGCAGCGTGACATTTTAACCGTTGTGACAGACACGAGGAAGGCAAATGAAATTGAATTGGTTTTACTTGATGGAAAAAATGAAACGGATGCTTTTCATATGCTTTTCGTATCGTCAGATAAAGTAAAAGTGTGTGCTGAAACACCGTTAGGATTAATGTATGGGGTTCTTGAAATCTCACATAAAATTTTAGATGTTCAACCTTTTTGGTATTTTATGGAGATTCCCCCAATAAAAAAGCCGTTTATTAAATGGACAGATTTTGACTTAACATTGCCTGATTTTGCAACGGACTATCGGGGCTGGTTCGTTAATGATGAGTTGCTGCTGGATCAATGGGAAGATAATGGTTCAAATGAATATGTATGGGAACGTATTTATGAAACATTGTTACGTTTAGGCGGAAATGTCATCATCCCTGGAACAGATAAGAACAGTCATAGACATCGAGAAAGTGCGCAAGCGATGGGGTTGATCTATACACATCATCATGCCGAGCCACTAGGCGCTGAGATGTTTGCTAGAAGGTATCCTGGTTTGAAGGCTTCATATGAGGAACATTTTGCGTTGTTTCAGGAATTATGGAAAAAAGCCTTACACGAGCAAAAGGGTACCAACGTTATTTACACACTCGGTTTTCGGGGACAAGGGGATTGTCCTTTCTGGGCAGAAGATCTTGATCGACAGTTGTCAGCAGCGGAAAAAGCAGCAGTGATCAACGAAGTCGTCCATCTGCAATACCATATGGTTAAAGAAATCGATCCTCATGCAGTATGTTCAGTGAACATTTATGGGGAGATGACGGAATTATTTAATCTTGGCTTACTTGAGCTTCCAGATGATGTGATTGAGATTTGGGCGGATAATGGTTATGGCAAAATGGTTTCTCGTAGACAAGAAAATCACGATCCACGAGATGAAGTGTTAACAAACACATCAAAACCAAATCAATCAAGAGGAATCTATTATCACGTTGCCTTTCATGATTTACAAGCATCTAATTTCTTGACGATCTTGCCTAATAGCCCAGAATTTGTTTCTAGAGAGTTAATGGCGGTTAGAGAAGTCAAGATGGATAAGTTTGTCTTAGTCAATACAGGCAACATAAAACCGCATATTTTGTTCTTACAAGAAATAGCGAATTTCTGGCGAGCAGATTATCAGTTACGAACCAATCAAGAGATAATTTCAGAGCATGTAACACAATATTATCAAAATCAGCAAGAAGAGATCCAAGCTGTCTATGAAGCTTACTTTGAAGCGATTATTCGCTATGGAACACAGGAGGATCAAACCGCTGGGGACGAGTTTGCCTGTTATTTGATTCGAAAAATTATTCAATCTTGGCTCAAGCAAGAAACAAAAATTCCGAGGATAGAATGGTTGACGGGTGATCGGAAAATCAAGGAGCAAGTCACAGAAATTTTCTCTATGGTAGGAGAAAAGATAGCAGCCTGGGAGAATCTATTGCTGAGATGCCAGCAGATTACATCATCCCTTCAGGATAAACGTGCGCAAAATGCTCGCTTTTTTAATGATATTTACCTCTCAGTAGCCGTTCAATGCAAAACGTTAAAAGCATTGCTCCATTTGTTAGACGCTTATCAGATGATTGATCGGGAAGAAATGGTTTTTGTATTTGTAATAGTTTTCGATGCGTTAGAAGAAATCTATCAACTAATTCAAATACTGAAGGAAAATCCTAGTGATACATGGTATGATTTTTATGAAAATGATGGCTATACCAACCTAACATTGACAAAAGAGATGATCAAAAGTCTGTTGTCTTACATTCGTATCATTGGCGATGGTCCAGATCAAGATCAGTGGGAGAGAAAATATATTATGGATCCCACTGAATCAAGAGTTATGTTGCTTTCAAATACTAAAAAAGCGTTGACGGATGAAAAGTTAGCAAGAAAAATCAGAGTAGCCTTAATGTATTGAAATAAGTACTTTTAAAGACGCGAGTAGATCTCTTTACATTTTTTATTAATAATTTTAGTCATTATCTATGGATATATAGCCATGCAATTTTGGCCCGGATTTAGCGAACTTTCCAATTTCATAAAATAATTGTTCTTAAGCATCTTTTTGAGAAAAATTTCAAGTCATATATTTATAAACGGTTTTACGACAACTTCCTAGCCTACAGTGTTAGGAAGTTTTTGTGTAGAAAATCGATTGACTACAATAGCAAAAAAAGTTAATGTTTATTTATATATAATCATAAAAACGAAAATATATCTTGCAAAATGAATGTTTTATGGGCTTTTATGTAATAATGAACTTTCTAAAAATGATTTATTGAGGAGCGTCTTTTGAAAAACACCTTACTCTTTTACCTAAAATTAGAAACAAACAGCCTAAAGCATCGCTTTATAGTAGTATTCTTGCTGTTATTGCCGCTATTTTTTGTTTTCATTCAAAAAAATGTGACAGAAACGGTCGCAGCTATTGCTCAGGCACGACTATCATCTATCGATATCGCCTTGCAAAGTTATCAAAAAATTGATTTGACCGATGTCGAGAATACTGATGAGCGTTACCTTAGTCTTATTGATCAATCCAACGCTTTAGCAACCATGACACAATCTGCTATGTTAGAAAATCGCCAACGGTATCTGTCTGCCAGTATAGATTATGGTGAAAAAATGGAAACGTTCTATGAGCAATATGCCGCTGAAAGTGACCAATCCTTGTTTCCAAAACAGGCAAAAGTGGTTCAAGAAACAAGTGAGTTCACACAAGTACTTGCCAAAAGCAAAGAATTTCATTGGAATCAGCAAGGATTCAGTGACTACTGGAAAACCGTCTTTTTACTCTATAGCGCACTACTTTTTTATTTGACTGTTTTCTGGTCAGCAGATCTTTTTCTTTCAGAAGTGAAACGACCGCAGTTTTCCAACAGCTTACCTTTTAGAAAACGAGACCGAATTTTTATTCCTATCATCATTCGACTGGCAATTTGCACCATAGGGACCAGCTTGTTTTTGATCAGTGCTGTTTTTTGTTCTTTCTTTTTTGATCATGTTGATTTTTCATATCCTTTTGCCTATTGGTTGCGGGAAATTCAAGCAGTTGAATTTCTTCTCTTTTTGCTCTTGTATTTTCTGATGACGATTGTCATCACTGGCTTTGCCATTTGTTTAACCTCGTTCATTTTTACTGTAACGAAAGACGTCTTACAAACCTGCTTACTTGCTAGTTTACTTGGGGCATTACCGCTGATTGTTCCTAGTCGGATCTGGTTGCTTACACCATTTCAATTTCTGAATGTCTTCCAGCTGCTTCAAGGAGACTATGCTTTTGCCAGTGATTGGTCATTCTATTCTTTCTATTTCGCTCTGATCCTCTTGCTCATCTATACGGTCGCTCTTTTTTGGTTGACCACACAACGATTGAAAGGGGGATTAAGGAAATGACTATCTGGATGTTCGAATTAAAGCGACAGTTTCGCCAAAAAAGAACGTATGTCTCTTTTTTCCTGCTTTTCTTCTTAGGTGTCTACTATACGTTGCAGGTCGCATCCACTTTCGAGCCGATCGATAAAATCAATCGACCTGTTATCAACACCAGAGTTGCGGAAAGGCAGACATTTCTAGAAAATACTACTGTGGATGAAAATACTCACTTTTATGTTCATTATGCGCTGAGTGTATTTCCGATTTGGAACAAATGGGATCAAATGCGATTAGCAGCGATCGATGATCATGATTGGCGGCAATACGCTGAAGCCACGAGTGAATGGTATCGATTTTCTGACGAGCAGCTATTCGCAAACGATATTGGGGTTCTTCGTTACGACATTCCTTATTATTTAAACAATAATCCGAATGCAAAAATCGATGGACATTACGACTATCAAAAAAATATCTTGAAATATCAGGAATTTGCCCGCTATGAGGGGGAGGTGACAGCACAAGCCTTGGAGGAAAAAACGGCTTTGCAGGCCTTGCTCAGAAGCAGTGAAACGATCTTGCCAATGGCTTTGCTTTTCTTTTTCATTTTAGGAATTAGTGATAGTTTTACACGGGACCAAAAACATGAGACACTGCTTGCGACATTTCCATTGCGCAAGTCTCGCAGATTTTTAGCCAAAGCTGCAGCTGGGTTAGCGTATGGACTCAGCTTGCTTTTACCAGTCATGGCTTGCGTTTTTCTCTATAGCTTTACCCATGAAGTTGGGCGCTTAGATTATCCAGTGGCGGTTTATTGGACGAGTGGTATCGAAGTGAATTTTGTTTTATCGACGTTGGGAAACGTGTTGCTTCGTTGCCTTGCTCTCTATGTGTTGTTCCTGATTCTTGGTTTTCTATTTACGTTTTTACTAAATAAGTGGTTTTCTTCCCAGATTATTAGTGCGATGTTTTCATTGCTGCTGCTTGTTTCCAGTAATTTTTATCTGGTTCGAGGTGGCGGAGCATACAATAGCTGGCATTTTTTCCCCACTTCTTTTGTTAGTATTGGGAAGGTCGTATTGGGGAGAAGCTGGTTTGATTATTATGATCCTCGGATGCGTTTTGATTTCGGAGTCAGGGTCTTATTAGCCTGGATCGTTAGTTTAACGGGTTTGCTTCTGCTTACCTATCTGATTGAAGGGAGACGAAAAAAATGTTGAGCATTCAGAATTTATCCGTCAATTTTGGAGATAAGCAGATCCTAAAAAATATTTCCTTTGAATTGCCAGAAAAGGCGATTATTGGTTTAGTAGCGCCAAATGGTACTGGCAAGACCACAATGATGAAAGCAATCATGGGACAAGTACCGCGTTTTTCTGGTGAGATAACATTAAACGGCGAAGATTACACTTCGCTAAAGAAAAAAAGCCGCTTATTAGAAAATGTATCTCTATTACCAGATCAAAGTGAATTGTTCGAGGAATTTACCGGTATTGAACATCTTGACCTATACAAAAGTATTTGGAAGTCATCAAAGAAGGTTGAAACGATCGTTAGTCTGCTACAAATGGAAGATTATGCAAAAAACCGCGTAGCGACCTATTCATTAGGCATGCGTCAACGGCTCTGTTTTGCGATGCAAGTAATCGGGGATACGTCATATATGTTCATGGACGAAGTGATGAACGGACTGGATCCTACCAATGTTTTATTGGTTTCGACTATTTTGCAGCAGCTGGCTGCAGAAGGAAAAGCGATCATGGTTTCTTCTCATATTTTGTATAATTTGGAGGAGATCTCTCAGCAGATCTTATTTCTGAAAGATGGGGTTATGTTTGAATACAATGATCCTAAAAAATCATTGATGGAAAAATATCAGGAGATTTATGTGAAGGGCCAATAATAAAAGGACAACCGTCAATTAAAAAGAGAGAAGCAAAAGACAACTCTTTTTTGCTCTCTCTTTATTCATTTTGTTCTTCGAAAAATGAAAAACATATCCAACTATTCGGTTCTGGGGATGTTGAAATCCGCAAAACTTTTTAATAGTAACTTTGAATCATTAAGAACGGATGATTTAGTAAGGATTTCCCGATGAGTCGGTATCGATCACAGCACCTTCAGGTGTTACTCGGAAAAATCCTATTGTCCCCGATCCGCCTTGATTACGAATCGAAATGCTTGTACCTCGGAAAAGATAATCAGCACCAACCATCCCGAAAAATGCGAATGTATAATCGTCATTTTTCATTTCTGGTCTAGCGGCATACAGCATTTCTAATGCTTGATCTTCCATAGAAAGCGTACCGTCAGCATTCGCTTGTGTATTTGAATCAGTCGCAATATCTGATGATTGGATTTGTGTGTTCTGTGTAACAGATGATTGGCTGGGAATTGTTCCAGTTGTTGTTTCAGCTATTGATTCATTTGTAGAAGAGGAACTGGAAAGAGTACTTTCACTTGTAAGCGAAGTGCGAGTAGTGCTTTCTTTGGTTGATACACTATCCGAGGTACCTGTGCTACAAGCTGCAAGACCCAACATTGAACATAAAAAATAGGCAATAAATATTTTTTTCATGTATTTTCTCCTTTTAAGTAAAATTATACCAACTTATTTCTTTTATCTTAATAATACATCTATCTCATTCTAATTACTAGTAAATAGAATGAAGAATCTCAGATTTTTTTTACTATGTCTCAGTTGCTTAAACAGTATTCTCGCTTCCTCAGGTTTCCCGTATGAAATGATTATTGAGCTCTTTAAAAGAAATTTTCATAGTTTCTTATCCGTAATTTAATTATCTTTTCTAAATCATCATTTTAAGGCATTCCTGTATTATCAAGATTTTGATATCACAGGGAAAAAGGTTAATTATAGAAAGGTATCAAAGGTTGCGTTTTTATCCTAATCAAAGTAATAAATTTTCACTGTTTTTTTCACAAATTTCTCTTTTAAAGAACTCTATGAATGACTGTGACTCGTTACTTAAAATTTCTTTTTTTCGTTTAATCCAACCGATTCTTATGAATACCTGGCAATTCTTGATAGGAATCGTTTTTATTCCATATTGGTTGAACTCATTTTTGCTGATCGACGGTCCAAAACGAAAAACATCTGTTTTTTGCAGCATTGTAATGATACTGGAATTGTCATTTGTATATATTACTTTATCCAACTCGGCAAGGCGGATACCGTCAATTTCGAGATAAAAACTTAAACTGGAATAGTAATCATCTGGTTTTCGTATGACAGGGAAGCTTCTTAACTCTTCCATTGAAATCATTTTGGAATGGTATAACGGATTCTTTTTTCCGAGATTAACATACCAAGTATCGGTCATCCATTCAGTATAAAGCAAGTGCTTGTGTCTCAAAATGTTTTTTATTTCTCTTGACTGTGCTTCATTGTACATAATGATTCCAATTTCAGCATCCGATTTTTCCACTTTTTCAATTACATCATTAAGCCGACATTGTTCAAAATTGATTACAAGGGGATGGAAATCATATACATTATAAAAATCTGCAATAACTTTTTCGACTGTAATCAAGGGATAAGAAGCAATGTTTAAGACTTTACGGGATTTTTCTTGCGGAATTTTTTTGATCATCTCTAATTGTGCCAAAATCGTTTTTGAATATTGAGCGAGCTTTTCGCCATTTTCTGTGAGTATAACCCCTTTATTTGTACGAATAAATAACTTAGTACCGATTTCCTCTTCAAGCATTTGCATCGATTTACTTAAACTCGGCTGTGATAAATATAGATTATTCGCTGCTCGATTCATGCTTTTTGCTTTAATTATTTCATTGAAATAAATTAATTGCTGAAACTGCATGGTTTCCTCCTCTTTGGTATAACGAATAGTTATACCCAGACTATAACAAATTGATTATGCGAATTGCAAGAAAATTCTGATACTATTAAGTTAAGATAACGAGAACGTTCTCAGATGTGTTCCTATTTCAACCTAAGGAGGCAACAATATGGACAAGCTGCAAACAAAAAATAAAATGATTATGAAGCAAATCGACACCTATGTGGAGAGTAAAAGAACCGAGATGATTGAGTTATGGGAGGAACTGGTCAACATTGAAAGTGGGCCAAAGCAAAAAGAAGGAGTGGCAAAAGTAATCAGCGTAATTAAGTCAGAGCTGGAAGATATTGGATTAGAAACAAAGGTCCTCTCAATGCCTAACGCGGGAGATGTGTTCACAGCCTTTTGGAAAAATACCAACAAGGAAAAACCAATCATCTTTCTTGGGCACACGGATACCGTTTTTCAACCAGGAGTAATAAAAAAGTTTCCATTTTCTATCGATGATAATGGCTTTGCACATGGTCCCGGTGTTCTCGATATGAAAGGCGGACTGGTTATCGCTCTTTATACGATCAAAGCATTAAAAGAAATCGGCTACACACGTTACCCGATAAAGTTAGTCCTTGCGGGTGATGAAGAAACGATGCACAAGGACTCCACAGCAGCCGAAGTGCTGGCTTCTGAAATAAGAGGGGCTGCCGCTGCATTGAACTTCGAAACAGGTTACCAAGATGATGGTATAGTTGTTGGACGAAAAGGCGGAGGGATCATATCCTTAAAAATCAAAGGTATAGCTGCCCATTCCGGCATTGAGCCCGAAAAAGGAAGAAGTGCCATCTTGGAAGCAGCGTATAAAATTATTGAGCTTGAAAAAGAAAACGACATCTCGGTAGGAAAACTGCTGAATTGTGGAATGGTCAACGGAGGGATAGGTGAAAATACGATTCCAGAAGAATGTGAGATCCGTATTGCTTATCGATTTCCAACCATGAAAATTAAAAATGAGATTGTTTCAGCTGTAGACCGAATTGCAAAAACAAGCTTTATTGATGGAACAACAGCAAAAATAAATCTTGAGATGGGCATGGATTGTATGGAAACTACCCCTGAAGTAATGGCATTATTTGAACACTTTAAACAAGCAGCTCTTGATTCAGGATATGGATCGATTCATCCGTTTTCTGTTGGAGGAATTTCTGATTCAGCGATCGCTGTAGTTAATGGCGTCCCAACTTTATGCGGATTGGGATGTAAAGGGAAGAATAATCACACATTGAATGAATATGCCGAGGTTGAATCTTTATTTTCAAGAACAAAATTAGCAGCTGCAGCTGTCTATCAATATCCATAAGAGATGGGAGAGGTCCGAATGAAAACGAAGATCAAAAGTTGGTTGTCACTGATTTTGTTAGTTGTTATTCTGTCTGGCGCATTTAGAGAAAGTGATTCATTCTTGAGAGTTTTCGATTTTACCAATCTCAGCGGGCAATTCGGTTTGATTGGTGATACGAATACAAACTTTTTGGGAACTGGCGGTTTTGGTGCAAGAGAGGGATTCTTAGTGGGCTTGAATTTATTGCCGGCGATCATGCTCTTTTGCGGATTACTTGATGTATTCGAGCATTTAGGTGTTTATGAAGCTTCGCAAAAACTATTCAGTCCAATACTCAAACCTTTATTAGGCATTCCAGGAAGTGCAGGCGTTGCATTTATCAGTAGTTTTACAGGTTCTGATGTAGCTGCAGTAATGACTCGGGATTTAGTAGAAAAAAAAGAAATGACAGATGGGCAAAGAACCGCATTTGTTGCTTACCAATATGCAGGATCGGCGCCTATCAACAATACAATAACTGGCGGCGCTCCATTACTTTTGATCAGTCCAATCGCATTAGGACCTATCTTGCTCGTTCAAATCATTTGTAAAATAGTTGGCGCCAATCTTGTTCGATACCTTATAAACAAACAAGACAAGCGTAAAGTTTCTATGGAGAAGAGAGGAAATCAGACATGACAGGAAAACAAAATGATATTGGGATGACACCTTCAGTGGTTGATATTTTTTTAAAAGATTGTGCCAAGGGATTTCAAGTTGCTGTAAAAAATATTATTCCCGCAATGATACTTGGCTATACATTGATTTATGTTTTGACCGAAACAGGCCTGTTAGATATCTTGGGAAACATTTTTTCTCCAGTTATGGGCTTGTTTGGTCTGCCAGGTGCGGCTGTCGCAGTTCTAATTTCGGCTTTTTTCGCCAAGGCATCTGGGTGTGCTACAGCTGCTACTTTATACGCTTCCGGCGTATTAACAGTAGGACAAGCAACGATGCTATTTCCCGCATGCATCTTGATGGGGACTTTGATTGGTCATTACGCAAGAATTGTGTTAGTCGCTGGAACGAATAAAAAATGGCACTTATTTATGCTGTTTATTCCTGTTTTTGATGCGTTTCTATCTTTACTGATTATGCGTTTTATTTTGTCGCTTATGAATATTCAATAATGTATTAATTTGATAATATACTGTCCGCTCATCATAGATCGATAACCGGGGTATTTTATAAATCATATCTAGGAGGTTTTATGATGGAAAGAAAATATGTTGCAGAACCATTTAGAATCAAAGCAGTAGAACCGTTAAAGATGTTAAGTCGTGCCGAACGGGTTAAAAAAATCAAAGAGGCAAACTACAATCTGTTTCACTTACGAGGAGAAGATTGTTACATTGACCTTTTGACTGATTCAGGTACAAATGCTATGAGCCAGACCCAATGGGCAGGTGTAATGCAAGGAGACGAGGCCTATGCCGGTTCATCCAGCTACTATAAATTAATCGAAGCTGGAAAGGACATTTTTGACTATGGGTATATTCAACCTGTACACCAAGGTCGTGCGGCAGAAAAAGTGCTGCTTCCATTGTTTTTATCAGAAGGAATGTTCGCTATTTCCAATATGTTTTTCGACACGACACGAGCTCACGTGATCTTAGCAGGAGCCAGACCCATTGACTGTGTAATTGAAGAAGCTAAGAATCCGCATATTCGAGCGAAGTTCAAAGGGAATATGGATGTTGAAAAACTGGAGAAAACGATTCTCGAAAAAGGATCAGACAATGTCGGATTAGTTGTAATGACAATTACGAATAACTCGGCAGGAGGACAACCTGTTTCAATGAAAAACTTGCAAGAAGTGTCAGATATTTGTAAAAAGTATGAGATTCCACTTTGTATTGATGCCGCTCGTTTTGCTGAAAATGCGCACTTCATCAAACGTGATGAAGAAGGATACCAAGACAAAGCGGTGAAAGAAATCGTTCGAGAGATGTTTCAATACGGAGACATGTTTACAATGTCAGCAAAAAAAGATGCCATTGTCAATATGGGCGGCTTGTTAGGGATCAAAGAGAAAGAATCACCACTTGTTCTTAAAGTGAAAGCAAACTGTATAAGCTATGAAGGATTTTTCACTTATGGTGGATTAGCAGGTCGTGATCTTGAAGCGATGGCAATAGGTTTGTATGAAGGAATAGATGAAAATTATTTGAAGTATCGGATCGGACAAATGGAGTATTTGGCTTCGCGACTAGATGAAGCGGGGATTGCCTATCAATCTCCAGTTGGCGGACATGGTGTTTTCATTGATGCAGCAGAGATGTATCCACAAATTCCTTATTATGAGTATCCAGGACAGACATTGTGTATTGAGCTCTATAAAGAAGCAGGTATACGTACCTGCGACATTGGGTCGTATATGTTAGGCAACGATCCAGATACGAACAAACAATTAGAAGCCGACTTTGAATTCAGCCGTCTTGCAATTCCAAGAAGAGTCTATACGCAGTCTCATCTGGACACTATAGCAGATGCGTTGATTTCAGTGAAAAAACGAGCACATACGATCCAACAGGATTATAAGATAACATGGGAACCACCAATTCTTCGCCACTTCCAAGCGCATTTAGCTCCTTTAAACTGAGGCGCTTGAAATGAAAAGAATTATTCATACAAAAGAAGCACCGCAAGCTATCGGCCCATAATCCCAAGGAATCACAACGAAAGATTTGTTTTCCTTTCTGGATAGTTCGGAATCAACCCAAAAATAATGAACTGACCAAGGGCATTATTGACCAGACAGAGCACATATTCACAAATATTCAGCGGATGCTAGCAGCTGTTGATCTTCAATTCAGTCATATTCTAAAAGTCACTGTATTTTAAAGGACATCAAGCATATGAGTGATGTGAATGCTGTTTTTATCCGGTATCTTATCTTTCAAAACCCTATCCAGCACGCAGTGCATTTCAAATTGCTGAGCTGCCGCTAAATGCTTTAATTGAAATTGAAGTGATAGCGGGAAATCCCGTAAAATATTTATCCTAGTTTCGAAGCAAAAAAATCCAGCGATCAGCTGGATTTTTTGTTTAGTGAATTTATCTGGTTTGCAATTCCCTCCATCAAACGTTAAAAATAGAAGGGAAGATGAGAAAGAATGCTTACTCTTAAGTATTTGATCTATACTCATTACGAATCACCAATCTTCCATTTTAGTCCGGTTGAGCAGACAGACCTCCTTGTAAAATTACCAAGCGGAGTTGGACGATGCCAGTCATCGAAGAACAACGGACAAAACGAAGACAGTTTTCTCAGTCAATCCTAGGCGTTGATCAAAAATGTAATTTTCTCCTCATACCCGGAGTGACACCGTAAACTTCTTTAAATTTTTGGTAAAAGAAATTAATATTCTCAAAGCCGACTTGCTGCGAAATATCAACGATATCCATGTCGGTTGAAAGTAAAAAACGATCTGCTGCCAAGATACGTTGATTGATTACAAGTTTTTTGTAAGAATAGCCGGTATGTTTTTTTAAAAGATTGGACAGATAATTGGGATTAAGGTTGAATTGTTCCGATAATTCTTTCAAAGTCAAATTTGCGTAATTTTTCTCGATGTATTTCAAAATTGGAACAATCGGGCTCTTTCGATATTGATCGGAACGGTCCGTATAAGAATCTTGATAGATATTCACAAGATCCGAAATGATCAAACTCAACAATCCTTCACAAATGTCGGTATATGCTGTGGAACGATCAAACCATTCGCATAACAACTCTTTAAAAAAGAACTGTAGACGTGTCCTTGTTTCTGAAGCAAAATGAATAAATCGATCATGTTTCATTCCATGAGTGATGGCTTCAATAAAAAATGAAGTCAAAACGCTGTCCGAGGAAAAACGGTTGAAGAAATTTGCAGTTAAATAGTACTTGGGAATAATCAAATTAATGAGAATATCATCTTCGCCAAGCGGTTCAATCTTGTGAACAGTATTTGCATCCATCAGCAAAATTTGCCCTTCATACAGAAAATGTGGTTCATTGTTAATGATCTGCTGACATTTTCCAGCATACATATAGTTAAATTCAATCCAATCATGACAGTGAATAGGATAATTCTGAAAACGAGAATGTCGTTTTATAAAAAACGGCTGATCTTTAGTAATCATCTGTGAATCTGTCAGTTCCATACAAAGAACTTCTTGATCGTTAACAACTACTTTTTTAAAATCTGAATAGTCGGGTTTTAAATTGCCGTCACGGTAAGCTTCTTCATGAGAAGAAACTTCACGGATCAAGTTGTCTAGCGCTAAATGGTCCATCGTTTTACTCCTTTTTTTCGATTTTAACAATCCGTTATCGAGTAGTCAAATCTGTGTTTTTGTTAAAAAGAAAGCGTTTATTGATATTCGCGTCAGTAGAATAATTTGTTATATTGAAAACAAGTTGAAATTGAAGGCGCTATCAAATCAACAATAAATGATTGGAAGGAAATATTATGAAAGAAAAAATCACAGGTTATTTCGATAAATTAAGTCCTTTTTTTGACAAATTAGGCAACAATGCTTATTTAAAATCGATCTCCGGTGCGATGATGGGGACACTAGGTCCTATTTTGATCGGCTCGATCGCTGTTTTACTTCTAGTATTACCTAATAGTCTTCCAGCACTTTCATTTTTAGCTGGTTTCGCAAATGTTTTTAGCAAACTAAATCAAATAACTATTGGCTCGATGGCTGTTTATGTCGTGGTATTAATGGCTTATCATTTAGTGAAAAATCTACGTCCGTCAGAAGATGGTATTTCCGCTGCTATTATCGCATTGCTTTGTTTCTTTATCATTACCCCTCTAGGTACAACGACGGACGAAGTCAGCGCGATTCCAGCTACTTGGCTAAGTGCACAAGGAGTATTTTCCGCAATGATCGTTGGTTTGGTAAGTGGAAGAGTATATATTTGGCTGAAAGACAAAGGTTGGACGATCAAAATGCCAGCAGGTGTACCTCCTATGGTAACAAAAGTATTTGAATCAATTTTGCCTACGGTTCTTATCAGTGTGCTCTTCATTGTATTAAATTCACTCTTTGAAGCAACCAGCTTCGGCAACATGCATCAGTTTGTTTACAGTATCATACAAGAACCGCTTCAAGGGATCGGAGGATCAATCAGTGCAGTCATTCTGATCTCACTGATTCAACAGGTTTTGTGGTTTTTCGGTATTCATGGAACAAATGTCGTTATGCCGATCGTTCAAGCCCTGTGGATGGCAATGGACGTCGAGAACTTAAACGCTGTTGCGGCAGGCCAAACACCGCCAAACATTACTGGCTATGCATTCTTTATGATCATAACTTGGAGCGGTATGGGCTTAGGATTAGCATTATTAATGCTGCGAGCGAAAAGCAAGCAGTATCGAGAAACAGGGAAAGTCGCAATTGTTCCAGCTCTTTTCGGAATCACTGAACCATTGATTTTTGGTACGCCTTTGGTATTAAACTTTAAATTAGCGGTACCATTCATTACCAATAATAGCATTGCTTTAATTTTAGCTTATGTTTTAACACGTTTTGGATTTGTCGCTCGTTTTACTGGTGTTACTGCCATTTTCGGTTTACCAATTGGGTTCCATGCAGCTGTTCAAGGGAAACTATCGATTATCATTCTACAGTTGTTCATTCAACTGATTTTGTCACCGATATTATGGTATCCGTGGTTTAAAAAGCTGGATAAAGAAACCTATCAATTGGAACAAGCCGCATTGAAGGAGAAAGTGTAAACTCGATGAAGAAAGCGGCTAGTGTCGCTTTCTTCTTTTTACATGTGGCACTAAAAGAGAAAAGAGGAGCACAATGAAGTATACCAATCCGATTATCAAAGGATTTCATCCTGATCCGAGTATCTGTTTCGATGGGAAATCCTACTATATAGTCTGTTCAAGTTTTGAATTTTTTCCTTGTCTGCCGATTTTTGAAAGCCAGGATCTGCTCAATTGGCATTTTAAGCAGTATGCGATTGATTGTCCGAATCATATCAATCTGAAAGAAATCAGCAACTCGATGGGACTTTTTGCCCCAACGATCCGCTTCTTTGAGGAAACATATTTTCTAGTATGTACAAATGTCACCCAAGGGAATTTCATCTGCCATACGAAAAACCTTGACCATGGTTGGTCTGATCCAATCTGGATCGATTGTCCTTTTGGGATCGATCCCTCAATTTCATTTATTGATGGCCGATTTTTCTTCCAACTTGCTGCATCAATGAAAGGGAAAAACAGCATTCTACAATTTGAAATCGATCCTTACAGCGGGAAAATGCTGACAGATCCGGTAGAAATCAGCCAAGGTTGCGGTGGACGCGACGCAGAAGCACCGCATCTATTCAAGAAAGACGAATGGTACTATCTTGTATTGGCAGAAGGTGGCACAAGAGAAGGCCATATGGTAACGATTCAAAGAAGCAATTCAATCAATGGTCCGTATGAAGGAGCTAATACGAATCCTATCCTCTCTAATAGAGATATCAAATCGAGGCTTCAAGCCGTAGGGCACGCAGATTTTTTTCAAGACAAAAAAGGTTCTTGGTGGCTGACAGCTCTTGCGACTAGGCCCAACCGTCATTTCACCCTGCTTGGTCGTGAAACGATTTTATTACCTGTAGAGTGGATAGATGGTTGGCCAGTTGTCAATCAGACAGGGAATGCATCGGTTGAAGTTGAAACAGATCGTTTTTCAAAAAGCGTTAAGCAGCGGAATGAACTAGTACCTTTTCTCTGCAAGAAGTTGCAGAGTGTACGTTTGCCAATTGATTATACGTATGATACTGATTTGATCATTGATAACTTACCGACTCGTTTAGGAACTTCTAAGGACGAGCCCATTGCCTTTTTGTCCTTATGTCAAGCTGATACTACCTGCTGCTTTGAAACCACTTTGATGGTCGACGAATGTCAGGAGGGGACTTTTGGTATAGCAATCTACAAGGATGACTTGCATTTTTGCCAATTTGGATTGCGAAAAACAAAACACCAAACAGAACTTTTTGGCAGGAAAAACATCTTTGATTTACTTCTGTATCGATCCAATAATTTAAAAGATAGAGAGCGGTTGACTCTGAAATTGTCTGGAGACAGCAACAGCTACCACCTGCTGATTTTAGATGAAACGAATACAGTAGTGTTCAAAGATCAAATCGCTGTACGTCATTTTACAAATGAATGTTCTGACTCAAAATTTACCGGTGTCCAGTTAGGAGTCTTTGCAGAAGCAGCTACAGGAAAGACTCGATTCATCACACCAGAACTAAGATATCAATAGAAAAAACTATGCGAGGAGTAATAATATGAAAAATCAAACACTGGTACAATTAGTCAACCAACTGACCTTAGACGAAAAAATCGGCCAATTGGTGCAGTTATCTGGAGAATTCTTTCACGGAAGCGATTTGTCTTTGGGTCCTCAGCAAAAACTTGGCATCGAACAACAGACCATCGATGTTGTCGGTTCGGTATTGAACGTCACAGGTGCCCAAGTAACTCGAAAGATTCAAACAGACTACTTAAGAAAAAGTCGACACAAAATCCCACTATTGTTCATGGCAGATATCATCTATGGATACCGAACAGTCTTTCCGATCCCTCTGGGATTGGGAGCAACATGGAATCCAGCATTGATCCAAAGCGCCTATCAAGCCGCAGCACAAGAAGCAAGAGCGGCTGGCGCACACGTAACATATGCACCAATGGTCGACTTAGTACGCGATGCTCGATGGGGGCGATGCTTGGAGTCGACAGGAGAGGATCCGCTGCTAAATGCTGATTTTGCGAAAGCAATGGTAGAAGGCATTCAGCAAGAAAAAGGGGGAACACTGCTCGGAATCGCTGCCTGTGTTAAACATTTTGCTGCTTATGGTGCAGCAGAAGGAGGACGAGATTATAATACAGTTGATATGAGCGAACGCAAACTGCGTCAAGACTACTTAAGCGGCTATAAAGCGGCTGTCGAGGCTGGATGCAAACTAGTCATGACTTCTTTTAATACGTATGATGGTATTCCCGCTACTGCTAATCAATTTTTGATCAAACAAATTTTAAGAGAAGAATGGCAGTTTGATGGAGTCGTTATTTCGGATTATGCAGCTGTTCAAGAATTAATTCCTCATGGGATTGCTACGGATGATCGAGAAGCGGCCAAATTAGCGATCGAAGCAACAAATGACATCGATATGAAAACCCGATGTTATGCGAAAGAGCTTCGTCCGCTGCTGGAAAGTGGTGCGATCGATCAGCGATTGATCGATGACGCTGTGTATCATGTCTTAAAACTTAAAAAGGATTTAGGGCTGTTTGAAGATCCCTTCCGTGGCAGTTCAGAAGAAGTAGAAGCTCAAATACTTTTATCCGAAGAGAACCGGAAACTTGCACGAAAAGTTGCCTCCGAAGCGATCGTTTTATTGCAGAATAAGCAAGAGGTACTTCCTCTTACTCCAAAAAAAGAGAAAATATTACTCGTTGGTCCATATGGTGACAACCAAGCAATGATTGGTTTATGGGCAGTACACGGAAAAACAGAGGATGTCCCAACATTAAAAACGGCGCTCCAAAATACAGTGTCGGAAAAATATGTTCATTACGAACCAGGTTGTCCGCTTTTAGAAGATGATTCTATACTTGGAGACTTTGGCTATACTGCCAGTGGCAACTCCTCATCAGCTGCACAGCAAGATCTTTGGCTGAAAGAAGCGTTGAAAGCTGGCACTGAGGCAGACATTATACTTTTTGCTATGGGGGAACACAGTTTGCAAAGTGGGGAAGCTGGCAGTCGAACGGACCTTCATTTACCAGCTGTTCAAAGAGCTTTTATTAAAAAAATGACCGCTCTTGGTAAAAAAAATATCTTGATCAATTTCAGTGGTCGCCCACTGGTGTTAAAAGAAGAAACAAAACAAATGGATGCAATATTACAGGCATGGTTTCCCGGTACAGAAGGAGCACAAGCAATCGTTGACATACTTTTTGGGAAGGTCAATCCTTCTGGTCGTTTAAGTATGAGCTTCCCAGAAGATGTAGGGCAGCTGCCACTTTACTACAATCACTTCAATACTGGAAGACCATTGAACAGCAAGACACATACAGGACGTTTCGTTTCGAAGTATCTGGATTGCTCAAACGAGCCGCTCTTTCCATTTGGTTATGGGTTGAGTTTTGGGGAAGCATCATACCATTCGTTAAAATTGAGTGATTCAACCATGAATGAAACGTTGGAAGCTGAAATTACGATCCGCAACAATTCTGCTTACTCAAGATTGGAGACAGTCCAGCTTTATATCAGAGATCACGTTGGATCGGTAGTTAGGCCAGTGAAAGAATTAAAAAAATATAAAAAAATTCCGTTGTCTCCATACGAAGAAATAACCGTTTTGTTCACGATAACTAAAGAAGATCTTTTTTACTATCAAAAAGATCTGACTTTTGGCGTCGAACCTGGATTGTTTACTTTGTTTATTGGGAAAAATTCTGCAGAAGGTGAAGCAGCGACTTTCGAACTTCTATGAATATATGGTCATTTTCTGACACGAAACGCTTTCTGATCCTTTAACTACTTCTAACATTTCAAACAAGGTACTGTTTTCATTAGGTATAACCTTGTAAAAATATAGATCACGAGGAAAAATGAAAGATAAGACAGGGGAGAGCCGTAAAGCTACGCTTAATGTTTTAAGGTTTCTTATAATGTGCTGATTCTGTGAGAGAAAGGGAAAGGAAACCCTAAAAATCTTTTTTTGCCTTGCCTTAAAGTCCACTTCAAGAATTATACTGGAACTACCATTTTTGATGGGAAAAGAAAGGAGTAATTCAATGAACAAATGGACAAAAGGACTTTTTCTGACAATGATTTTTCTAGCAGGATGCAGCAGTGATTCAATGAATGACGAGCCAGACATTGGTACAACGGAAACAAGTACTAGTGACACCGTTACGCAACAAATGAGAGAAACAGGGATTGATGGAGAGGCGGATATTTTGATCGCCTACTTCACAAGACCAGAAAATTTAGAGCATGAACCAGCGGTCGAAGCAGTTTCTGGAAGTAGTTTTAATGTAATCGATGACACCTTGGTAGGAGATGTCCAGGTGATAGCAGAAATGATTGCTGAACAGACCGGCGGTGCGTTGTTCTCGATTCAAACAGAAGTAGGTTACCCTAACGTTTACGATGAACATACAGCTTTTGCGACTAGAGAGGTGGAAGAAGATGCCCGACCAACGTTGATGACTGACGTTGCCGAAATGACTGAAGTGGATGTTCTCTTTATCGGCTTTCCCGTTTGGTGGAACCGTGCCCCAAGAGCCGTTTTATCATTTCTTGAAACCTATGATCTTACGGATAAACAAATCATTCCTTTTGCAACCCATGGGGGAAGTGGACTGACCAATAGTCAAAACGAACTTCAAACGTTGTATCCAGCGTATGACTTTCTGGAAGGCTTTGCAGCAAGAGCGGGAAGTGTTGAAGAGGCTGAACCGAATCTGTTGAATTGGCTCGATGAACTAGGATATTAGCAAAATTCAAGTTTAGTAGCCGTTTCTCAATTGGCTACATGTTCATGATGTACCACAAACCGAAATAATCATAATATAATTATGGTAAACTAATGAAGTTGATTTATGAATCATTTGGGGATGCGCTGATGGATTAGAAGCAAAAGCTCCTACTTATTCCCGAGAATAGTCAATTTTTCCAATTTATTCGTTCTAGGTTGACTACAATTCTGTTATTTCGGATAAGAAAGGTAGATCATGACCAAAGAGACGATGAAAAGAATCACACCAATAACCGACAATGGCAATACAGGACCATTCCACGGACGTTTATTCAGCAACGCACGCACTCTAAAGATGAATCCTGCAAGTCCGAGTAAAGCGATCGCTACACAAAATAATAGAATTGATAAATTTAACATTGTATTCCTCCAAATCATTGTATGAGGACTCATACCAAGATACTCATATATCCTACGCCAAAAGCCGTAAAAAGCAAGCAGCTGACAAAACTGTTCGTTTAAGCGAACAGTTTTTACATGTGGTTGACGAATCTTTTTACAATTCTGCAATTTCCTACGCTTTTTTAGCTAGATTCGCTGGAACAGTGATTCTTTGTTATCATAAGAATTGATAAGGAGACTGGAGAGGGAGGTTCTCTTTTGTTTCGAACACCTTGAATGCAAAAGAAAAAAATGAGGAGGAGATTTTGTGGAAATTCGGTTATTAAAATATTTCTACACGATTGCGGAGGAAGGGACGATTTCTCAAGCTGCAGAAGTGCTCCACATCACACAACCGACATTGAGTCGACAATTAAAAGAATTAGAAGACGAGTTAGGGACGGCACTATTCACTCGTGATAGTCGTAAAATGGTTTTAACGGAAGCGGGGCGTTTTTTAAAAAGCCGTGCGGAAGAGATTTTGAGTTTGACAGACCAGACAATGCAAGCGTTTGAAGATCGTAAGAAACATTTATTTAGCGGTCACTTCACGATTGGTTGTGTGGAAGCAGATAATTCCGATACGCTTTCCTTGATGTTGGAAGAATTTATCAATGATTATCCTGATGTTCGCTTTCATATTCATAGTGGTACAGGAGATGACATCAGCGATTGTCTGGAAAAAGGCTTGTTGGATCTAGCGATCTTGATCGAACCGATTGAAATCGAGAAGTACGAAAAAATCGTTCTTCCACGAAAAGAAACATGGGGCTTTTTGACATCGGCTGATTCTTTTCTTGCGCATAAAGAAGAAATAACACCCGAAGACATCAAAGGTGTGTCTTTATTGATCTCCAAGCGTCCAGAAGTACAGCAAATGTTCAGTCAATGGTCGAAGACACCAGTGAAAGCATTGCCGATCGTAGGCACCTACAATTTAATATTCAATGTCTTTTCCTTAGTAGAAAACCATGTTGGTTCGGCATTGACCATCAGCGGAGCAGTCGGAGAACGAAGGAATGAGGCAATCAAGTTTCTGCCTTTAGTACCACAAATCGAGACCAGCTGTGTATTGGTCTGGAAAAAGAATCGTGTGCTGTCACCAGTCGTTATCGAGTTTATTCGGCGTTTTCGCGATTCCTTTCAATAGTCTCAGTGTAAACATCAAAAGAAGCGGTGATATCCGCTTCTTTTTTGTGTTTTGAAACCAGCTATGCTTTGTAAGCATAAGGTCTTGTGTGAAAAAGCATTAGCCAATCCAACTCGATTGGCTTACCATTAAATCTATCAGGAAACAAAGAGTAGGAGGTGACACAATGGCGGCAATACTTGTTTGTTCACGAGCTGGTGAAAATCTGATTGAGGGACAGCTCAAAAAACTGGGCATAGGAAATACGCAGATTCTAGCAGAGAAGCTGTCAGAGCAGCTGCAATGCCCCCTTTATACTCTTGACCCTGTGGAACCTTATCCTGAAAGTTATCGGGCGATGGTCGAACATGCAAAAAAAGAAAAAGCTGCTAATGATTTTCCCCGCTATCAAACAGTACCGTCTGCGTTTTTTAAAGAACGGGTACTATTTGTTGGATTTCCCAACTAGTGGGGGACCTATCCGATGATCGTGGCGAGTTTTTTAAAAGACCATCATTTCGATGGGAAGATTATTTTTCCCTTTTGTACTCATGAAGGCTCAGGATTCGGCAATAGCCTAGAAGACTTTAAAAAAACTTGTCCTGAAGCCCTCATTTATCCTGGATTAGCCATCCGTGGTTCACGAGTGAATAAGGCGGATACTGCCATTGAAAATTGGGTGAGCCAGCATTTTATCACAATAGAATAAGGAGTCGATCGATATGGTAAAGAAACAAACTGCAGGAAGAGATAATCTAGGGACATTTGCGCCGAAATTTGCGCAATTAAATGATGATGTGTTATTTGGTGAAGTTTGGTCACGTGAGGAAGAATTGGCTCCTCATACAAGAAGTTTATTAACGATATCTGCCTTGATTTCGGGTGGCAATTTTGAACAATTGACTGCCCATCTGACGATTGGCAAGGAAAACGGGATCACAGTAGAAGAAATTGCAGAAGTAATCACTCATCTGGCTTTCTATGTTGGCTGGCCCAAAGCTTGGTCTGCTTTTAACATCGCCAAAACGGTTTATCAAGAAGAGCTAGCTGAATTGGAGGAAAAATAAATGTCAGAACTCGATGCAGCAAAAGAAGCTGGAATCTTTTCATTAGGCAATACAAATGACGCCTATGCACAATATTTTAGCGGTCAGAGTTACTTGAATTCTTTAGTAGCTGATCCAGCGATTCCAGTCAACGTTGGCAATGTGACTTTTGAACCAGGTTGCCGCAACAATTGGCATCGGCATATCGATGGTGGGTATCAATTGTTGTTGGTGACTTCAGGAGAAGGCTGGTACCAAGAAGCAGGCAAGAAACCGCAAAAACTTACTGTTGGTGATGTCGTAGTCATTAAGGAAGGGGTCAAACATTGGCATGGTGCAGCAAAAAATAGTTGGTTTGCCCATGTAGCGATTACTGCTGGTGCTTCAGAATGGTTAGAAGCAGTCAGTGATGAAGAATACGATCAATTGCCTGATGCATAAGCGATGATAAGGCAGCCGTACTGGAAGGCGTGTAACAAATCTTATGGGGTCTCACCTGACTAGGGCAGCCAATAGTGTGGCGAGTCAAAAGAGATCGGAGTGATCAATGTGAATGAATGTACGGTCGAGCCGATGATTCAACCTTTGTAAATAGGAGAGAAAAAAGAAGCGTCCACTTGCACAGCTAACGTGCGAATGGACGCTTCTTTTTGTTTAGCCAAGATAAAATTCAATCAACGTTTTTGCAATTAGTTTTGTCATGGGATGACCTTTAGTAAAGCTTGATGCTAAATAGATCGTCCTTGATAAGGGGAAATCTGCTAGTTCACGTAAAACGAAAGGTGCCTCATCTTCATAGCCCCAAGTAATTTTAGGAAAGAACGTGATTCCTAGTCCTTGATTGATAAGGGAGCGCAACGTCGCCGGATCGTCCGTCGTTGAACCGATAGCCAAACTGATTTTTTTTGCTTCAAAAGCTTCGTCGATGGTTCTACGCAGCGGGCTGTTTTCAACCAGCATCAGCAAAGGCACGTGTTGGATATCGGCAACTTGCAAGTCTTTTTTTTCTGCCAAGGGATGCTTTTTGGGGATCGCCAGTAAGATGGGTTCCGTGAATATTGGCAGATTGGTCAAGCCGTTCTTTGGCTCAGAGGTAATGTAGAAGGCTTGTTCTTTGTTGGTCTCCTTACTGCCGTGCTGCTTGATCGAAAGTTGGATCTCAGGGTGCTTTTCAACGAATGTCGCCACCAAGTTGGGCAAGGAAACAGAAGCGACTTCAGAGTAAATCGTCACTGCAGGGACCATTTCTCCATTTAAGGCTTGGATCGCACTCATTCCTTCGTCGAAACGTGCTAACGTCTCAACGACATAGGGATAAAATTCTTCAGCATACATCGTCAACTCGATATGCCGACCGGCATGATAGAACAAAGGAACGCCTAGTTCACTTTCTAGGTGTTTCATGGCACGGCTCAAGGCAGGTTGTGAGATGTATAATTCTTGTGCAGATTGGGTAATATTTTTCGATTCGGCTACTTTTTTAAAGTAGCGTAAATGATCAAGGTTCATCAGATACTCCTCTTTCCATACCTTTTGGTTATGGATATTCACGAAACTGGTATTTTTTATTATAACAAACTTCCGTTATTATGACACAGGAAAGAGAAATTGTTTAGGAGGTGTTTCATGAGTACAGGTTTCTTATACCCAGGACAAGGCAGTCAGACCAGCAAGATGCTTGAGAACGTGCCTGCCAGTTATTTCCATCGGCTAGAACAGGCGACAGGCTTTGATTTACACCCTGTATCGGGGGATCTCAAACAAGATACCGTCTCTATTCAGTTGGCCCTTTTAGTAAAAGCGGCTTTTTACACGGACCAGATGAAAGCATCTGGTGTGCAACCTCAGCTTGTGGCGGGGCATTCGATTGGCGCTTTTTCCGCTGCGTTAGCTTGTGAAAGCTTGAGTTTCGAAAATGCCGCTAGCTTGGTCTATCATCGGGCGACATTGATGAAAGAAGCCTATCCGACTGATTATGCCATGGGGGTACTGGTTGGTGTAACGAGAAGTGAAGCAGAAGCGCTCGTGGCAAAAACATTTGATCCTGCTGCTCCCGTCTATTTATCAAATGAAAATTGCCCCATGCAGCATACGATCTCTGGTCATATCAAAGGCTTGCGCAAGACGCTAGCTCAAGCGAAAGATTATCATGCGCAAACCGCCAAACTTTTAGCAGTGCCTGTCCCGTCCCATTGTGTGTTGATGGCAGAACCCGTGAAACGGTTTGCGCCATTTATGAACACGGTATTCCTTGATGTGCCTATCTGTCCCTACCTCAAAAATACGGATGGTCGGATGACCATGAACCCTGAAGAGATCCGTCGAGATTTGCTGCAAAATATTGCTTATCCGGTGCAGTGGAACAAGATCATGGATGTTGCCTACGAAGCAGGACTTGATTTGGCTCTTGAATTTCCTCCTGGCAATACCCTAACAAAACTGATCCAAGCAAAATTTGGTGAAAACAAAGCGATCCGTGTGATCAATTTGGATCAACATGGCTTGGATGATGCTTTATTCCTATATCAAAAATGGAGATGAATAGAATGGAAAAACCTGCAAGAAACTGGGCAAGTAAACGTGAAAAGAAGGCCCAAACCATGAAAAAAATCGAGCATCTTCTCGATGGAAACTATGTCCCAACGGAAGCGATCATTGAAGTTTTAGAACAGTTGATCCGTCCGGGAGACAAAGTGGTCCTTGAAGGCGACAATCAAAAACAAGCAAGCTTCCTATCAAAAAGCTTAGAACAAGTCGATGCTCAAAAAGTCAATAATTTGCATATGATCATGTCGAGTATCTCCCGTCCAGAACATTTGACGATATTTGAAAAAGGCATTGCAGCGAAAATCGATTTTTCTTATGCAGGCGCACAAAGTACGCGCGTTGCCCAAATGATTGAAGACAAAACTATGAAATTAGGGGACATTCATACGTATTTGGAATTATATGGCCGCTTATTTATCGACTTGATTCCGAATGTGGTCCTTGTGGCGGCGGACAAAGCCGATCGCCAAGGAAATCTTTATACAGGTTACAATACGGAAGAAACGCCAACGATCGTCGAAGCAGCAGCCTTTAAAGATGGGATTGTGATCGTTCAAGTTAATGAAGTGGTCGATCGTTTGCCGCGGGTCGACATTCCCAGCGATTGGATCGATGTCGTCGTGGTAGCAGACCAACCGTATCAATTAGAAGCCCTCTTTACGAGAGATCCGCAAAACATTACGGAATTACAAATTTTGATGGCGATGATGGCATTAAAAGGAATCTATGCAGAACATGAAGTACAATCGTTGAATCATGGGATCGGTTTTAACACCGCTGCGATCGAGTTACTTTTACCAACCTATGGAGAAACGCTTGGAATCAAAGGAAAAGTAGCGAAAAACTGGGTCTTGAATCCTCATCCAACGATGATTCCAGCTATCGAATCTGGTTGGGTCGAAAGCATCCACAGTTTTGGTGGGGAAGTTGGTATGGAAAAATATATTGCCGCTCGACCCGATGTATTCTTTGTCGGAAAAGACGGCACGATGCGCAGCAATCGAGCATTATCCCAAACTGCAGGTCAATATGCCATCGATATGTTTATCGGTTCGACCTTACAACTAGATTATCAAGGAAATTCTTCTACAGTGACGAAAGGCCGCTTATCTGGGTTTGGTGGTGCACCAAATATGGGGCATAATCCGGGGGGCCGTCGGCATTCGACTCCAGCTTGGCAATCCTTGCGGGATGAAACAGATCCTTTAGCAAAAGGACAAAAATTAGTCGTTCAAATGGTTGAAACGTATGGGTCCAATAAAAAACCTGTTTTTGTAGAAACGTTAGATGCGTTGGCTGTCCAAAAGCAAGCTGGTTTAGCCAATGCCCCAATTATGATCTATAGCGAAGATACGACGCATATCGTGACAGAAGAAGGCATCGCTTATCTTTATAAAGCAAAATCAAAAGAGGAAAAACAAGCAGCCATCGCAGCCATCGGTGGTGTAACCCCACTAGGAATGACCAGCACAAAAGCTTCTCTGGATGCCCTTCGCAAAGCGGGGATCGTGAAATTACCAGAAGACTTAGGGATCAAACGCAGTGATGCCAAACGATCATTGCTAGCAGCTCAAACCGTTGATGATTTGATCGAATGGTCCGATGGGTTGTACGAACCGCCAATGAAATTCAGAACGTGGTCTTAATAAGAGCAAGAGGAGAGAAGAAGAGATGGAAAAATTAGCTTATACGTATCAAACAACGAAACCAGTCACCAAAAAAGTCCATGTTGGCGTGGTGGGTTCTGGTGACTTGGAAATTCTGCTTTTTCCAACAGACAAACAAGAAACCACCGTTTCAGTTTGTACAGGAAGTGACGGCTTTGGCGATGTGTGGCAAAATGTCTTGACGCGTTTTTTTGAGCGCTATCCAATCAGTGCGCAAATAGTGATCAACGACTTTGGCGCCACTCCCGGTGTGGTTTACCTACGATTAACCCAAGCAATGGAGGAACTAGCAGATGAAGAATAGTTTTGTAGAATTAAATGCTCGAGAACGGGTGCATGCATTATTGGATGCCAAGAGCGGTCGTGAATTGATCGATCCATTCGACCAAATGATCGCACCCAATCTGGTGGCTCAAGACATCGTGCCACAAAGCGATGATGGGATCGTTGTGTGTCGTGGAACGATTTCTGGAGAAAACGTGGTCGTGATCGCTATGGAAGGGAAATTCCAAGGTGGCGGTATCGGTGAAGTTTCTGGTGCTAAAATCATCGCTGCATTGACGCATGTGTTGGAAGAAAACCAAAAGGGCAATCAGATCACACCGATCATCATCCTCGATACTGGTGGGGTACGCCTCCAAGAAGCGAATTACGGCTTATTGTCGATCGCAGAAATCGGCAATTTGATCGTTGCAATAAAATCGTATGTGCCAGTGATTGGCTTAGTGCCAGGTCGGGTGGGTTCTTTTGGCGGTATGTCGATTACCTCAGCACTTATGAGCTACTTGATAGCGACGAAGAAAGCCCGTATCGGTTTGAACGGTCCTGAAGTCATCGAACAAGAAGCTGGCGTGAGAGAATTTGATTCCAGTGATAAAGATTTGATTTGGAATACCATTGGCGCCAAACAACGTTTGGAAGCACAAATGATCGATGAACTAGTGACTGACAGTGTCGAATCGATCCAAGAAGCTGTGATTGCGGCGATGGTTGAAAAGAAAGACAGTCATCGCAGCGAAAAAAGTGGTTTTTATCTTTCTCTTTTAAACGAACTTGATCTATCAAAGCCGCTGACTATCGAGGCATACAATAAGGCTCTTGCAACGCATAAAGCAACTGAAGTGGCACCTATTACTGTAACAGAAGGCCAAGAAGCTGCTGCTGACAGTATCGGTTATCATTGGTTTTCAGCATTGACGAATCTGCAGTTCCCAACCTCAACTAGTGCAACAGTCTATGCAGCTGCATCTGACCTTTTTACTGAAGAAGTCGTTGTTACAGCGATCGTGCCAAACGCAAATAATCCGATGTATCGGGTACGCAATGGAGAAGTTGGTTTAGTCGAAGGGTACGAGATGGGCCATCTGTTAGAAACTGTTTATCACGAAGACAAAGAGAAAGCAATCAAACGGCCAATCGTTGCGGTCATCGATGTCCCTAGCCAAGCGTATGGCTATAATGAAGAATTGATTGGTATTCATGCAGCTTTAGCAAATAGTGCGGCAGCTTATGCCAAACTACGCCAAGCGGGTCATCCAGTGATCGGTTTTATCGCTGGTAATGCGATCTCTGGGGCTTTCTTAGCGCATGGCTTGCAATCAAGTCGTCTGATCGCATTAAATAGTGAAAAGATCACTGTTCAAGCAATGTCAAAAGAAAGTGCAAGTCGAGTCACCAAACGGTCGATTGCAGCGATTGAAGCCGCGGCGGAAAAAGTACCAAGTATTGCTTATGATATCAAAAATTATACGAAACTTGGGGCAATCTTCACTTTCTTATCCTCCATTACGGATCAGTCTGTCACCTCTGAAAGCAAAGCGACTGTAATTGAAGCGATCAATGAGGCGATTGATGATGTGCGTAAAACGAATGACACGATGTTGACCAGTCGCTACACCAATCCGATCGCTAAAAAGAGCGGCCGGCTGGAAACGAATAACGTATTTGAAAAAATGAATGCAGAATGGAATGAGTAACGAATGAACCGTGCCCACGATATCGTTCAATTAGATAAAGAAGTTCTTGATATGATTGATATTCCCAAATGGTTTTCTGAAAAAGAACAGCTTTTTGCGGCCGTCCGTCGTGGGAAACCCCGTAACCCCAGCTATTTACCAGTGGGGTTGCGCGGGGAAAAGCGGCAAGAACGGTTTGCCTTTGAGGCACCCTGCAACATGATCAAACGAACGATCCATCCTTGGGAATTGATCACTCGTGAGAGCTTTCGATTCAATGAAGTAGCCAATTATCCAGTTTACCGCAGCTATCAACAAGCACGGCTTTTATTGAAGCACTATTCTTGGGGAATCGGTGGCAGCTTGGGTTTTGAATTGGCTGCAAAACAGGCAGCAATCAAGCCGACCAGTGATTTAGATCTGTTGCTTTATGCCGACACGAAAGAAAAGCTGCCACTGGAACTATTGGAAAAGCAGGCAGCCTTTTTTCAACAGATCGATGTTCAAGTTATCACAAAACAAGGCGGGTTTGCCTTAAAGGAGTATTTGGAACATCCATCAAAAAAAATCTTAGTAAAAACAGACGAAGGGCCAAAACTCACCACTGAGATTTGGTAATTATTAGAAAAGTGAGCGAAAAACATGTTTGAGAACAACGATTTAAAAATCAACATCAGTGATTTCCAAAAAGTATTTGCCGTGACAGCAGTAATGATGCAAACGATTTTGACTTTTGCCTTATCCAATACCCAAGATGAAAAGACTGCAGCATTCATCGGTACCTTTTATGTCTTGGTGAAATTTACCGCACCCCTGTTTATTTTTGCTATTGTTTATAACATGGTTAAGACTAGTCAACATCTGTCTTATCTAGAATTTTTGAAAGAAAAGTTTTTTGAACTTGTCGTGCCATATGTGCTTTGGACGACGGCTTATTTATGGCTGTTTCCCGCTGTCCAACAAGGAAAACCTTATACTGACA
This sequence comes from Candidatus Enterococcus avicola, assembly GCF_047470845.1. Lineage (NCBI taxonomy): Bacteria > Bacillati > Bacillota > Bacilli > Lactobacillales > Enterococcaceae > Enterococcus > Candidatus Enterococcus avicola. The sequence goes on along the minus strand of NZ_JBLGTY010000008.1, from coordinate 29,069 downwards.
CAGCAACGTTTTTACTGAAATATGTGACGGGGGATGCGGCGCCACACTTGTGGTATACGATCATGATGCTGCAGATCCAATTGTTGATGCCGTTTTTTGTCTGGTTAGGCTACAAAGTGTTGACGAAGAAAAAAGCTGTTTGGCCAGTATTGATCGTCGCAACTGCTTTGTATGTCGTTTGGTATGTATTTTATGATCGCCAAGTTTTTGAAGGACCGCATCATGAAAGCTGGTATTTATTGGATCGGTTTGTCTTTAGCTTTGTGATCTACGGGATCTATGGCGAAGCCGCTTTGATTTATCACGAAACCGTTTATCGCTTCCTATACAAGATTCGCTACGCTTTCTTGCCAGTGGGCTTAGCATTAGGGCTATTATCTGCCAATCATCTGCTACATTATGCAGGTGATCTAAGTTTCGCTCATGCACCGTATTTAAATACATTGCAAAGCTTATATAGCTTAGTATTGATTTTTGCAGTCTTTATGTTTGGATCAACCATGATCAAAAACAATGCCCCACAGTTAGGGACGTTTAAGTGGCTGTCTACTTATGCGTATCGAACCTATCTTGCCAATGTTTTTGTCTTTCAAGTCTTGTTGCTATGCTTCAAAGATTTGATGCTGCAACTGCCAATGGGCATCATGATCATCGTCGCTTATTTGGCAACTGCCAGCTGTGGTTTTTTAACAAGCTATGTTTTGCATGTTTTATGGGTAACGATCAAAGGTCAAATCAAAAACTAGAGGAGGAGTTGGATGTTTGCATTAGCTGTAGAAGAAAATTGTCGACGACTCGCCCAATTGGTAGAAGAAGCCTTGATTGCAGAAGTGACATTGTCCCCAAAACCTGGGTTAGTGGATGCCATTGATTCAGGTGCCCATCACGATATGGATCAAGCACTCTTTCTACGATCAGCTCGAGCATTGACGCCATACTTTGAAGAAATGGCCTTGGTGTCTTGGGGAAGCAGCATGTCTCAAGAGTTGCGGGAAGCAATCGCTGCAATCGGTCGGAAGGCAGAACAGGCGATGTTGGCAGCCACTGGTGGCATCAACACTCATAAAGGAGCCATCTGGGCATTAGGCTTGCTCATCAGCGCCGTCAGTAGCCAACTTAGTCGCAAACAGCGGATTTTTTTACCAGAAGTCTTTTCTGACATCCAGCTTCTCACTGCATTTCCTGATCGCGCGCTGATTCAACAAACAGAAAGTCATGGCAAAACGGTTCAAGCCAAATATGGACATCTCGGTGCGTATGGGGAAGCTGCTGCTGGGTTCCCTCATGTTCAAATCGCTCTAGCAGATTATTTTTCTCGGGATTGTTCCAATGAGACCAAAAAAAGGCTCCACATGCTGTTGGCGATCATCGCTACGCTGGACGATACGTGTATTTTATACCGCAGCAATCAAGAGGTACTGGCACTGGTTCAGCAACTCGCACAAAAAGCCAATCAGCAATCGTTGCCGAACCCAGCATTTCACGCACTAGCAGCCTTCTGCCAGTCAGAAAATGTGTCTCCAGGCGGCAGTGCTGATCTGTTGGCTGCCAGCTTCTTTTTATTGTCCATCAACTCGGTTTTACCCGTAAACGAAGGAAAGACCGTTTACCAATAACTCTTTTCCTTAGAAGAAAGGCAACGATTCTTCTAAGGATTTTTTGTTTCATTTTTTCGCTCGATTAAGAAAAATAAAATCTCTTGCTATTTGCATAGTTTAATGATTAGATAATTCTTAGGCACTACTGAAATGCTTCGTTGCTCCATTGCAACGAATAAAGGAGTTACAGATGAAATACTATAATGCTTTTCTTCAAAATCTTGTGTTGCGGCGCTGGACGGTCCTGTTTATGCTTGCGGGCATTCTTTTTTTGTTTCGCAGTCTGATGACCATTCTTTTGCTGACCTTTATCTTTACGTATCTGATTTATCGGCTGGTTCTTTTGCTCCATCGAAAAAGCCATCTGCCCATCAAGCTTACGAGCATCCTGACTTACAGCTTGATTGTCTTTATTCTTTATTTAGTAGCAACAAATTATGTACCTATCATCATCAAACAATCCGTCCAATTAGTCAATTCCGTTGCTGATTTCTACCAACGGACAGACTCCAATAATGAATTGATCGAATATGTCTTGAATTTATTGCAGACCAGCGAATACATCCAGAAATTACAAAGCGGCGTTCTGGTCGTGATCAATTATCTGTATAATTTCGGTGAGTTGGCGTTGACTGTGCTGATCTCCTTTCTGCTTAGCTTCTTCTTTATGATCGATAACAAAAAGACCGTTGCGTTTTCTCGGCTGTTTTTGCAAGGGCGAGGGGCGTGGTTCTTTGAAGATGTTTACTATTTAGGAGCTAAGTTTACGCGGGCTTTCGGAAATGTGATCGAGACGCAGTTGGTGATCGCCTTAGTCAATACAGCGATCACTGTTTTCGCCTTAGCGGTGATGGGCTTTCCGCAGCTGTTGAGTTTGGCGTTGATGATTTTCTTTCTCAGCTTGATTCCTGTTGCTGGTGTGATCATCTCGTGTATTCCATTGACGTTTATTGCCTATTCTATCGGCGGATTTAATGACGTGATCTACATTCTATTGATCATAGTGTTTGTTCATGCGTTGGAATCCTATATCTTAAATCCGCGCTTGATGGCTAATAAAACAGAGATCCCGATGTTTTACACGTTTATTCTCCTGTATCTTAGCGAACATCTCTTTGGCTTGTGGGGCTTGATCATCGGGATCCCATTGTTCACTTTCTTTTTAGATTTAATGAATGTGAAAGAGATTCCGCGATTGCGTAAAAAATCCGATGACACCTTGCAGGACCAACAAAAATGATTGCTGTAAAGGATGGCAATTGATAGAAAAAACCATCTCTGCCGATGAAAGGCGAGATGGCTTTTTTATTTTGCAGCAATTTTTTTCGTAAAGGAGACAAAGCAGATTGCTGAAGAGGGGCTTTGAAACCTGTCTGTTGGGAAATACCCCAAAGAATGATAAAAGTGAACCAGTTTGGATTCTTGCAGGATCGTATTCAAACGAATCGTATCTGTTTGTACGTTCCTTTCAATCAAGATCATTGCTTGTCTACCAATCCCGCGGTTCTCGTAGGAGGGAAGAAGGGCGATGGAAGATAGCTTCGTCGTATGTTCCTGCTCAACCGTCAGTTTTATAAAGCCCACGGTTTTCTGAGCGGTCATGATTAAATAATAAGTGGTATTCGACGCAGAAAACTTTGCGTTTAGCTTCTCGAAACTTTGTAAATAGGGAGAAGTTTCTTTGTCTTGATAACGGAGAAAGAGGGATTTGAAGGCCGCTTTTTGTATCAAGTAGATTGAAAGCAGATCGGAAAGCTTCGCTTCTTTAAGCTGAATGAGCATGCACACCTCCATAAAAAATCAGACATCATTTATTGAAAGACATTGATTCGGCTTAGCAGATCCTGATGGAAAAGCCATCGATTAGCAGTCTTTCATTGGCTCGTTTCTGTTTTGATCCTTCCCTCAACCACAGGTTCACAAACGAAGAGATCCGCTGGGGTTCGTGCCGTCGTTGTTTTATTGAAAAAGATCATTTATCGATGTCACTAAGTCGTCATAGGTTTGACCGGTTGCGATTGCATAAACGGAAAGCAAAAAGACGAGTGCTGCTGCCAACACGTAAAAAATACGGAGGCGATAGCCGTCACCTGTCCGACGATTTTTTACAAAAGTAAAAACCGTCACAGCTAGATAAGCGAAGGTCAATAAACAAATAAGATACGTTATAATTTCTGGAGTCATAAGCGTTTTCCTTTCTTTTTTTATTTGTATAAAAATATACTCAATAAATATAATATAACCATTTCAATAGCGTCAAAGAAAGCGCTCAATTTTTGACAAAAAAACTGACCGAGTGGCAACCACTGGTCAGTTCTATTCAAAAACGATGGGGCATGATCTTAATTGTCTTTTTTTTCCGCATCTAGTAAGCTTCTTAGTTCATCAGCTAAAGCGATACAGGCAATACTATCCGTTAAGGACATCAGGGGATTTTCGAGTTGTCCTTGTGCAAGAGCGGTATGAACTGCTTGAATCTCCGAATGGAAATCATCGATCTCGTACCCAATATCATAGACCGTGTCTTCTTGGTCAATCGTCACGGTAAAAGAAGCGGGGCGATGGAAGTTGGGGATCGTGATTTTCCCTTTTGTTCCTTGTAACTCCGCCACCGTCTCTTTTGTTTGGTCAAATCCAGTCTCAATCACTGCAACAAAGTCTTCACTGACAAAGCGTGCTTCAACATAGGTATCAACCCCAGTTTCATACAGGCTGTAATCGATCAGTTCGGCAGTTAAATTTTCTGGTGAAAAATCTTGGATAAAGGCTAAGTTATAGATCCCCATATCCAATAAAGCACCCCCTTGTTTTGGCAGATAATGGTAAGAACTGCCTTCGACTGGTAAATGGCGGCGAAAAGTAGTCGTGACACTTGTTAGCTCACCGATATGACCACCATCCACAAGTTCTTTTAGTTTGCGATACGCTGGGGTGAAGCGTGGCTTCATGGCTTCCATAAAGAAGACTTCGTGTGCTTGAGCTTGTTTTTGTACATCGCGCATTTCTTGTGCAGTCAAGGTTGCTGGTTTTTCACATAAAACAGCTTTTTTCGCTTGAAAGGCTTTGATGATCCATTCATAATGATACAAATGTGGCAAAGCAATATAAACGACATCGATAGTTGGATCATCTAATAGGTTTTGGTAGTCATCAAAGACGGCATCACACGGAAATTTTGCTTGAAACGCTTGCGCTTTTTCCATCGTACGACAAGCAACCCCATAAAGCTGGGCGTCTTGAAAATTTTCTAAACTTGCAGCAAAGCGATTGGCGATATTTCCGGCACCAATAATTCCCCAATTGATCATTTCATTTCCCTCTTTTCTTCAGTTTACGGGTATTCTGAGAGAATCCCTGATTCCAAAACAGTTTGTTTTTTTCTTAACTCGACAATATTTTTTTGGTATTCTTTGGCATACAGCAATGCAAACAGTGAATCTAAAATATACTCAAAGGCGACCTGTGAAGAAAAGGTGCCGACTTTGAGAAAATCACGTTCATCATGAGAAGCGATGATCGCATGGGTCGCTAATGGGATGATTTTCGCATGGGCGTTGCCAGAAATCACGATCACTGGTACCCCGACATCACGAAAGTGCTGCATGATTTTTTCGTATTGCGTATTTTTCCCACGGTAGGTAATAAACACGGCACAATCATTTTGCGTGACGTTCGATGCATTCCACGCATCATCCCCATATTCATCAGCAACGATCAGATACTTATTGATTTTGACCAACTTATTTTGAAAACTTCTTGCCCGGATCTGAGAATCGCCGCGAGCAAATAAGAAAATCCGTTGCGCAGCTTCCAACGATTGCACCACTGCTTCCATCATTTCTGGAGCGACCTGAGCATGGGTTTTGTGGATCGAGTTGATCGTTAGATCGGCCATTTTTTTCAAAATGTCAGGTGTTTGATCCTTAGGCGAAAAGGGAAAATTCGCGTCAACAAAGGTTGGGTTGAACATCTGATTATGGGCAATTTCAGCCAGACCTAAGCGAAAACTTTTAAATCCTTCATACCCCATCTTTTTGGCTAGACGAATGACGGAAGAGTGGGATGTGTATGTATGCTTAGCGATGACTTCAATCGTCAACGAAGGCACATCATTGATATTTTGCAAAATATAATCGGCAATCCGTTTCTCCGTATTGGTCAATCCTTCTTGAAGCCGTAATTTATCTCTTAATAACATCAAACCACCTCTTTCTAATCATAGCCTAGGACAAAGAAAACCAAAAGCAAAAACTGTACCTTTTTGGCAATTTGGTAAAAATGTTCAGAACCACTGAGCAGTGTGCGAAAAAGTCTGGTCAAAAGAACCTGTTTTTGGCAAAAGACTTCTCATTTCGAAGGATATCAGCAATAATCAAGCTATCAATTCATAGGAGGCGTCACAATGTTAACTATCGCATATCTCGGAAACGGAAAAAGCACCAATCGCTACCATCTGCCTTTTTCAACCAAGCTACAGGATAAGATCAAAGTAAAGACGATCTATTCACCAAGCGGCAAGCTGACCTGGCCAACACTAGAAGGCGTTCATTACACCTCTGACTTAGAGGATATCTACCGTGATCCTGAAATTCAATTAGTTGTGGTCACGACCCCCAGTCATTCGCATTATGAATTAGGCAAGGATGTCTTGCTCCATGGGAAAAATGTCTTGATCGAAAAACCTTTTACGGAAACTTCGGCACAAGCAAAGGAATTGTTCGCACTGGCGCAAGAGAAAGGCTTGTTTGTGCAATGCTATCAAAATCGCCGCTTTGATTCCGATTTTTTGACCACGCAAAAAGTGATCGAAAGCGGCGTGCTCGGAGATCTCTTAGAAGTAGAGATGCATTATGATTATTTTCGTCCAGAGATTCCACGGTCAGTGACCGAATTTTCATTGAATACTAGCTACTTGTACGGACACGCTTGTCATACACTGGACCAAGTGATCTCCTATTTTGGACAACCAGACGATGTCCATTATGAGGTTCGGCAATTGCTTGGAAAAAATCGCATGAATGATTACTTCGATTTGGATCTGTTTTATGGTCGAATGAAAGTCTCAGTCAAATCTAGTTACTTCCGATTAAAAGAGCGGCCTAGTTTTGTCGTTTATGGCGAAAACGGCGTTTTTGTAAAACAAACCAAGGATCGACAAGAAGAGCATCTAAAACAGTTTTATCTCCCAGATCATGCCGATTTTGGGATCGATTTGCCAGAGCACTATGGCACACTAACTTATATGGATGCTAACGGGAACTACCATGAAGAAAAAGTCATCTCTGAAATTGGTGATTATAGCCGTGTGTATGAGGGCGTCTATGAAACGATCATCCATGGCAAAGAGAAAATCGTGAAAGACGAAGAAACGATTTTACAAATCGAAATGCTAGAAACAGGCATCAATCAAGTGATCACTGAGTCATAAGGCAGAGTGATTATGGGGCTTTTGACAAACAAAGCGTCTAAAGGCATCAACTGACTCAACGTAAAGGAGTAGATCCGAATCGAACCTTCAGAAATCCTGGAAGAAGAACAGCAGCTGCAGTTTGCTCATTTTGACAATGACCTCGCATTGCGGTTGGTTATTGCCATCGATCAGTACGTTAAAAGGAACTACCCGAAGCCGGTAGGGATCAAAGTTGTTCATCAGGGCTTGCCGATCATTCGATTTTTAATGGCAGGGCGAAAAGAGAGCCCTTGGCTTGAAAGAAAAGAACGAACGGTACTAGAAAGCGGGCATAGTTCACTGTACGTCTATGCGCAAAAAGATCGAGATATACAATTTGCTAAATGGGCACAAGACGAACATTATGCAATTTGTGGTGGTGGTTTTCCAATTATCGAAGACAGAAAAGTCACGGGTGCTATCTGTGTGTCAGGTTTGGCTCATTTAGAGGATCATAAAGTGATCACCGAAGTATTGAAACAAATGATTTAAGAAGATAGAAAAGGGGAAGCAAGATGAACTTAGCGATTTTAGGGGCAGGCATGATCGTCCATGATTTTTTAACGGTGGCAGGGGATGTCCCACAACTTGAACTGTCCGCTATTTTTGGGACAGAAAATGATTTAGAAAAAATGAATCACTTAAAACAGCAATACAAGATTCAAACCGTCTACACAGAGTTAGGGGCATGTTTGGCGGATCCATCCGTTGACACCGTGTATGTCGCACTGCCCAATCATTTGCATTATTCCTTTGCCAAAGAAGCGATCCTCGCTGGCAAACACGTCATTTGTGAAAAGCCATTTACGTTGCAGACACGAGAATTAGTAGAATTAGCAGAATTGGCTGCTGCCCACAAGGTGCTTTTGATCGAAGCCATCACAAATCAGTACTTAGCCAACTATCAAGGAATTAAAGCGCAGCTTGAAACATTGGGAGAGCTGAAAGTGATTGAATGCAACTATTCGCAGTATTCTTCTCGTTATGATTTATTCAAAGAGGGAACCGTTTTACCTGCATTTAACCCGAAAATGGGTGGTGGGGCATTGATGGATATCAATATCTATAATATTCATTTTGTCGTCGGGCTTTTAGGAAAACCAAAAAGTGTCCGCTATTTTGCTAATGTCGAACAGGGGATCGATACTTCTGGCATGCTGTTTTTAGACTATGAACAAACAAAAGTCGTTTGTATCGGCGCCAAAGATTCGACAGCGACGATTCGTTCAACGATCCAAGGGACGAAAGGATCGATCATCGTCAATGGGCCGACGAATATGCTTGCCAGTTATGACGTTGAACCGGTTCATGGGGCAAAAAGCCATCAGGATCGCAGCGTTCACGGACATCGTATGTTTGAAGAATTTGTCCGTTTTGCACAAGCTATTCACGAAAATGATCACGCCTTTGTCAAGGAACGCCTTGCCCATAGCAAGCTGGTGATGGAAGTCGTGGAAAAAGCATTGGCAGATGCCCAGATCGTATTAGGATAATCGCATCAATGAGGAAAGACACCAGCTTCTTAGAAAAGTTGCTGGTGTCTTTGTCTGTTGTCTTATTTTTTCTTCTTTAAACTCAATAAGGTTAGTGGGATACCCAAGGTGAGGTAGCCGACAATCGTCATCAAACAGACCGCCAGCCAAAAGTTATCTACTGCTAGAAATGCAATCAGGCCATATGCCACCAGAATCGAGAGAAAATAAAAAAGAAAGAGCTGAAAAAAACGTTTAAAACTCACAGTCATTCATTCTCCTTTGTCGTTAAACTGACAAGAAAAGTATACCACATCAAACGCAACTTCAAGGGCTGAATGTGATCTTTCGCAGGAGCCGCTAAAGGCGAATTGTTTTGTCGACTGGCCGTGATTCGCTATACTTGAAGGGAAGAGAAAGCGCAGGAATATTTTTTTAGGAGAAGGAGGAGACAGATGAAAAAGGTGGATGTACTGATTATCGGAGCGGGTCCAGCTGGAACGGCTGCTGCCTACGGGTTAAAAGCCAAAGGTAAGACAGTGGCGATCTTTGAAGCCGATTTATGGGGTGGCACTTGCCCCAATCGCGGGTGCGATCCGAAAAAACTACTGATGCGAGGCGTAGAAGTCAAAACAGAGGCGAAACGTATGCAAGGCAATGGTGTTCAAGGACAGGTAGCCATTGATTGGCCGGCACTGATGGCGTTTAAGCGCTCGTATACCGATCGGGTGCCAGAGTCAACCAAACAAGGGTTACTAGCAGAAGGGATCACTACTTACTACGGACAAGCCGCTTTTCGTGATGCCCATACGGTCGTCGTGGACGCAGAAGAGATTCAAGCAGAAAAAATAATCATTGCGACAGGACAGCGTCCAGCCGTACTGCCCATCGTCGGCAAGGAGCATTTACAAAGCAGTACTGATTTTCTTTCCTTTGAAAAGATGCCAGCAACGATTGCTTTCATAGGTGCTGGGTATATTACCTTCGAATTGGCGATGATCGCTCAAGCAGCAGGTGCTGAAGTTCATGTGATCCATCATAATGACCAGCCGCTAAAAGGATTTGATGCTGAATTGACCGCAGAAATGGTTCGTTCAATGCAGGACCAAGGCGTTTCGTTCCACTTTAATCAGAACACGCAGCGAATCACGAAAGAACAAAACCACTATACGATCCAGACACAAGCATTGTCTCTCACCGTAGAAGCAGTGATTGGTGCCACGGGACGCAGACCCAATAGCGACCAGCTGCAATTGGAAAAGGCAGGGGTAGAAACGTCAAAACAAGGGATCGTAGTTAATGAGTTTTTGCAGACTAGTCAAAGACACATCTATGCAATCGGGGATGTGCTAGCGAAAAAGCAGCCCAAACTGACGCCTGTTGCCAGCTTTGAAGCCGCCTATCTTGTCGAGCATATAGATGACCAGAAAACACCCATCCGCTATCCGCTGATCCCTACGCTGGTTTTTGGTGCGGAAAAACTGGCAAGAGTCGGGATCAGTGAGCAAGAGATTGCCGATAATGCCTCAGAATATCATAGCGAGGTGATGGATCTTTCTTCTTGGTATACCTATCGACGAATCAATGATCAAGATGCAAAAATCAAATTGGTTTATGACACATCTGATACCATCGTTGCTGTCACAATTGTTTCTGCATTGGCCGATGAGTTGATCAACCACTTCGTTTTTGTGTTGGAGAATCAGCTATCGAAAGAAGCGCTGGCCCAAATGATTTTTGCCTACCCAACACCTGCTAGCGATTTGTCCTATTTTCTATAAATAATCAAACAAACCTGCGCTAGTTTCCGCTAGCACAGGCTCTAAATTATTATGTCCGTATTGACTATAGTCCGTGAACCTTAAATGAACCTTAAAGTTAGGCTGGGTTTCATTTAAGCAATATCTTTGTTTTCTAGTAACCCTAGGTTTAGGCTTTTTTTGACAGCCGACGGACAGCAGCAATCAGTAAGATCGCCGACAAGAAGAGCCCGACCAAATAGATGATGAAAACAGAATCTGGCTCATAATGCCGATAATTGAATATTTTTACCATAAAAAAGAGAAATGGGATCGCTGCAATAAGGGTTGAAACGAAACGTTTCCGCCATTGTATGAAAAACGATCCAATCACTAGAAAAAGACAAAACGGGATCCAAAAGACCAAATGTCCGATAAGTTCGATTTTTCACACCTCCTAGCAAGTAAAATCATCATAACGTTTCTTCCTAAAAAGCAAGCGTGAAGGAAAAAATAATCCCATTAGGCATGTATGAAATTATGAGTGGAGTCTTCTGAAAAGTTCACAAGAAATCTGAGAATTTCAAAAGGAAATGAAAAAACGAACGGTTAGGAATATCCCAATAGTCCGAGACAAAAAATACCTCTTGCAGCATTCATTTTGACTTGAATCCTGCAAGGGGTACTCTTTTGTAGAAAATCTGGTGCTTTATTCAATTGATATAAAAGAAATGCCTAGGAAGGAGCAGCAATCCTTTTTTATGGCAAGATGTTCTTACTATAAAAAAGGGAAATGACTATACCAATGTCCAACAGATCCTTATAATAAAATCCTTTTAGTGGACCAATGTGTAAGAAAAATCCGAGAATCATTAATACAAACAGCAGCAGGAAAAGCAGGTTGAAAGCGGTCATCAAGCGAAAACTGAAATGCCAATTACTCAGGAAATACTGATATTTCGCTGCTCGGTAAACTTTGTTTTGAATCGGAATTTTCTTGAGTGCAGGGATCGATTCGTGATAGGACGTAAATAATTCGTAGTCTTTTTTCGTCAGTACTTCTGAGAAAATGTGCGTCCCTGCCTGAAAGTCGAAATAGCCCCAATGGAATTGTTCTTTATCCTCTGGTGATTCGTGCTTCATCAGCTTTCTTGGCTTGATCGTGAACGCCTTGATGGTCTCATAGGGGTAACTGAAATAGGTGTTACTTTCTAAATAGTCGATGATGACCAGAAAAAGCATTCGGGTTTCTGTGAAAACCAACAAACGATTCCCGCGGGTATCATGAAAGATGTCACGGTATGCTTTTGCTTTCTCGGTTGTTGCATAGGCATAGGCGCCAAGCCCTTGATTGGCGAAGGCGAGGTTTCCATCTGGCGTCAAAGGCAGATAGCCAAGAATCGTTTCGTCTTTTGCTAAAAGCGTCTGAAGCTCCTCTAATAGATCTTGCAAGAAAACATATTGTTTGGACAGCTCGAAGGTTGCTGCTTTTTCTTGTTCAGATATTTTTGTCAGTGAATTGTTTTCATTTAAGACTAACTGTTTAAAATCCATCGATAGTTATCCTTTCTTTTAAGCGTTTGCGGCCACGGGAAAGACGATTGTAGATCGCTGAGACATTTAAGTCCGTCTGCTCTGCGATGGTTTCGGGTGACTCTTGGTAAAAATAGTAGAGCAGAAAAATCCTTTGATCGAGGGCTTCAAGGTCTTCAATAAAGCCCAAAAAGGTTTCCTTTGTCAAAGGTGATTCTTCAATAGCTAGTTCCTGCTCATCAACAGGTTTTTCTTCAAGTGAGCGCTTGTTCAACTTCCGCTTGTGGTCAATCGCACGACTACGACTGATCAAAAGCAGCCAAGTAATCAAGCGGCTTTTTTCTGGTTGGTACGCAGCAATCTTTTGCCAAACCTCGTAAAAAACTTCGTTCGCTACATCTTGGCGCTCGCTCACTTCATGCGGTTGGGAGAGGACACTATGAATCGTCCTCAGCATGCTATCACCATAAACAGCTAACAGTTCTTCTAAGCCGGCATAGTCTTTCTTTTTGATTCGTTCAATGATTTCTTCATCCTGCACCTTTTTCACCCCTTCACACTATATACGAAGAATGTTTGCCTTTTCTATCAGAAAAAGAAAAAAACCTCTGTTAACGAGGTTCATGTTCTTTGGCCAGAAGATCTGTTGCCAAGCGCTGGGCCAAATATTCCCAAAGAATGCCGCCAAAAAAAGCGCCTATCATATAAAGAATGACTGTTTGCAGCTCCAATGGATTATTTGCTAGCCAGAAAGAAAATAGCGAGCCGATGATGAATAGGTAGCTGCCAAAAAGCACTTGCCGCCACGAGCGTTTTTTAACAAACTTGCTAATGAGAAAGGTTGAAAGGATCATCAAGAGAATTTGGATGAATGCCAGCGAAGGCAAAAGTGCAAAGTCAGAAACAACCATTTCCCAAAATTGTTGAATCAAGAAAAAGAAAGCAAAGAGAATGAGCCCGCTTGATAATGTACTAAGCCGCAAGGAAGATATTTTTTTTCGCATTGGTTTACTCCTTGAAAGGTTTTCTTTATTATAGCAAATTTTTAATTAAATAATGTAAAAAGATAAACGAGAAGATCTGCAAAAAAACTTCTCCTACATGTGCCTACTTTTAGTATACTTGAAAGAAACGAGTGGATGGACTCGATACATAAGGAGGATTTCATGCCAACGATTCTTTTTGCGCCTGCCAAATGGTCCTCAGAAAGCGATGCAGGAGATTGAACACTTTTTAGAAAAAAAACAATTTTCCTAAATTTTTCTATTAAAAAAGAGCGATTATCATTGAGATAATCACTCTTTTTTTAATAGATATCTACTAGCATCAGCAAGCCTGGGACCCACGTAGTGAAGATACCACAAGCGATCGCAAAATAATGAATCTTACGACCAAAGTTTACCTTCACGATCGTATCCAAAAAGCCGCAAAACCATAACGCTCCCCATGTTAACCAAATCAATGCAAAGAGGGGATCTTGCTCCCATTGCCAAGAGACCCAAGCAAAAGGTAAGGTATTGATGGCTACGAATAGCGCAAAAATCCCATAAATACGTAGATCTAAATCAAAAAGGTAAATGATCCCTACCAACAAATACGTGAAGGCAAAGAGAAAGCCAGTGCCTGCTTCATAATAAGCGCCCTGAAGTATATAGATTAGATTGATAATAAAAGATAACGAACCTGTAAAAAGATTGATCAAAGCAAGTGAGCGGTAGTCAATGTGAAGTAAGCTGCCCCAGCCGTTGATTATCAAAGTAATTCCTACAAAAAATAAACCGATCCCTAACATAAAATCCTCCTTTACTTAAATTTAGAATAACAAATTCTAAGAAAAAATAATAGCTCTATTTATTTTTAGGTCAATAAAAAGGAAAATATTTTTGAAATTTACTATTTTTTGCTGCTAAATTTGATAAAATCAATACCAAAGAGCGTTGCTAGCCGATGCTTTTCTCGTTAAGGGGAAAATTTCAGCGTATAAAAAGATCTTTTACTCGTTGGAAGAAGGGGAAAAGAGACAGATCAATAGATTTTCAGTGTATTGATCGGACAAAAAGCAGACCAGGCAGCAGTTTATCGGTTTTTACGAATTTGCAGCAGTGAAGACTGTTTTGCGGAAAGGAGGACTTATGCCTAGAAAAGATCGAATCTTACTTTTCATTGATGAATATATGCAAGCTCAAGGTTGCGCACCTACCATACGAGAAATCTGTGCCAATGAAGAAATAAAAACGACCTCTTTGGTTTATCGTCATTTGCTGCGTCTCGAAAAAAGAGGCCTAATTTACCGAGCTTATCGCTTTAAGTCACGTTCGGTTCGTTTTACAGATGAAGGGAAGGCCTATGTCAAAGCGTTGCGACAAGCACTTTTAGCAGACGAAAAACAAACGCATGGCAATGAAGAATAACTTAACACCAAAATAAAAAAGCCTAGAGGCTTTTTTATTTTGGTGCACGGTAGCCAGCAGCTTCCGCTTCAGCGATCGTTTTGAACCATTCTTTCGGATTCGTCGTATCATCATAGTATTTAGATCCTGGCAAATGATAGATGCCGCTTCTTGATCCTTTGATCAAACCATTTCCTTGTTGATCGACATATTCTTTCTGTTTCTCCTCTGTTTCACTGTTTTGAGAAGTGGCTGTTGTCGTGTTGTTCTCACTACTTGTCGCATTCTCCTGTTGCGTCATATCTTCGTTTGAAATCTCGCTGCTGCCATCCGCATAGTTGATCGTGACACCATCTTGGATGTTGAAGATATAATAGTTGAATTGGATCGTATCGTCGCCAATAGATTGGGCTTGCATCTGTACCCCACGGGCAACCAGCTCGTCATCACGATAGATTGGAGTGACAGAATATCGAACATAATGGTTTTTGTCTTGTTTGAGATAGTAGTTGATATCCATTTCTAAGCGCAACATCTCTGGATTGTTCAATTGACTAGTTCCCGTGATCAAATTCTTCCAGTTTGCATTTTCGCCAGCTAAAGCAAACCCAATCAAATGTGTCCGATTATATAAATATTTCCCATTGGGGAGCTGTTTATTACGCCAGCCTGTCGGTTTCACGCTGGAGATATCGCCACGTTTTTCCGTAGGCATTAAGGATTGATTCAACATTGCTTCAGCCGAAGTCGCTCGATTGAGGTGGTCAAGGTCGCCGTATGCTTCCCAGGCACCATTTTCAAGTGAAAGGTCGTCTTCTGAAAACTCAGGGATGTTTTGATTGACTTCAATTGTTTGGATGCCTTGGTAGGTTAGCTGTGCCAATTCGTCTGCGCGAATATCTTTAGCAGAAGGGGTGCTTACCTCTGATTGTTGCGTTTCCTGCTTTGGAAATAGGTCATTGTTTTGTAGGAAACCAAAGCCAACTGCTGCGAGTGCGAGAAGCGCAGTGATCGATCCAATCAATGTTTTTTTCTTTGCCATCTCTTTATTGCCTCTCTTTTCATTGATATAGGTTTAGAATAAACGGTGAGTAAAAAAATCACAACTAGTTTATCATACCATTTGCGGGGGATGTTTTACAGCGTCTGCTAGCTTCTTTTGCCTTTTGTTCTTGACAAACTTCAGTCAATTTTCTTTACAAGCAACATCCTTTAAAAGAATTTTTCGTCTGCGAGTGATATTTTTCATATTTTAAAAAAACTATGTGATATAATGAATAAAGTTGCTGCTCTATCCCTTTGATGCTTGTTTTAATAACAGTCATCTCCAGCTGCGGAACAAACTTTCAGCTGTCTAGCAGACAACGTTCAAACGAAAGAAAACTGGACAATTTTCTGAACGATTGCCTTTCTTTCTTTGACCAAAATTATAGGAGAAGGAGTGTATCCCATGAACCAGCAAGAAACCATCTTACATTATTTAAATAAGAAAGACTCTGAAAAGTTAAAAGAACTCGTATCAGGAATGGAAGAGCTGCCGCTATTACAATTATTCAGCAACTTATCCGCGGATGAAAAAGTGATCGTTTTCCGACTGTTACCGAAAGACAAAGCCCTTATCCTGTTTGAAGATTTGACACCAGCTACCCAACAACATTTATTACGCTCTTTCACCGATGAACGAGCAACCGAATTTGTGAATGAGATGGCGCCAGATGTTCGTGTACGGCTTTTGGATGAGTTGCCAGCGACCGTAACACAAAAACTTTTACAATCGTTGGCGCCTGATGAACGAGCTGCAACAAACCTCTTACTAGGGTATGAAGCCGAAACTGCGGGTCGCTTGATGACACCGGAATTCATTACATTGAAAAAAGATATGACAGTCAATCAAGCATTGGAAAAAGTGCGAATGCAAGCCAAAGAAAAAGAAACGATCTATACACTTTATGTTACTGATCAAACGAAAACGTTAGAAGGTGTTTTGTCGCTGAAAGATCTCTTAATAGCACAAGGGGATCAACGCATCAGTGAGATCATGTCCCAAAAAGTTATTTATGTGACCACTGACACCGACCAAGAAGAAGCAGCCCGTCTGCTAAATGAACTAGATATCATTGCGCTGCCAGTCGTAGACAAGGAATCAAGAATCGTTGGGATCATTACCGTCGATGACGCGATCGATGTCATCGAGTTGGAAACAACGGAAGACATGTTTAATGCCGCTGGTTTGGTCGATGTCGCCTCCAACGAAGCAGACCGTAGTAATGTTTTGATCAATGGCAGCCTGTGGCAAATCTGGAAAGTCCGCTTGCCATTCTTAGTGATCACTTTAGTGGCTGGACTTTTAGCTGGGGTCGTCATTGATGAATTTGAACAAACGTTAG
The DNA here is from genome assembly GCF_047470845.1 of Candidatus Enterococcus avicola. Lineage (NCBI taxonomy): Bacteria > Bacillati > Bacillota > Bacilli > Lactobacillales > Enterococcaceae > Enterococcus > Candidatus Enterococcus avicola. The sequence goes on along the minus strand of NZ_JBLGTY010000008.1, from coordinate 12,501 downwards.
AGTCGGTGGCAGCCGTTGCGATTTTTATTCCTTTGATCATGGATATGGGTGGAAACGTTGGTACACAATCCTCTACTGTATTTGTTCGGGGGATGTCGTTAGGGCATATTGATCTTTCAACCTTCACCAGACATTTCTTTAAAGAAGTTTGGATCGGTTTGAGTCTAGGCTTGATCGTCGGGATCATCTCAGGAACCGCTGCTTCACTTTGGCAAGGGATCCCGATGTTAGGGGTCGCTGTTGGGATTTCATTAGTTTTTGCTATGACCTTAGCCGCAGCACTTGGCTTTTTAGTCCCGTTTGTACTTATTAAACTAAACATCGACCAAGCAGCCGGTTCGGCACCGATCATCACCTCGATCAAAGATATTGCTGGCTTGTTTATCTACTTCGTTTCAGTAAATGTTCTTTTGGGTCATTTGCTTTAGCATACTGTCCGTTCCAGTGGTATAATAAAGCGACATCACATGATGAGCACAACATAGAAAGGGGAAATGTCCTATGACAAATCAAATGAAGCAACATCAACTCGGAGGTTTCTCTTTTTAAGTGCGGCCTCCTAATTAACTGGAGGGAAATCATGGAAAAACAAGGAATCGTGGTCTTTCAGGCTAAGGATATCGCAAAAGTCCGCCTGACCACAGGAGAAGAATGTTTAGCAACCGTTTCAGGAAAATTTCGTCAACAGGCAAGAGCGCCAAAGGATTATCCTATTGTTGGTGATTTTGTCCAAGGGCAGGTGTATGATCAAGATCATTTCTTGATTGATGCTTTGCTACCACGAAAGAGTTTTTTACAACGAAAAGTAGCCGGAAATCGGACGGATGAACAAGGGATCGCTGCGAACATAGACACGGTTTTTATTGCAACTAGCGCCAATGAAGAATTTAATTTCGCTCGGTTAGAGCGCTTTGTCACGATCGCTTGGGACAGTGGCGCAAACCCAGTGATTCTCTTGACCAAAGCCGATCAAGTCACAGCTGATGAAAAAGCAGAGCTGCTGCAAGCATTAAACGATGCTTTTGGTGTGAAAGCATTCGCTACTTCTATTTATGAACCGAACGAATTGCTGACAGAAGCCTACTTTTCAGACGGAAAAATCAGTGCATTTATCGGTTCGTCAGGCGTCGGGAAGTCCAGCTTATTAAATCAGCTCATGGAACAAGCCGTTCAAAAAACCAATGACATACGAGAGGATAGTCGAGGACGACACACGACGACGAGTCGCCAGTTGTTCACACTGCCCTCTGGCGCAATGATCATCGATACTCCTGGCATGCGGGAAGTTGGCATCAGTACCGTTCGGTCAGCTTCGATCGAGCAATCCTTTGAAGCGATCAGTCAATATGCTGAAGGTTGTTTCTTCAGAGACTGTCAGCATGAAACAGAACCGAAATGTGCGGTAAAAGCAGCTATTGCTGCCGGTGAGCTTTCAGAAGCAGCCTTCGCTCGCTATCGCAAAATGGAAAAAGAGCTGGCGTATTTGAAACGAAAAGAACAGATCAAAGAAATGAAAAAGTAATAGTTAGCACTCCTTTCTATAAGAGGAGTGTTTTTTTGTACGTGTCAAGAGCGCCTTGTTGAGTAAAGAAGAGGAGAGCCGCAGCCAATGTTCTTGTGTTTTCATGAAAAGGCGGCCAATTTCAAAGGGCACTACATGCTAAGTGGTTGAACTAAACTAAGATCGCCTGCCTGGTTACAAGCTGTCGTCAAGAAAAGCAGGATAAAAAAACACAGTGGGGTGTTGTCCCACTGTGTTTTGAGCAATGATTTGCCCCTGCCAAGGTATTTCTAGTATAAAGCGTTGATTCTTAAATAGCAACTCGAAAAAAACGCCTCATTCAGCAGAGCGCAGAATTTTCGTCATGGCTTTTCCTTTCGCCAATTCATCGATCAGTTTATCTAGGTAACGAATTTCTTGAACTATTGGCTCTTCGATCTCTTCTACCCGAATCCCGCAAATCACACCAGTAATCTGTTTTCGTGCAGGATTGAGCTGAGGGGCTTGCTTAAAAAAGCGTTCAAAAGAAACATCATCAGCCATCTGTTGGAGTGTTTCTTGGTCATACCCAGTCAGCCAGGTAATAATCTGATCTACTTCTTCTTTTGTCCGATTTTTCCGTTCTGCTTTGGCAATATACAGAGGATAGACTTTCGCAAAACTCATTTGGGTAATCTTTTGATTTTTCATGATAAACTCCTTTAGTCTTTACACAAAGTATACTTCATTTTTTTCTTTTTGCCGAGATTTTCAACGTTTGTTGTGTGCCAAAATAGGCGAGGGGACTAAAGGATGATTTTTTCTTCTTGTTCACGAAACCCCAATACCTTTTGTCGTGACTCGCCATCCCAATAGAGCAAGTCCAAATTCTTATGCAGCATTAGCTGTGTATATAATTCTTTCAGAGTCAGAGCAGGCTTTTTGGGTTCGAAAAATAAAATCAATTGGTTATGACTATCTTGTGCGATCGTCGTAAAAGGAATCAGGTTTTCTTTGTAAGTTAAATAAATTCCTTGGTAATCTGCTGCACTCGACGACGTTGTCAGTGCTGTCAAGAGGTCTCTTGCTCTCATAGTGAACCCGCCTTTACTGTTTTTTGTCGATAGGCATCGATATCCAACATGATTTTTGTTTTGCCGTACACCGTATACTTTTGCACCACGAATTGGTGGCGCTTATTCCAATAGCCACCCACAGTTAGAAACATGCCCTCATCAACATCCCCTAAAAAATTCAAACTGTGCTTCGCAATCAAACAGTTGGTGGTGCCTAGTGTAAAGCGGACCAAAGGGGAGGGGGCAAAGGAGACGATCCTTAGTTTTGAGACAGCGCCTTTTTGTGTTTGCATCAGGTATTCCTCCTTTAGTAAGTAGTAAAAAGCGGATCATTCGTTGAGATCAAACCATTTTTTCTCTTCATAAAAAGCAACATGACGAATCTCATCATAATGGATTTTTTCTGTGGTTTCTCCCGTCAAATAAATGCCCAATGTGTCGTATCCGCTGATTTTTCCGACAATATCTGGGGGATAGCCGCCTTCTTCATTGACTTCTTCTCGTTGGATCGCCACAGTTACGTTCTTTTTCATCGCTTCGAATAAGCATTGATTGATTTCTTCCGTTGTGAGTGACGGCTTAGGTGGACAATCAAACGTGCGTGTCGGCTCTTCTTCAATTTCAGTTGTATGCTCAGATAAAAAGAATCCTTGCCACTTTAGCTTTTTCCGATCTTCATATGGTTGCAGCATACCCATAGCAATCACCTCTTATCTATATAATACAAACATACGTTCCCTTTTGTAAAGCGAACAGATTTTTAAATTTCTGATTCTTCTATGAAACATCTAAAAAGTGCATCAAACAAGGGGATAGTGGCGGGTATCGTTTTTTTATACTATATATGTTATAATTTATCCTGAAGGAATCATGAACGTTTTATAAAATAGCTGGCGAAAAAGGAGAATAGTATGTCTGGATTAATCGTGGTCCTGCTTACGATCTACTTTGCAAGTAGGAAAGATAAAGAACAGTGGCTTTTTGATCGCAAACGATTGACTATTCTGGCGCTTATGTTTGTGATCGTCGGCATAAGTTGGGGCTTAAATGACAAAATAATGAAGGATCCTCTGAACCAAAATATTAGAAGTGATTTACTGTTTAATTATTCGTTCCCCTTATTGATAGGTATGCTAGGTCTATTTATCAAAGAAATACCACGGTGGGGACGGATCGTGACTTTGTCATTTGGCTTTATGATTTTCGGGTATTTAGCTATGCACTATTTGATAGGGTTTCACAACCCGTATTGGGAAAATCTACAGCTAAGTCCATTGTATTGGCTACCAAGTGACTAGCCATACGAAAGTATCGCCAATGGAACCGAAAAAAGCACTCCCTTTATTGAGTGCTTTTTTCGGCTAAATAACTGCAGCAAGATGTTTCTTTTCCCAAAAAATGGGCTGAACCTAGGTAGCGAAGGTATCATATAAGGAGAAGTCACGACTGTTGAAATCAAAACGATTGATTCTTGACTAAACCGTGTCTTTTGATCATTGCCAAAGTAAAATATGCGACGAGCGTTCCTGCAATCCCAAAAAGTAAATCGATTCGATCAGGGGTGTTCATAAAGCCAAAGATAGTCTCGCTCAATAGATTGGCAATGAGTAAGAGCAGGGTCAATAGTGTGACGGCTTTAAATGGCGCACCTACGAGAAGCCAAAAGTACCCCAGTAAGCCAATAATCAAACTAATCGAAAAATTGGAGATATGAAGATAAAAGTCAGGATACATCGAAGTAAAGAAAGAAATGTCCAAGTACTTTGACAAGTAGAGGAAGAGGGCTGTGAACACGAAAAGCAAGTAGAGGAGTGACGCCCAGATTTTTGGTAAAAAGACTAGCTTTAATTGCTTCTTCTTTTTCATTTTTATTCTCCTTAATAATTGTTATCTTATAGTAAAGCAGATCTATGTATCCCTAAACTTATTTTATGTTCTTATCGCCTTTGATTTTGACTGTTCGGACTAAATGGGTGTATGTAGGTTTTAAATATTCCTATAGAAAATTAGTTCTTATCGTTCGTGTGCACAGTTTCAATCATTTTGATCAATTTAGAACGGTCCCAAAGCTCAACATCCAATTTTGCTGCTAATTGTTTTGCGGATTCAGTAAAATAACTATTTGTCAGTACAATCGCTTTATCTAACGAATAATAACCAATCCCTGCGTAAACTTCTTGAACTGCTTTGTTGCCAACTTTATTTTTCCAACGTTTGCACTGAATACCATGCTTGCACCCATTTTTAGAGGCGATTACGTCAATTCCTTGATCACCAAACGCTTTGGTCATGCTAATCCCGTTAAATTCAAGTTTTCTTAACAAAAATGCAGTGTATTGCTCAAATTCCTTTCCAGACATTTTATCGATAGTATCTAACTGCGCTGAAGCAAAACGTTTGCGTTCGCTAACTATTGGATAAATTGCAGAAAATAAACCTAAAACGCTGATTACGAGTCCAACATACAATATGGGAGCAAAGTGCCAATCAAAAACAAAATAGCCAATGGTCATTAAAATTCCCACAATAAATAATTTTAAACTTTCATTTTCATGGTTACTCATTTAAAAATCCTCCTGTTTCTTCATTATATCATAGGAAGGGAGGGCAAAATGAGCAAAAATGCATCCTTTAGTAAACAAAAATGAGCTGCATTTTATTCTAAACAACTTTGTATAATATATATTATGTAAACTAAAATATAAAATTTTTCGAACACCGTATTTGGCTGGTAATTTTACGGCTCTCCTCCCTCTTATTTAGGATTATTTCCTTCAAATTCACCTAATTGGCAGCATAATCCAAAAAAATGGTCATTTGAGCGATAGTTTTAGATTTTGTTTGTTCTACAACTGATAAGAAAATCAACTGGCAAATTATATCTGTACCTTTATCTGTATTTGATTTTGTTGATTCTTGAATCTTTGAATTCAAGCTTTGGTTTGCAGCTGCTGGCCAAACTCAATGAATCAGTCAAGTAATCGTTGTTCACGATCTTATCAGTACTGATTCGTACTTAACCCAGCAAATTTGTGCTAACTAATAGCCTAATGGGAATCTTGATCACAGGCAAACCAGCAGCGATAAATAAGAAACGTTTCGTGGCGTTCAGTTTTCACCTAAACGGATCAGATTCCCATAGCGAGTCCTAATCAAGGGTTCACAGTCATCTAAGTACAATTTTCGTTTTATTGCTGCCAATAAAGCAATGACCGCAACAAAAGTTTCAAACTATGTAATACAGGATCGCTGAAAAGACAATGATCAAAATGACCAAGACAACAATTAGTTGATTTAAACGTCGAATAAGCAGGTTTTTCTTATTTTTTTCAAATTCTTTTCCTTCATTTCGATAATATTCTCTATCTTTTGTTCCCACGAGCGCCAACTCCTTTTCCCTGATTTTATCACTATCCTGAAAACAATGGGTGCAATCAAGGTGTTTTGTACAATAAATGGCAGTATTTTGTTAGAGCCTACAATCGTATGCGTATAGCGACTACATAAGACGACTGACGAGTTCCAAGTGATTCATAACGGCAGCTTTCCGAATAACGCCCATACCAGGAAACGACCTTTGCTGATAGGCAGCAACTAATAGCTGCAGCCCAGCTGTTTGCGTAGGATACTCTTCCTCATGCTGTAACAAAGCTTCCATGACTTCGAAAAACTTTTCTTTCTGACTTGGTAATTCTTCCTCAGAAAATAAGTGAACGATTCGCAAGTCTTGCTCTGCTGTTGGATAGATCCAATGCAAAACCAACCGTTTTGAGGGATAACTGTGCTCATAATAAATTTTGCTATCGACAGAAAAATCACTAAATCCCGCATAGCCCAATTTATGATAAAGATGATGGGTTTTTGAAAATCCTTCGTCTGGACATTCTGTATAAAAACTATTTTTAGGTAAACGGGTAAACGGATCTTCCATCAGTAGTTTCGGGCCGTTGATTTTATTTAACAAACGAAACTCTTTGCTTACCAGTACCGGCAGTGTATTTTCCCGCCAATCACTAGCGAGTGCTTGGTCCGCTTGATGGATGATCCAAAAATCAGGCTTTTCTTCCACTGTTTCAATGGGACGATCTACGATCATTGCTTTAGGGGCAGCAACATTTTGCAACTCTGCTAACCCCTCTGCCGTCAGAAAAGCCCCCGCCTGGGGATTGCGAACCAGATAAAAAGGATGCTGCTTCCTTTGAAACAGGTCAATGGTCGTCCAAAACGTTTTTGATTGCTTGACTGGTTCAATGATCGGCTGGATCGCGTCTGACAAACAATCTTGTTCCAACAGTGCTTTCAACGCCAATAAATCAAATTGTTTTCCACGAATATACGGGAAGTACATCTTCTTCTCTCCTTCTTACTCGCTTGATAAAAAACGTTTTTCCAGTGCTTCATAGGCTGCTCTCGTAGCGGCCAATTCTTCTTTCAAGGCTTCGATCGCTTGCAGCTGAGTATCTTCAATAAATCGATCATAGTAATTGACTCCACCACCGAACAAGTCATACTCAGGCTGACGTTTCTTCAGTTCTTGGTACAAACGTTCTGTTGAAAATACCCGCAATCCGCGAGCAGTCTGTTTTGCTTTGCCGACTTCTCGCGCTTGTGCCGAAATCAACCGAAACAATAAGGCATTTTCTGGAACCTGTAGCTCTTGCCGTTGGGGCTTCTTTTCGACACTGAAATACCCTTTGCTGCCCGTTTCTTTTTCAAGAAATGCATGATAGACCAGAACACCAATTGTAGGTCCAATCTGATCTTTGACTTTCTCGTACAATGCCTTGGGTAAGACAAAATAATTATAATTCCCAATAAAGGATAGTTTTGCTTTTGAGCGAAAATCTGCCAAACTAACTTTGAGTTCGTAGCAACGCCATTCAAAGGTATTTTCAGTCGTCAAGCGACAACTCAAAGTATCCACGATGCCGTGATCATCTGGCATGACTACCTCTTCTACCACAATATCACTGTTTTCCCGACAATAATAATAAAGTGCCTCTTCCATTTCTAAAGTTAAGGATGTCTTCACAAATTCACGACCTTTGTCTTGTTTCACCTATTATAAAACATATGTTCGCATTTTGGAAGAGGGAAATAAAAGCAGCCTATCATCCCCTCACCCATTCGGACATCCGTTAACGAGAATCTCTTCAACCGTCCTCTTTGTACCGCGGAATCGTAACAAAAAAAGCAGCAAGAGCACACCAAGTTGAGCGATTAATAGACCTTTAAAGGGAAATTCAAAAAGTAAAGCCTGCGGGAAGATGAAAGAAATGGAAAAAATCCTGCAGTGCTTTTTGACTAAGCCACAAACCGCTGACAAGCCCTATCAAACTAATAACAATGCTTTGAATGCCTACAAAGAAAAGTTCTTCTAAGGTGATTAACAACGGAGACTGTCCTAACAACAACCGAATACTCAGAGATTGCTGCTCCTCCCCCATCAAATAAAAACGATACATGTGATTGCAGTGCCATAAAAAGGCGGCGATCAAGCCTACAGTTAGAACGCCTAGTACGAAGCGTAGCAACTGCAAAAAGAAAAGCCAACTGGCATACGTGAGATCCATCTGATTCTCACTGCTATTTGTTTCATATTGTAGCCATTGATGAAAAAACACTAGCCAATGCTCTGCAAAGATGGCGATGATCAGTAAAAGAATCGCCAACACACCACTCATCAGCAAACTGCGCCTACGAAGAGCCGCGTGCCAGCCGAATTGGCAAGGATAGTAGAAGTACCGCCATTTGTTCATGATATCTCTCCTTTTGGCGTCTATTTTACAGAACTATCCAAATTTAGACAAATATCATCTTGTTTACATAATATAATTATGATCAAAAAAAGAGTGCGGCACGAAGTCCACACTCTTTTCCTTTTACCTATCGACGTTTACAAATACCTTGTTAGTAGCTGCAACAAACGCTGCGGAAATTCTGTTAGATTGGAAAGATCAATAAAGCGTTCTTCCCCATAAATCGCTTTGATCACCTCTTTGTCTTGCCCAATAGCAGCTGCAAGAAATAGCATCCCTTGTCGTTCATAGTCAGCGATCACCTGCTGAATATCTTCTTTGGCTTTTCCCCCTGTATAATCAGGAAGAGCTTTTGGCTGGCCATCACTGATATTCAAGAGTAATTTAGTGGTTGCCGGCTGATGAGCCAGCTTTTCAGCTAGCACGCGCAAGACAGCTCCATCACGGTTATTTTGCCGAGGCTTCATTGTCATGAGTTTCTCTGGCACAAATTCAAAGCCTTCATTAAATTCTTTGTATGCAAAAAGCGAGGTTTTTTCACGAGCGGTCACGTCCGCTGTATCGCCATAGATCATCAATGGCAAAGATAAACGTTCGGCAAAAGCATTCACCGCTAAGACCGCCTGTTGGGCATACAATATCCGATCTTCTCGAATCATCGAACCTGATTCATCGATGCGCAAAGCAAGAGCTAAGGAAGGCTGTTCGTGAGGTGGATTCTTCTTGTCAAAGGTCCGAAAATCCTGATAAGCAACCTTGCTGGCATCAAAGCGTGTACCGCTGTACTTACCTTTACTGTATGCCGAAGCTTGTTCGTTTTCCAATACTTCTTGGGTTTGCTTGATCAATGACTCTACGATCGGCAGCAACGGCTGCAAACGCTGTTGGGCTTCAGTCGCTTTTTCTAAATCGACGGGTGGTCGATGAACGATCAGCCCTTCTTTGGCATGGATCGATTCTTTCAATGCTTGACGTGCTGCCTTTGATGCCGTGGTTTTCTTTTCTTTCTCCTGGGCTTCATACGCTTCGATCGACAAAGAATGAGAAGCAGGAGCTGCCTCTTGTGTCTCACTCCCAGCTTTTGCTTGGCCATCATGACTATTGCGTTCTAGTTCTTCTGAAAACGTCGCCTCAGTTGCTGCGCTTTTCGCTTCTTGTTTGTCAGAATCACTGGTTTCCATCGTTTCCGCCTCAGTTTCTTGATTGGCGGTCTCAAGGACTTGCTCATTTTTTAGGATGGGCGTGCCTTCTTCCACTACATTGCGTTGGTCAGCCTCTTCGCTGCTGATTCTGCGTCCTTTGATTTGTTCTTTAAAGGCATTTAGCGGTTGTCCAGAAAACAAAAGCCGCAATTGCGCCAATAACCCTGAAGCTTCTAACGCCTGTTGTAACAGAGAAAGCTCATTTGGATCGGTAGTGATTTTGTAGAGCACTTTGCTATCAATTGCTGTAAAGGGATCTTGTCCTTGTTTGACTGCATTTAACCAATAAAAATAAGAACGCATGCCCGCCACCCCTTTGATGGCGTTGGCTTTAGCGGTCACGTCTAGTAAGCGGATGATTTCAGCCATTTTCTCTGCAGTCGTTTTGTCCGGATAATTGGTTTTGGCAATGCCTCGCTGCACCATGACTGCTAGCTCAGGTAAATCCATTTTTTCAGCATGCTGCATCCGATCTCGCAAGGATTCGTTCAAGGGGCGGTTGCCTTGGTAATTCCGATTCGTTGTGATGATCACCACACAGTCAGGGTGTCGTCGAACAAAGCCAGTCGGGATATTCAGCATCCCGTTTTGTTCAAGGGCCGAGTTTAGTGCCACTAGTACCGAAGCATCACGAATGACCGTTGGTTCTTGAATCTCAAGCAAATAGCCTTTTTCCAGCGCCCGTACGATTTCGGAGGGATAAAATTTGTATTGAATCGTCGGTTGCTGATCACTGGTTTCAATCCGTTCGATCAGTTCCGCAAATTTCGCCCGTGCCCGCTCACGAGTCAAGGAAAAATGCCGCTGGATCAATGCCAAGACATCTTCAAAACAATCACTTTGATAAATCGCATCCAGCAAGTCCTTGTCCTCTTCTTGGTCGGTATTGATCACTGGTAATAAAGCACCAAATACATCTGACTTATCCATATCCGCAAAGCAGGTGATTTTGGTGTAGGGCAGTTGCAAGTCGGCAGAAAGTGCCTTTGCCAACTGAGTCTTACCCGACCCAGCATCGCCTTCCAGCAACACATTGAAGATCTTCATCTCTGGATCCGCCCAATTCAACGCGATCTCTGAAGCAATTCGTAGTTCTTCAGCACTGGTCTGATGACTTTGTGGTTTTTTCCAAATCATGGTTTGTTCTATTTTGCTAAAAGCGCGTCCTTTCGTTACGACAAAAGACGGTTGATGTTGTGTCATGGCAATCTGCTCCTTTTCTTAATAACCTAGCTCATCTAAAAGCCGCTTTAGGATTTTGAAGCGTTCGCCGTATAGCTCGCCATCTTTTTGCAAGGAATCATAAAAAAGCAGAATGTCTTCATCGATTTTAGGATTTTCGGTGTCTACTTCAACGGTCATCCGATTTCCTTGCAGGCCAATGATCTCGATCAACGGATTTTCAGGATCGTAAAACTTTTCATGGCGATAGGCCTCTTGAAAATACAAACTAGATTGCGCCACTAAGATTGCTAGATCTAAGATTCTAGTGAGGGGTAGTTCTTCTGACTGACGAGACCATTTTTCACCTGTATGGCGCCAAACCTTGCCTGAGATATCGACTTTTCCGCGATCATTCCATTGTGCTAATCCGAGGGAAAGGCCTTTTGCATCTGTATGTAACGCATTTTTTCCGTCAACAGTATCATAGTCTTCCACTTTAATGACGGGCTTATGTTTCAAGTTTTCTGGTATTTTCATTATTCTCACTCCTTGTTTAGTAAATTAGTAATTTACTAGATAGAGTAAGTATAATGAGGAAGCTGGTTTGGAACAAGCAAAAGGTCTTTTCTAGTAGCTAGGGACAGATGTCTAGTTGATTTTCAGTGGCAAACGATTCTGTCCATGACTGCGGCGATTTCAGGAACCAATACCAATGTGACCAATGTGTCTTCGCTGAATGAGGAAACAAGTCGTAAAAAAGCACTTGATAAGAAGCATCTAAAAACAAACGCTCTTAAAAAGTACTTTTTTATGACGCATTACTTTACTAACTCAATTGATTGAAAAAAAGGCGCAACGCTTGTTTTCTCTGATATGTAAGCTGCGCTTTAGGAATGCCTTGGATCGCCCCTTCAATGCCGTAGAGCATATGCAAGCAAGCGTCCGCATCACATTGGTGGCGGATAGCTAGAAAAACCTCTTCGGCCGTTTTTGTGCGTAGTTGTTCAGGGCTATTGATGCCGATACGAACCAGGTGATCCGCTAAAACCTGACCTACGTTTGGTAATTTTTGCAGTTCATTCATAGGTTTCTCCTTTTTGATTGTGGTCATTCTGCCCGTCTTTCTCTTGACGAATCAGCGCATAGAGCTTCATGTCGAACAGCTGTTGGTTTTTCTCCGCATGCTTTCGCAAAACGCCTTCTAACGTAAAACCTGCCTTTTCCAACACACGACAAGAGGAATGATTCTTCGCAAAAGATTCAGCAGAAATACGAACAATAGTTGATGTAGTAAATACATAGTCACATAGTTGCCGAACAGCTTGGGTCATCAAGCCTTTTCCCCAATACTCTTGTGCAATCGAGTAGCCAATCTCAGCCGTTCTATAATGGATATTTTCTTTGCGAACAGCACGGATACTGCCGACTGCTCGGTCATCCACAGTGATCGCAAAGGCAAATTCTGCTTCCTCCACAGATCGAATATAGGCTTGTGCATCTGCGACCGTATAGGGGAATGGCAACCCATCTCGTAAATAATCGTGGATGGTTTGATTATTTAAGGCATGGGCTAAATCTTGCGCATCGCTCATTTGCCACCTTCTTAAGGAACACTTCATAGCAATTCCTCCTTTGTCAGTCCTTTATTTTGATCCTATTGTACGAGTTTGTGTGATTTTTTACAAGCGAATCTCAAAAAAGCAGAAAAAAGAACCAGCTAGACAAAGGTCTAACTGGTTTTTAGGCTCTATAATTTATGGGACTGATGAATCAGAATTGATTCTTCAGCCCCATTTTCATTTTAGGTATTAAAAAACATA